>NZ_JBITPL010000025.1:0-203545 GCF_050467885.1 Rossellomorea sp. NRS-1567 | reverse complement strand
GTTTTCAGGGAATAAATTTTATATGAAAATATAAAAAAACCTTGAAAAAATATATCTACGCGATATAATAGTACTTGTCCTTAAAAAAAGAGACAAGAAATAGTCTGGTGACTATGGCGAAGAGGTCACACCCGTTCCCATGCCGAACACGGAAGTTAAGCTCTTCAGCGCCGATGGTAGTTGGGGGATCTCCCCCTGTGAGAGTAGGACGTCGCCAGGCATATCGTTCCGCAGTAGCTCAGTGGTAGAGCTATCGGCTGTTAACCGATCGGTCGCAAGTTCGAATCTTGCCTGCGGAGCCATCATATGGAGAGCTGTCCGAGTGGCCGAAGGAGCACGATTGGAAATCGTGTAGGCGGTTAATGCTGTCTCAAGGGTTCAAATCCCTTGCTCTCCGCCATAACATTTCTTCTTATCAAGGCCCATTGGTCAAGCGGTTAAGACACCGCCCTTTCACGGCGGTAACACGGGTTCGAATCCCGTATGGGTCACCAACACTTTTTATTCGAAAGTGAAAACAATACAATCATTATATTGGAGGATTAGCTCAGCTGGGAGAGCATCTGCCTTACAAGCAGAGGGTCGGCGGTTCGATCCCGTCATCCTCCACCAAGTTTTTTTGCGAAAGCAAAATAACCATCCATGATTTTTTACGAAGCGTAAGCGAAGTAAAATAATCTCTTTAATCTACAAGTGTTAAGTTACACTTATATCGTCGCGGGGTGGAGCAGTTCGGTAGCTCGTCGGGCTCATAACCCGAAGGTCGCAGGTTCAAATCCTGTCCCCGCAATACCATTTTTGACTTAGGATAGAATAATCCTTGATGAGTCACGCATGGATAGTTATTTTGACTGTCGTCAAGGTAATGAAACCTATTTTGCTAACGCAAAAAGCTTTGGTCCGGTAGTTCAGTTGGTTAGAATGCCTGCCTGTCACGCAGGAGGTCGCGGGTTCGAGTCCCGTCCGGACCGCCATTTTATTTTTACATAGTGGCTCAGTAGCTCAGTTGGTAGAGCAATGGACTGAAAATCCATGTGTCGGCGGTTCGATTCCGTCCTGAGCCACCATTTATCACTATTCTTGATGCCGGTGTAGCTCAACTGGTAGAGCAACTGACTTGTAATCAGTAGGTTGGGGGTTCAAGTCCTCTTGCCGGCACCACTCGAGTGATTTAATATGTGGAGGGGTAGCGAAGTGGCTAAACGCGGCGGACTGTAAATCCGCTCCTTCGGGTTCGGCAGTTCGAATCTGCCCCCCTCCACCATTTATTTTAGGGGTATAGTTTAAAGGTAGAACGAAGGTCTCCAAAACCTTTGGTGTGGGTTCGATTCCTACTACCCCTGCCAATTTCATTATGGCGATTGTGGCGAAGTGGTTAACGCACCTGATTGTGGTTCAGGCATTCGTGGGTTCGATTCCCATCAGTCGCCCCATAAAAGTCACATTTTCATTTCCGTGACATATACTATCAGTGGGCTATAGCCAAGCGGTAAGGCATCGCACTTTGACTGCGACATGCGTTGGTTCGAATCCAGCTAGCCCAGTAGTGCGGAAGTAGTTCAGTGGTAGAACACCACCTTGCCAAGGTGGGGGTCGCGGGTTCGAATCCCGTCTTCCGCTCCAATATTAAGGCGGCATAGCCAAGTGGTAAGGCATGGGTCTGCAAAACCCTGATCACCGGTTCAAATCCGGTTGCCGCCTCCAAATGTAATGCCGGTGTGGCGGAATTGGCAGACGCGCACGACTCAAAATCGTGTTCCTCTGGAGTGCCGGTTCGAACCCGGCCACCGGTATCGTTTTTTCTTAGGTTTAAATCATTAATTAACCATGAATATGCAGTAATATCGACGTTTCTCACATTGTGGGAAGCGTTTTTTTGTGTTTTAAAAACGTTAGTTTTAAGTGTTTTCCTTTCGTCTCTAATCGTGTGAATTAATCGTGTGTATAGGTTCGAAGGGAGGTTACATATGACTAGACGTAAAAACAACTTAAATGACCGTGAATTATCAATTGTCCGAAAAAGTGAGAGGTCGTATGCAGAAACATTTAAAGAAGCGTTACAACTCTTTCTTGATGATTGTGATTTACGTAATCTTAGACCGTTTACAATCAAATTTTATCAGAATGAAATACAAGCGTTTCTGAATCAGTTAGAGGAACAGGACATTGATACAAAGGAAATGAAGCCTTATAACGTTACGGAAGAACATATCCAAGAGAATGTAATCCGTTATATGCGTATATACAAGGGTATAAAGATTGTTTCAATTAATACCCGTTTGCGTGGTCTACGGTCGTTCTTCAACTTCCTTTACAAGAAGAAACACATTCCAAAGAATCCAATGGAAAACATCACGTTATTGAAAGATAGGAAACACGTTATTCCAACGTTCTCAAAAGAACAATTAAATACATTGTTTAATCAACCAGATTTAACGACGTTTACGGGAGTTCGTGACTATACAATAATGATGGTTTTCCTTGAAACGGGGATACGTGTAAATGAACTTGTAGGGCTATCACTAGCCGATATTCAATGGGAAGATAGTCTATTGAGGATAAGGAACGCTAAGACGTACAGAGAAAGGCTAGTACCCATTCAAAGCGAAATGAAGAAGCAGTTAAAAAAGTATATCTCGATTAGGGGATTAGTCGAATGTGACGCTTTATTTGTAACTATTGACGGTACACCTTTGTTAAGAAGGTCAGTACAACAACGAATCGACATATACGGGGTGAAAGCCAAAATAAAAGACGTTCGTTGTAGTCCTCATACATTCCGACATACGTTCGCAAAGCTAAGTGTTCAACAAGGGGCTAATATCTTTGAATTGCAGACCATTCTAGGGCATACAAGCATGGAAATTGTTAAGACCTATGTAAACTTATTCGGAAATGATGTAAGGGAGAGACATAAGGATTTTTCACCTTTGAAGGTGTTAAAGAAAAGAAGATAAAAGAAAAAGCCACGCGTTGCAACGCGTGACCTCAAAACTCACTAGAACTAAATACGGATAAACCGTTTAGCTACTTACATATATTAACGAAAAAAATTAGTATGTGCAAGGCTTATTAAGTAATGACTTTTTTAGCAGCTATGCAGGATTCCGCGTCGTGGAGTGCCGACTAATACGACGTTAATATAACCTTGAAAGGTTCAGATAGAAGCCGTTGCAGATAAATTCTATCGTAGCCACACTAAAAGCTTTCCTTGTTTGCTTGTGGTTACTAGGTGAGAACGACCATAAACGGTTCGGTTTGGTAGCTAGGCGTACTGCGGTGCGGGTAGCAACGAATAGACAAACGCACATAGGACTAGCTTTATGTGTAGAAAGTTCGTTGTTGGAGAAATCCAGACGTTCAAACAAGGTGATACTGCGGAACCCTCAACAACTCGGTTCAATTCAGGAATTAAAGAACGGCTGCTTTAAGCACTTATTATTTTTTAAGTGCTTTACAAGGTAGTCATTCTTTTGACCAACGTTTCCTAAGCAATCTGATTAATTCAGATTTAGGAAGACCTTAAAGTCAACACCTATTAATAAATCTTTAGTATAATTATTACCATATTCTGTTCGGTCCTTAGGACATAGGAGGGTGTTTGATATTAGTACTAAAGTGTATGATAGGTTGGAAGAAAAGATAAGTAACTTGAAGGAAATTTTAAGTAGAGTAGATACAGAGAACTTGGTAGGTATAGTAGCCAATGAATTCGGTGTTACAAATGATATTCACGAAAGCATCTTTACTAAAACGGAATTAAGTTCTCCATTTAAACAATACTTATTTTTAATGGGTTTATTGTTATCAACAAAAGATTTAAGCAAATTATCCGAACGAGAAAATCCGCCTATGGAGAAAATAAAAAACCTTCTAAATGAAATTACTGATTCATATGCAGAGTTGTTTCTCCCTGGGGAGGGACAAGAACTAGATGAACAATCGTTCGAGTCAAGAAAAGTAAGCTTGCCAGTATTTTTAAATTATTTTAATACAAACTCCTTAACATATGAAGAACAAGATATAGAACGAATAAAGGATTGGTTTACTCCATTTGATGAATTTATTCGAGAAAAAATTGGGATAAGGATAAATCAACTTGTGGAAATATTTAAATTTATTCAGAAGTATCTTCAAAAGGGATTAGATGATTCTTTTCACCTACATGCTAAGGTTATTGAAGAGAGAGAACAATTTTTTAATTACATGAAAGAACAAAAAGTGTCGTTCGAACAAGCTAAGGAAGAACTTCATCTTCCCTATTTAAACAGTTTGAGAAAGGAGAGGCATATAGTTCATCAAATAAAGATTGAAGACTTAAAGATTCAATTTGGTGAAGAAGTAGCAAATAGTTTTGTCAAGATATTTTCTATGAATAGAGAAGAAGGTCCTTTTTTTTACTACACAGAACTTAATCCTTTTGAAGCTTCTCCAATGTGGGCAAAATCAGAAGAAATCTTGTTTGTCCCACAATATAAACAAATTATACATGCTATTCAAATACAACTCACCTTATTAATGGAAGATAGTGAACATAGGGAGAGGTTTTATAGAAATAGAGATAAGCAAACGGAAAAAAAGACGTTAGAAATATTCAGGCGATTCTTTAAAGACGCAGCTAATTATTATACTTCTGTCTATGAAAATGAAAAATCAGAGAATGAACATGATTTATTAATTCAATATAGAGACACCATATTTATTATTGAAGTTAAAGCATCTAAGATGAAAGAACCTTTTAGAGACCCGGATAAAGCATATATTAGGATTAAAAGAGATTTTAATAGTGACGGAGGAATTCAAAAAGGATATGACCAAGGCTTAAATTTGAAGAATTTGATATTAGAAAATGAAGTTACAACATTATATGATTCAAATGGTAATGAAATAGTTAAATTATCAAGAAACGAAATAAAGAAGATATTTATTATTGTCGTTACTGCAGAGAATTTTGGGATTTTGTCCTCTAACCTATCGTACCTACTTGAAAAGCCTGAAGAAGAACCCTACCCTTGGGCTTGTTGTTTACATGATTTAGAAACGGCTTTAGATGGTATCGTTTATATAAATGGAACTGCCAAAACCTTTATTCAATATTTATATGAGAGAGAAGAATTTCATGAGAATTTTATTACATCAGATGAACTAGAAATATTGGGGTACTTCTTGGAAAATGGAAGTTTTAAATCCTTAGATATAAGCGAAAGTAAGGTTTTTGGTTTTGACCCGGATTTCTCAAATTTTTTTGATGAAATTTATTATGAAAAGAGAGGTATGACACCCAAGCGTATTGTAGACCAATATAAAGATTTAGAAAGTCAGGATATAAAAACTAAAAAAAGAAAAAATAAAAAACGTGTGAAGAAAAAGCAATCAAAAGCAAGTAAGAAAAACAATAGAAAAAATTAATTATTCAGGACACCCTTTGAGGTGTCTTGTTTTTATTTCCAAGGATTTGAAGTAAGATATAGATATAACAACAATTAGGGGGGATAGTTTTGGGAAATGCAACGGTTTCACAATTAGAAAATTGCAAATTAGCTTTAAGAAAAACATATGATGATTTTGTGGAGAATAATCAATACGATATCGATGATTATAATAAGTATTTGAGTGATGATGATTACAAACAATCCAGGTTAGTAATAATGAGATTATGTAAGGAACAAGACATAGAAGTTCCTTCAATAATTAAGAATTGTAGAACAGTAGAAGAATATATACAAGACTTATCTTACGATTATAATAGCAATTACGCTGATAATTTAGGATATATATCTACACAATTTAACTCTTTTATAGATATTTTAGAAATGGAGGAAATAGAAGTTCAAATTATTCATATTGATTGCGAAATCCCTAAAGAACTAAGCTACAATCATATCCTTGAAGACATTAGTAAATGTGAAGATAGAGTTAACAAAGGGGATTATTCAGGTGCATTAACTTCTGCAAGGTCTCTGATTGAAGGTGTATGTAAGGAAATAATTTTTAATATTGAAGGAAAAGAAGTTGATACTAAACCTCAATTACCGGACCTTTTTAGAGAAGTAAGAAATCACTTGAATTTAGACCCTAGCAATCAAGAACTACATAAACCTTTAAAAGAAGTCATAAGCGGTCTTATAAAAGTTGTTCATGGGCTAAACGAGGTAAGAAATCTTAGTGGTGACATGCACGCACGAAAAATAAACCCAAGTCTTCACCATGCCTTATTAGTAGTTAATTCTGCTAAAACAGTGGTAAACTTCTTGTTCCACACATATGAGTATCAAAGGAATCTTGGGAAAATTAAAATACCAACCTAGAGTAAAGTTATACATAAATAAGTAATAGAACCTAAGTCATTACAACTAGGTTCTTTTATTTTTCGACTTGCGTTGATTGATAACATACTCCTGTTTTCGAGTTGCTTTTTGCCTGGCTTTTTTAATAGCATTTATCTGTGTTCTCCCACGTTCAATAACTACATCGTCTTTAGAATTTGCAAAGGCTATATATTCTTCTCCCTTAATCCCCTGAAAGTATACGTTTATTGTTATTCGTTGTTTGCCATATCTCCCCTTAGTGCCTGCAATTATTAAGCCTTTCAATTTCATGACATCACCTCTTAATTAATAGTGTAGTTTAAAGGATAATATTACCATACTTTGTAATCTATGAGATTACCGATTACAATAATAATAGACAAAAAAATTGAGTAGGTGGAAGTTCAGATGGATACTAACCAAATCTTTAATCTTGCTTCAATAATAATAAATGTAATTTTGTTAATGGTCACTACAGGTACTGTTCTTTTTGCTAAAAAGAATTTACAAGCCATTGATTCTCCGAGACTAGTAATAACAAATGTAAGAGATAAAAGGATTAGTAAGGAAGAACAACGGTTGATAAGGGTAAATGTGAAGAACTTTGGAAAGGGAATTGCACTTAGAACGTACTTGCTAGTCAAAACCAAAGAGAAACAGATTCACCTTTCTAAACCCTTGGTTACATTAGAAAAAAGTGATGAAGGAGAACTATTAGTTGATATTGGATTAAGAAATGAAGTCGAAAAGGCGTTTATCGTTACTCATGATTTTTTTAACGATTACTATAAAGTGAATGTAGATACGAAATTTGATAATTCCCATCTATACTCTATGGTGAAACCCGTAAAGAGAATATCAAGTCGTGGGCTGGCAAGAATACAAATCAATAGGTGGATGAAGAAAGCAAAGAAACAAGGTAATACTTATCCAGACATAGTAGAGGAACAGAGAAGAAAGGAACTTGATGATATTAAAGCACAATTTAAAGATATGACGTTTGTTCCTAATGAAAAGGAAGAGGAATGATACTCATACCCGTAATACGATAATTGGTATATATTGACATTTATATGTTTTCCCCTATGATAGTTATGTAATTCATTTCTTATTTTAGGGGGATTTTTTATGTCTAAGCATAGATTGAGAGTAACTAACCTTAACGTTTCAGAAATATCGCGATTGTTTAAACGTGATAAAACGGAAACTATGGACACGATTAACGAAATGGTAGAGAAGGGGTTATTTAAACGAATTGATAATGAAACATATGACATATCACCTTTTATAGAGTTTCAAGTCCGTTTCGAAGAAGAAATAAGAAAGGGGAATAGCGAATCTATCGATATTAAAAAAATGTACTATGAAGTGACTGGTAAACACGTTCTTTAAACAGATATTTACGTTGTGCAAGTAAAGAGTAAAGAATCCAGCTATATCAAGGGTCTTTAGTGTGTTAAAGACACATTGTGATTTACTACGCTAAAGGATGTTGATATGACGGTCTTTTTAGAGTTTATTAAGCACAATCAGATTATGAACCAAAGACCTACAGGCGGGACACGGGTAGGGTTATTTTATGTCCACAAGTAAAAAAATATCGGCCGAATCCCTTGGGGGACAAGGCTTATAGCGTTTTGTTGAATTAGATATAAAAAAGTTATTAAGCACTACTTGTATTAAGGTTTACAATTATGTATTAAGTAATAGAAAGATATTTCTATTAGTTAATATACAAAATGAATTAACGAACGTAGTGAGTTAATTAAGAACTTTAGTTCTTCATATAACGCTAATAACGTTAGTAACGATAAAACGCCTTAAACGTTAATATATTCGTATACAATATAAAAGATAATCCTAACCTTCTCCGGCGGGGACAAGATTCCCGTCGCTTTCTTATAAGTCCAATGAATGAACGTCCTTACTGTCTGTCCCTGCCCTGGGCGTGGTGAGAACATTTATTTGTATATGGATTTGTACAATCAACTTGTTTTATTGTCATTTAGAAATTCTCCTTTCTGCGAAGAAAACCCCGTTTCCTATATTGGATTCGGGGATTTTTTTTTGTTGGTTCAGGTCACAAAGCGAGAAGGAATTCACAACTAAAAGTGAAGCAAGCCGTTACTTAATTTGTGAAGAAAATATGAACTATGATAATCACACTTGTAAAAAGGGCTTCTACAATGCTAATAGGTAGGAACTTTTAATTCGGTTAGTTCCTTACTTAGACCAAGTTTCATTTAATGGCGGGGCGTTCGGTTCCCCCTCTATTTTTTTACATTAATAGGTAACAAAAAGAATTGATTAAATCACTTAATAAAGGAGTTGAGAAGATGGGAGAAGTCGATTTTAAGCTACGTGGGAAAGTTATACGAATGGCTAGACAAATGAAGAATTTATCTATACAAGAGTTGGCAGAAATAACGGGAATTTATCATAACACTATCGCCATGATTGAACGGGAAGAACGCGGGCTATCACGATTAAATGAAATTAGAATCCTAAGAGGGTTAAGACAATACAAAGTAACAGACATTCAATTAGCCTCGATTCAATTGATTGTAGAACACGACGAAGGGAAGTTTGATGAAGAATGAAGAGAGACGCGAGGTTGAACGACAGACAAAAGAGAATCCTAGAGGATTTATTCGGGCGTTCGGTTGCAGGAGAGACAATGCAACAAGTAGCCGAATCACATGGCATTAATAGAAAGACTCTTTCATTGTGGAAGAATAGCGACCACGGTAAACAATTACATGCAGACTTTCAAAAGGAAATGTCTACAAATGATTTACCTAAGTTTTATTCTAAGCTATCCGAGAAAATGCAGTCTGGAAGCTACAAACACATGGAACTATATGCAAAGATTCACGGCTTACTAGCACCAGAAAAACAGGAAGTTGTAACAGAGGAACGCAAGGTGTCAGATTCACCAATTTCTAAGGAACGCTTAGACGAGATTAAGAAGCGACTAGGGGAAACGGTAGCAGACGCGGACAGAACAATTAAACGAGTTAAGTAATCTTAAATAAATATATACAACAATCGAGAGGGGAATTTATCAATGAATCTATTTAAAGGCGACACTATTAAGAAGGTAAACAAACTAATAGACAACGCGGAGAAGCGTAGAGAGAAGCTAGAAAGCAAGTTAGGACAATTACAAGAGGACGCTAACCTTTTGTACCAAGAGAAGCAGGACGACTTCAATAGGGCTATTCTCCAAGGCGGAGAACCAAATAAGAAGTTAGGCAGCGACCTTGAAAAAGTACGAAATGAAATGAAGGACGTACAAGAACAATTAGGGCTTATTGATTCGGCGGTAGCTTCCGAACTAGAAAAGGCAAAGGCAGACGTAGAAAAAGAACGTAGGCAGTTTGTAGCCGATAAAGGAGAGGACTTCAAAGAACTATTTGACCGTATGAATAAAGCTAAAATCGAATACCTAGAAACGGTTATCGAGTATAAGGAGAAACATGCAGAGTTTGACCGCGAATATTGGAGAACGTTCCGAAACATTGAACAACGCGTAGGACTACGAGGGATTGACCCTAGAGAAACTCATAAGATTCTATTCACTCAACGCCACCAAGTAGACGGGCGATACAATCCAGCTATTACACCCGAAGAACATAGGGACGCTTACATGGAAGGAAAGTTAAACTTCCAAATCGAGAAGAACAATGACAAATTCAAGAAATAAGTTCACTCCCTTATTTTTGTAATTAGAGAAGGCACTTTAAGGACGGGGGAAGGGCGAACATTAATCCCCCGTTAAACATTGGACTTATAGGAAAGCGAGGACACGGGGACATGGAAAGAAGTAAAAGCAGTTTAGAAGGATTAGACTTATTGGCGTTTATCGTATTCGTATTCACGGCATTTCAAAGCATTCTTTAATGGAGGGCTTACACAATGGAGAAGTTAAATAGAGTAGAGAAGACAGAAAAGTATGCAGTATCAGACCAATTAAAAGAAAGCATTATCGAGGACATAGAGGACGGTCTAGGTTGGAAGCAAATCGCACACCGTCACCAAGTCGAATATAACTTAGTTCAATCGGTAGGAATGAAAGAACGTAAGAGAATCGAAAGTGTAGAGAATGAACAAGGCGGGGTTATTCGTTATTGGAATGGACACCGACTAAACGACGGGAAGCCGTCACCAGTAACGACCTATCATATTAGCGAACTATCGAGAAAAGAACAAATAAGAATTGGATACTTAAAGGAGGAAGCATGAACATGAACGTCGAGGAAGTATTTAAACGCGGTAAGAAGATACGGGCGGAACAAGATAAGGCTATCGCCCTCTTTATTAAACAAATTCGTAGTGTGGAGAATATGGACTCCTTAGAAAGTATCAAAACAGAACTATTGAAAGGGAGTTGTTAGGTAATGCGTAAAGTAGTTATGTATGTACACGAATCGACTAATAAACTTGTATCTAAGGTATGTGATGGTTGTGGAGAGATTAAGTTAAAAGAGGACTTCACCGAGAAGAAAGGTAAAGAGTTCTACACGGCAGATTGTAAAACATGTGAAGGAGAGGAAGCATAATGGAACGTAAACTATCAGCAGTAGAAATGATGATGAACGGATACGGCGAGACTGAAAAGAAGCACCTGGAGGAAGGACAAGAGGTAGAAGCGATTCAGAAGGACGATAAGACCAAACGGGAACTATCTCCTATTGAGAAGCTAATGAACGGCTACAATGAAGATTCTACCCAACGGGAAAAGGAAGTAAAAGTAAATCCAAATGAAATCAAGGAAGAAGATAAGTAATGGCTAAGAGGAAATCATCAGCACCTAAACAAAAGGCAACGGGGAAAGCGTCAAGCCCCCGTAAAATGCAAGAAGCACATAACAAGGTATACAAGAGGACGGCAAAATAAAGCCTTCGGGTGTAGCCGTCTTTTCTTTTTACATATGCCGTTACTCTTTACGGATAACGGCTAGGGGATATGAAATAGGTATTTGAATATTTTTTTCAATTTGAGGGCGTGAACTTAAGGTTCATGTCTTTATTTATTTTATCAAAGTAAAAAGGGGATGAAATGAAATGAACAGAAAACAGAAAGTAAAGAATGATTGTGCAAATTATAAAGATGGTATGTGTCTGATTAGGGATACAGAATGTCCGTTAGTATCTGGATTCACTTACCGCGGGCATAAGTTCCCAGAAGAAGATATACAATGTGAGTATTTCAATGCGTATGTAGACCCAAAGCAGAAGACCGAGAAGAAAGACATTGTTAACTTCTCACATAAGCCGTGTAAACGCTGCGGGCAATCCTTTAAGCCAGCTTCAAGAGGTACGAGATATTGCAGGAAAATTTGTAGAGAACAAGCAAGGAAAGAATCATATAGAAAAGTAAATAGTAAAAGAGGTAAATAACCACAGTTTTAGGGGGCGGGAACCCTTGATATATAAGGCTTTATTTTAACAAAAATAGCTTCCGAGGGGGATAAGTCCTAAAGGTAATTAAGATTGTGGTAAGACTAAACAAAGAAAGCGTAGAAGGGACTTTTCTTCCCTCCTACGCGGGTTAACGATATGTACTAAATGGCTATGATTATCGTAATCAGAGTTCCAATGGACAAAATGAATTTCCCGCTAAGTTCTATCGTATATTCGTTATCCCCTTTCTTAATGTGTATTTTCATAAGGGTTCCCTCCTTTCCTACTAGTTAATTGCTAGAGAAAAGAAAAAACCCTTTTATTTATCTTTATTATTTTTATTTTTTTTAATCTTACTATGGAGTTGTTAACTAAGGATAAAGTACAGAAGGGCCGTCTAGTTATGTACAAGGAAAATTACAAAACGAAATGACTTTGAGACAATGTGCAAACTACATAAATCGTACCCTAAGCGTAACACTATCAATATATTCTCTTTGTTACATGTAAAGGTTAAACACTTGACGCTTAAGGGGTAGGGTTACATTCGAGGGGAATAACGTCTAGTAAGGTGTGACAAAATTAACGGTTTACTTCTATTTGTATCTGGAATCAAATAACACATAATAAAAAACACCGACTTTATTAAGCCAGTGTTTTCGCCTTTACAATACAAAGTTATTCAAATCTTCTTCTATTTCCTCGTCAGTTATTCCAATGTATCTTAACGTTATTTCGGGGTGTGAGTGGTTAAGGATAGTTTGTAGTTTGGCAACGTCCTTAGTCTGCTTATAGAACCAATAGCCAAAGGTCTTCCTCATTGTATGAGTTCCTATGCCTTCCTCTATATCTACCATATTCCCCGCCTTGTTAAGTTGCCTATATGCTTGCGTAGTTGTTATAGGCTTATCTCCTTTACGAGAAGGGAACAACCATTCACTATCTACGTTCTTTATATAACCTTGTACTTCGTCGTACACGTTGGATAGGTTAATCGTGCGTGGCTTCTTTGTTTTGCCCTCATGGATAACTATACGCTTCTTACGGCGAACGTCTGATACTTTCAGCTTCAACAAATCCCCTACACGTAAGCCCGTGTTTATCCCTAACAAGAATAGAATGTAGTCACGTTCACCGCACCACTTCTTTAAACTCCACTTCATATCTTCTATTAACTCTTTACTTCGAATAGGTTGAACGTCCTTAACTTGATTCATTTATTACACCTTCCTTAAACCCTTTAATATCAATGAAATGAATGTACGTTTTTATTTGATAAACCTATTGTATCACGATAATGTAAATGAACTCAATAGAATAGGTGATATGAATGTATGTTTTTATGTAAATTCGTACATTGGTAAAGGTTTAAAAATATTATTCAAAAATGAACATAGGGGTACGGCATGGGTGAAGGGGGTAGCCCTGCCACTGAACAAGCCTGCAGAACAAATATGCACTAATTTTAAAGTCGTGGGTGTTACAATATCGCATTACCACAAAAAATAATTTTCTAACAAAAATAAACCTTCGAATGTAACCATTTCTTCTATGTAAATTGACGCAGCTAAAACTTTTTTTCTGAACCATGTCACAAATCGAATGTTTAATACCCAATATACATATGTAACGGTCAACAAAATTAAGTCACGAATTACTACCGTTTACCACAACTAATAATCAATCAAAACATAGGAGGAATTACAATGACAAAAGTTATCGAAAAATACACACCAATGGAGATTTTAGGAAATGAGGAATTACAACGCCAAGCAAAGGAAGAAATGCTTCAAAGGGCAAACGTGAAAGGTAATGTTAACGAAATAATTAATTCACCAAGCGAAGGTTATACCAGCATTTGTAAAGTAGCAGAATTATATGAAGTAGCAGAGGCAGAATTATTCAGTTTGTTTGGTGCAGAGGAACTCGAAGGAGAAGTAAATATACTTGTTTCAAAAATGAATATGATTCAAGTCGGTTTCTTGTTAACTGAATCAGAAGTAGCCCAAGAGTTAAGAAATCAAGTTAAAAGTGTTCGGGACGCGATATAAAAGAATAATCTATTAATAAATAAGAAAGGGAGTTATCTAGTTATGGCAATTCAAACAGTTGAGGAAAAGGACGTATTTATGAAGGTTCACTTGACATTCTATAAGAGTGGACTCTCACAAAGATTAGGAATCTATAAAGCAGGCATATTAACGGCTATTGCGTCTTATATGGACGAGAAGGGGGAATGTTACCCTACACAACGTCAATTGGCAGAACGTACGGGAATGGATACAAAGACGTTAAACAAGCATTTGAATATCCTACTTAACGTAAGGGTGAACGGTAAGCCGTTAATAACGCGTAAGTTTGTTAAAGGGCGGGCTTATAGTAATTCTGTTTATGTAGTACAACCTATCTCACAAATTACAATTTTTAACGGGAAGTTTGAACCTCTCGAATCTGGTTTTACTTATGATGTTTAAGAAGGTTATGGGAAATGTTGTGCATTGTAGGAAAACTGGTGACAGGGTTTGTAGGAAATCTTGTGCTTCGGTTGAGGGAAAACTTCCTATAAGGTTGTGGGAAGGCTTACTACTTAACTAGAACCATAAACAAGAACTAATTAACAATATAAATATGAGGGGATAAACCCCTCTATTATAAACAAAGACTAGTAATAATAAAGATTGTTTACAAAAATTATGAATAAGAAAAGGGTTATTTCTAAAGTATTTAATAAAAATACAATATGTTTGTCACAAAGAACTAAAGCTTGTTCCAATGAATAGTAGAAAGACAATAACAAATGAAAAAGGAGTTTTAAGGATATGAAAACTAATGTGAAGAATGGAATAATTAGACTCAGAACAATGGCTGTGGATGACGGGTATATACACATTGGAAATAAAGAAGATGGTAAAGAAACGTTCTCTTATTTTCCTTTTGAAACAGAAGTAGATGGACAATATCTTATCTTAGCCAGTACCAATGGAGAGGGAATAGTAGATGAAATTAGAATTGTATTCCCTGAATATGCAATGTGGGAAGATGAGAAAACGGCGACAGTAGACATTGAACCAGAAGATATATTTATGAAAGACGGTATGCCTTTTGAAGACTAAATAAGCATATATAGATAATTACTCCTATGTGTAGGTAATTAATTGTTATGAAATTTATTCCAATTGTAATATACTAGAATCATAGGTAATAGAGGAGGAGATTTATTATGAACAAATATGAAGTAACTTTTCATCTGATAAGAGGGGAAATCGGACATATTGTTGAAGAAACATCTTTAATTCGTGCAAGAAATAAAATTAAGAACAAGTTTGAAGATGGGGGAGATAGCCCTGTACTTCCTCTTTCTGATGACTTAGTTCTTGTGAAATCAAACGTTCAATTTTTTATGATTAAAGAATATGAAGGTTAATGAACTTGACCAGGGGAATGGGTCTATTAAAAGGGGGTAATCCATATGGCAATGAAATTTAATGAAAGTGAATTGAAAGAACTAGCACAAAAGAGTAAAAGCAGTATTTTTGAAAGTAGTAGCGAGATACTTAAGCATGCTTCAGCAAATTTTGATATTAACAAAAAATATGATATTTTTATTTCTCATAGCTTTCGTGACGCTGAAGTTATTCACGGTTTAAAACTATTTATCGAAAAAATCTACTCTTTGCGTGTTTATGTGGATTGGATAGATGACCCGGAATTAGACCGAACCCAAGTAAGTAAATACACTGCTAATCGATTAAGGAATAGAATGAATAATTGTAAGACTATGTTGGTAGCACATTCTGAATCTTCACCAGACTCTAGGTGGGTCCCTTGGGAAATTGGTTATTTCGATTCTCGAATTGGAAAAATTGCAGTAATGCCGATAACAAAAGGTATTAGTAATTCAGAAAAATACGAAGGACAAGAATATTTAGGGTTATACTCATATGGTGTAAGAGGGAATGATAAAAGTCAACGTACTAAAATCTGGATTCAAGATAACCCCGATAAGTATGTAGACTTAGCTGATTGGGTTGCAGGGAAGGAACCATTTGAAAGGAGTGCATAGTAATTGGAAGAACATAAAATTAAGCACTTAGAATTTATCCAACAAGCTATAACTAGAATGGCTTCTAATTCCTTTTTCCTTAAAGGTTGGTCAGTAACCCTTGTAGTTGGAATATTAGCATTTGCCAATGCTAAAGATATGGACGAGAAATACGTAGTTATAGCACTCATTCCAACAATCATTTTTTGGTTTTTAGATGGTTATTTTCTTCACCAAGAGAAATTGTTTAGGAAGCTATACGATAAAGTAAGAGTTAAAGAAGATACAGATTATTCAATGGACACTTCCGGTTATAAAAATGAGATTAATTCATGGTTTAAGGTGTGTTTTTCAATTACCTTAAGAATGTTCTATATACCAATTATATTGGTAATCGTTTTAGCAACATGGATTTTACCTATCTTATAATCCCTTCTGAAAAGAGGGGGTTATTTTTTATAAATATTTGGGCTTGCAAAAAGGAAGGTTTACTACTATAATGAATATTGTTCGTTAATCGTATGAATAGCGACGGAGGGAAAACCACAATTAACGTTGGAATATACGGTAATATCACGGTTTCTCAATGATGAATAAACTAATGAAACTTCAAGCACGACTCAAAATCGTGTTCCTCTGGAGTGCCGGTTCGATCCCGGCCACCGGTACCATACGCGGGTGTAGTTTAGTGGTAAAACCTCAGCCTTCCAAGCTGATGATGAGGGTTCGATTCCCTTCACCCGCTCCAACTTACATACGATAGACTTTCTCATTAGAGGGAGTCTTTTTTATTGTTTAATTATGAAAAGTCATCTATTTAGCATCATTTTCAACATTATTAACGTTTATCTAATCGACTTAGGTCCATTTACTTTCGATTAAGACCAATATATTTTCAAAACTGGACCATTTATTTTCAATTCCACGATTTTATTTTCAAAATCTCCATTTTTATTTTTAATTCCAGCATTTTATTTTCAAAAACGTATTGCACCTTACGTTCACCTAACCAAACGAAAGAAACCCAATCTTTTCATTTACCCACCACCACCCCCAAACAAACCCATCTAGTCAAAATTTTGCACCTTCTTAGTCAATTGAGTTCCCCTATTAAAGAAAGCGCTGCCATTATAATGAAAGAAAGCGATTACACAGTTAGGGTGGTGATACGGGTGGAACCAAAGATTCAGACTGGACCAGTAAGCCCAGACGTACAAATGAAAGCAGTGACGAAGAAGAAGTTTAAGTATAAGAGCTTGCTGACGTATGCTGCCTTTGTTGGACCGGCACTTTTATTTTTCTTAGTAATTCAGATTCTTCCGTTCTTGATGGGAGTGTATTATTCCTTTACTTCATGGAATGGTGTCAGCTCGGTTGTTGAGTGGGTTGGGTTTGAGAATTATAAGAAGATCTTTACGGATGATAAGACGTTCTTTAATTCTTTTATGTTTACGACGAAGTTTATGTTTGCGGCTGTGATTATTAGTAACTTAATAGGTTTTGGATTTGCGTTACTGTTAAACGCGGCATTGAAAACCCGTAATATTTTACGGACAGTGTTTTTTATTCCGAACGTGATCGGTGGACTGTTACTCGGGTTCATCTGGCAGTTCATTTTTGTGAAAGGGTTTGCATCACTCGGGAATATGACGGATATAGGATTCTTTAAAATGCCTTGGCTTGGTGATGAGACGACGGCATTCTGGGGGATTGTCATCGTGTTTGCATGGCAGATCAGTGGTTATATGATGGTCATCTATGTTGCGGCATTGCAAGGGGTGGACAATTCACTTTTGGAAGCAGCGAGGATAGATGGGGCATCAAACTGGACATTGTTGACGAAGATTATCATTCCGTTGATTCTACCCGCATTCACGATTTGTTTCTTCTTGACGATTTCAATGGCCTTTAAGATATTCGATTTAAATATCTCGTTAACAGGCGGGGGACCATTCAATTCTACGCAATCTGTAGCGATCAATATTTATCAAGAAGCGTTCCAAAACAACCGTTATGGCCTGGGAACAGCGAAGTCGATTCTGTTCTTTGTGGTAGTGGCAGTGTTTACGACGATTCAGGTGATGGTGACGAAGAAGAAGGAGGTTCAGGCGTAATGGGCAATCGCTATACGAAGAGAACATTTGTATTAGAGATCATCGGGATTGTCATCGGGCTCATTTTCCTTATCCCTTTCTACTTTGTACTGGTCAACTCGGTGAAACCATTCGCTGCAATCTTGATTGATGCGGCGGCGTGGCCTAAGGAATTTATGTTTTCTAACTATGCTAAGGTGTGGGAGATCATCAACTTCCCCCGTGCATTCTGGAACTCCTTGGTCATCACTGTATTCAGCAACATTGGATTAGTGATCATCAGCTCCATGGCAGCGTGGAAAATGGTACGTACGCCAGGGAAGTTCAGCAAAATCTTATTTGTCATCTTTGTGTCAGCCATGGTCATTCCGTTCCAGACGGTGATGATTCCTCTTATGAAGGTTGGAGGAACTCTAGGGCTTACGAATAGCATTCCAGGTTTGATTATTATGTACTTCGGATTTGGGGTCCCACTTTCTCTGTTCTTGTACCATGGGTTCGTGAAAACCGTTCCGATTGAGATTGAAGAATCCGCGATGATTGATGGATGCAGTCAGTTTGGTGTGTTCTGGAGAATTGTATTCCCATTGCTTAAGCCAATAACAGTGACCGTGATCATTCTGAACACCTTATGGATTTGGAATGACTATCTGCTTCCACTTCTTGTATTACAGGATGCGGAACTGCGTACGATTCCACTCGCAGCGAGTTCGTTCTTCGCTCAGTATACGAAGCAATGGGATATGGGTCTTGCAGCGTTGGTGCTTGGCATTACACCGATCATCATTTTCTTCTTATTTTTACAGAAGCATATCATTAAAGGTATTGCTTCAGGGTCAATTAAGTAGATATAAAGTTTCTGTCGAGATGGTCTATCATTGATACAGAAATTTATATAAAATAATTTATATCAGGGAGGTCAATCCATTTATGAAACGTATACTTTTACTTTGTATGTCTTTGGTTTTAGTATTTGGAATTATTGCTGGCTGTTCTTCTAAAGACACTACAAGCAAATCAGGTGGAGAGTCTGGATCAGGTGACGATGTAGTAACCCTTAATTTCTTCCAGTTCAAGGTTGAAATTGCTGATCAGCTTCAAGAAATGATCAATGAGTTCGAAGCTGAGCATCCAAACATTAAGATTAAGCTTGAAACAGTTGGTGGAGGTGCCGATTACGGTGCAGCTTTGAAAGCGAAATTTGCTTCTGGTGAAGAGCCGGACATTTTCAACAACGGTGGTTTTAAAGAATTAGAGCTTTGGAAAGAGAAGTTAGCGGATCTTTCTGGTGAGCCATGGGTTGAACATGTTCTTCCGATCGGTAAAGTTCCGATGACTGATGAAGACGGGAAGCTTTATGGTATGCCGGTTAACCTTGAAGGTTACGGATTTGTATACAATAAAGATTTATTTGAAGAAGCGGGGATCACTGAGCCGCCTGCAACGATTGATGAGTTAAAAGACGCTGCAAAGAAGCTTGAAGGGAAGAAAATCACGCCTTTCTCAGCGGGTTATGGCGAGTGGTGGGTAATTGGTCAACATTTACTTAACATTCCTTTTGCTCAGCAGGAAGATCCGGATGCGTTCATCGCCGGACTTTATGATGGTTCTGAGAAGATTGTAGGAAACGAAAAGTTCAAGCAGTTCAAAGAAGTTTTAGATGCTGAGCTTAAGTATGCAAATGATAATCCGTTAACGACGGATTACAATACACAAGTAACGCTTTTTGCTTCTGGTGAAACGGCGATGCTGCAACAAGGGAACTGGACTGAAAACATGATCACTGAGATCAATCCTGAAATCAACATGGGCTTCCTTCCAATTCCTATCAGCAATGATGATAGTGCTGATCGCCTTCCTGTAGGTGTACCGAATAACTGGGTATTAAACAAGAACTCCGAGCATCTTGAAGAAGCGAAAACATTCTTGGAATGGATGGTTTCATCTGAAACTGGTAAGCGTTATATCACGGAGGAGTTTGCATTCATCCCGGCATTCGATAACATCGAGCCAAATGGTCTTGGAGACTTGGGTCAGTCTATCCTTGACTACTCTAAAGAAGAGAAGACGATTCCTTGGACTTGGTTCAAATGGCCGGATGGAGCGAATAAGGAATTCGCTGCAACGATCCAGGAGTATGCCGCAGGGAAAATTGATTACGATACGGTACTTGAGCGATTCCAGCAAACATGGGATAACTTGAAGTAAATCGAATAATAGAAAGCATGTCTACTAAAGGCATGCTTTCTATTTTATAAGTTTAATAGGAATATTTCGAAAAAACACTTCCAAGAGCAGGGAAAAACACTTTATACTAGTGTATAAGTGAGACCTGGGAGGTCCGTCCCTCATGTTAAAGACCAGCATTCGGAATAAGTTGATTGTGTTGTTGATGATTACGACGATTGTGCCGTTTGGCAGTTCGATTATTATTACATATTTGTATACGAAGGATTCCATAGAGGAGCAGGTGGTGGAGGAGAGCAGCAATCTTCTTTATCAGGGAAAGGTGAATCTGGAGAGCTATATTAATGAGCTCAACGGGTTAACTCTATCACTCTATAATAATCCTGATTTTATTAACTTCATGAGATCACCCGGTAAAGAGAATAATTACTTGACGATCGGCATTGTTAAGAATGTTGTGCAAACGATTCTCTACACGGGTGATACAATTAACGGGGTACGTATTTCCTTCGCAGATGGTGACCGCGTCATCTCGGCAACCAAGCGCTCTACCGTTGTTTTTTCCAATAAGGTAAGGGATTCACAATGGGAATCTTTCAGAAATGCCGAGCGCAGCCCTTATAACATGTATATTGAACCAACCCATAGTCAGGAAGAAAAGAATATTAACCGGTCGAAGGATATTGTCACGATTCACCGGGCATTCCGAAACGTTCCCGGTGATGAGGTACTTGCTTATATTTCATTGGAGGTTTCTCCTGACAAGATCATCGATTTGAGCAGAAATCTGTATAACGCTAAGTCAGAAGAATTCTACCTTCTTTCTTCCGAAGGGGAAATGATTTATAGCTCGGACAGGGATGTATCGGACGATGGCAGCAACCAGAAGTGGATTAAGAGGATAATGGAATCGAAAGATGTATCAGGGACGCTAGAGTGGAAAGAGGGTTCCTTCAACGGGGTGATGATGTACGACCAGCTACCCGCTTCGGCCGGCGGTTGGTTGTTAGTGAAACGGGTTCCTTACGTGAATCTTTATGAAAGCGCATTTAGTGTCGCGAAGATTAATATTCTGTTTGGAGTTCTTGGACTATCCCTTGTGGTGCTGGCGACCTTATTTGTTTCTTTTAAAATCACGTCACCCATACGCATTCTGCTTCAAAATATCCAGCAGGTTGAAAAAGGGAATATGAAGGTACAGTCTGAATCGTTCGGTTCCGATGAAATCGGGATCCTCGGCTTCCGGTTTCAGCAAATGATCGAACGGATCAATCATCTGATCAACCGTGAGTACAAGCTGGAGCTCGAGAACAAGACGAATCAATTAAAGGTCCTCCAGTCTCAAATCAATCCGCATTTTCTCTATAATGCCCTGCAATCCATAGGAACGATTGCTTTGAAGAACAAGGTTCCACAAATCTATTCCCTGATCACCCACCTTTCCAAAATAATGAGGTACGGGATGAATATGGAGGAGGATGTGGTTCCATTAAGCAAGGAGATCAATTACACGAACGCCTATCTTCTTTTACAAAAAGAGCGTTTCGGTGAGAATCTGGATTACAGTGTAGAGGTAGAAGAAGAGGTGAGGGAGATCCCGGTACCGAAGATGATCCTTCAGCCTCTCATTGAAAACTACTTCAAACACGGCTTCGATATCCGGGACGGGGTAGGACGTATATGGTTATCCTGCTTTCAGGATGAGGGAGAACTGGTGATGATTGTCCGTGATAATGGAGTAGGCGTAACCAAGAGCAGGCTTCGGGAAATCGGGGATTATTTTAAAGCAGATGCTTGGAATAAAACGGGGGATGAGACCAATATCGGACTGAAGAATGTGTATGTCCGCTTAAATCTCTACTATGACCACCAGGCCACTTTACAGCTTGAAAATCATGATGGGGGAGGCTTTATGGTCACCATGAGGCTGCCAATAAGAATGGAAGGTGAAGCAAATGAAAGCAATCATCATTGACGACGAAAAGCATGTGCGTGAGGGGTTACTTTTATTAGCGGAATGGGACAAGCATGGAATCCACACCATTCTGGAGGCAGAAGATGGAGACCAAGCCATCGAATTGATCACAGAGCACCGGCCGGAAATCATTTTCACTGATATGAGGATGCCGAAACGGGATGGCATCACCCTTTTAAAATGGCTTCATGCCTCTGACCTTAAAAGCAAAACCATCGTTGTAAGCGGGTATGATGATTTCGAGTATATGAGAAACGCGATCTATTACAAAAGCTTTGATTATATTCTGAAGCCGATTGAACCGGATGTGTTAAATGAAACACTGGATAAAGCGGTAAAAGAGTGGAATGACCAGGCTCAATCAAGAAAATCCCAGGTCGAGGAAAATCGAGTGATGAATGAGGTAAAGCCCCTCTATTGGGATCGGTTATTCTCAAGTCTCTGTGCGAAGGAGAGCATTACCACAGAAATGGTAGAAAAGGTTGAACAGGAGTTTGGGATTACCATTACAAAGCTTGCAAAGACGGTTGCCCTCATCCCCATCAAACCGATCGTGGAGAAACTCTTTCAAGGAGACCGGGACCTGGCCTTTTTTACCCTTAGCAATATTTGCAATGAATTGCTGCGAAAGCAAAATGATGGGGTTTGCTTCCGGAATGGGAACAAAGAAGAAGAGCTTGTGATTCTCTTCTGGAATGATAAAAATGTGACGTATCTGTTAGAGGAAATCTACTCATTGATCTATCAATATAGTAAACTCTTTACGATCATTGCACTTGGGCAGAAGTCTAGGAAAATAAACGAAGCGTATGAATCTGCTTTACAAGTTTATCTTAAGCATACCCTGCTTGATCGAAAGAAGATCGTTACCCATAAAGATGTGAAACCGAGGCCCCTGCTGCACCTATTGGATCACTCCAATGAATTAAAATGGGCAATTCGTTCAGGCAGCGGCGATCAGGTTCGGTCCCAGTTGGAGGGGATATTCTCACAGATGGAAACGGGGCATGCACTCTCACTGGAACAGCTCCAGGTGTGGGAAAATCAATTTGAGTTATTACGGAATAATTGGTTGAAAGAGTATGAGATTCAGCATCAAGCACCATTCTATAGGGGCCTGGATTATTGGAATGAAGACGGCTCGTTTTCGTTCAGGAAATTTAAAGAGGAAAAGGCGAAAGAGTTCAGTGAATTAATTCAAACCCTTTCAAAGGCAAAGTATCAGAGGGAAAAGAACAATATGCAGCAAATCGAAGAATATCTTCAGCAGCATTATCAAGAGGATATCACCCTTCAGGACATTGCCGATCGCTTTTACTTAAGCAGGGAATACATTTCACGTAAGTTCAAACAGGATCATGGATCTACCATCACGGATTACGTTACGAATATCCGGATGGAAAAAGCAAAGAAACTGCTTGAGAACCCTTATTTAAAGATCTATGAAGTCGCCTATGGTGTAGGGTATGGGAATGAAAAGTATTTCAGTAAAGTATTTAAAAAGCACGTCGGTATGACACCAAATGAATACCGGCATTTACAATCAAACACTTAACTTGGAGGTTTTACAATGTTGAACGTTACTGTATGGAATGAAAATCGTCATGAACAGAAGAATCCGAAAGTGAGAGAGGTGTACCCTGAAGGAATTCATGGTGCCATTGCTTCCTTCCTGGGAGAAGCATCATTCAATGTGAAAACGGCTACATTGGACGAAGGTGACCACGGACTGACAAAGGAAGTATTAGATGGTACAGACGTATTGGTTTGGTGGGGACATATCGCCCATGATGAAGTGAAAGATGAAGTAGTTGAAAGAGTGAAACAGCGTGTCCTTGATGGAATGGGATTGATCGTCCTTCATTCAGGTCATTTCTCTAAAATCTTCAAAACATTGATGGGTACTTCCTGTGACCTGAAATGGCGGGAAGCTGATGAGAAAGAACGCATCTGGATTGTCGATCCAAGTCATCCGATTACAGCGGGCTTAAACGAATATATCGAGCTTGAGAAGGAAGAAATGTATGGAGAGCATTTTGACATTCCGACTCCTGATCAGCTTGTGATGGTGAGCTGGTTCGAAGGTGGGGAAGTGTTTAGAAGCGGGTGTACGTATCAGCGTGGCAACGGAAAAGTATTCTACTTCCGTCCAGGACATGAAACGTATCCAACCTATTACAATGAAGACGTTCAGAAGGTCATCGTCAATGCAGTGAAATGGGCATCCCCTGTAGATCATGCAAGACCGGTATACGGAAACGCACAGCCGTTAGAAGAAATCAAAGGATCTAACTAAGGAACAAGAGGAGGAAAAATCATGAGTAAATTGAAAATCGGCGTTATCGGGTGTGGAAGCATCGCACAGCATCGTCATCTGCCGGAATATGCAAACAATGAAAGCGTAGAAGTGGTAGCGGTGTGTGACATCGTGGAAGAACGCGCATGGAAAGTAGCCGATGCAGTGGGAGCGAAAGCGTATACCAATTATAAAGAACTACTGGCAAACGCTGAAGTGGAAGCTGTGAGTGTGTGTACACCAAACTACCTGCATGCACCGATTTCCATCGATGCCCTAAACGCTGGAAAGCATGTATTATGTGAAAAGCCTATGGCCACTTCAAGTGAAGAAGCTCAAAGCATGATCGATGCCGCTGCTAAAAACGGTAAAAAATTGATGATTGCCCATAACCAACGTTTTGTCCCTTCGCATCAAAAAGCGAAGCAGCTGATTGAAAGTGGTGAAGTTGGTAAAATCTACAGCTTCCGTTCTGCATTTGGTCACGGTGGACCTGAAGGCTGGAGTGCTGACGGGAAGGACAGCTGGTTCTTTAAAAAGGATGAAGCGTTCATTGGGGCCATGGGAGACCTTGGTGTACACAAAACCGATCTTCTTCGTTACATCTTAGGGGAAGAATTTGTCGAAGTTGGCGCCTTTGTTGAAACAAGTGCAAAGGAAAATGCAGATGTTGATGATACGGCTGTCTGTGTATTGAAAACGGAAAGCGGTACAATCGGTACCCTGGCTGCAAGCTGGTCTTATGTATCGAAAGAAGACAACTCTACGATCATTTATGGAGAGAAAGCGATTCTTCGCTTAGAGGATGATCCGGTGAACTCTCTTATCGTTCAATACTCAAGCGGAGAAGTAGTGAAGTATGAGCTTGGCGGCATTCAAACAAATGACGATGGCGGCCAGACGAATTCACGTGTGATAGATCAATTTGTTCACTGTATCCTTCATCATGCAGAGCCTCCTGTACCGGGTGAAGAAGGAAAGAAATCTCTTGAGGTTGTATTGTCTGCTCTGGAATCAAGTGAATCAAAACGAATCGTAAAGCTATAGAGGTGAATGCATTGATGACCAAACTTCGGATGGGAGTGATCGGCGTTGGGGGCATTGCCCAAACGCGTCACATTCCTACTTTTATAAAACTATCAGATTCTGTATCCATTGAAGCGATCAGTGATATCAATCCTGTCACTGCTCAAACCGTGGCAGAAACCTTTAACATTCCGAACGTGTTCAGTGATTATCGGGACATGTTCGGGCATGTGGATGCAGTGACGATCTGTACTCCGAATAAATTTCATGCGGAAATTACGATTGCAGCGCTCAAAGCAGGTATTCATGTGTTTTGTGAGAAACCGATGGCCATGACTCCTGAAGAATGTAAACGGATGATCGAAGCTGCGGAAGAGTCAGGGAAGCTTCTGGCTATCGCTTATCATTATCGTTTTATGAAGGACTCCCGTGCTGCGAAGCGAGTGATCATGGAAGATGAAATTGGCGAACCAATGGTGGCAAGGGCAAGAGCGATCCGTCGCCGCAAAGTCCCTGGTTGGGGAGTGTTTACCAACAAGGAGCTGCAAGGCGGTGGCAGCCTGATCGACTACGGATGTCACTTTCTGGATCTTTCCCTATGGCTCCTTGGGAACCCGGCACCTGTTGAAGTAACAGGGACGACCTATAACAAGCTTAGTAGAATGCCAGATCAAGTAAATCAGTGGGGAGACTTTGATAAAGAGAAATTTGAAGTCGATGACCATGTTACGGCTTATATCAAGTTCGATAACGGTGCATCCATGCTCTTCGAAACGTCTTGGTCAGCAAACGTCAAGAGCGATGAAGAAAGCATGAGCATCTCAGGGGAAACGGGGGGAATCGATCTATTCCCGTTCCAAATGAACCAAATGAAACACGGCATGCTTCTGAATAGTGAAGCGGATTGGGTGCCCGGTGAAGATGATCCGAGTCTTCCACAAGCCCGGAACTTTATCAACAGCTGTCTCGGTTTAGAAGAGCTGGTTGTTAAGCCCCAGGAAGCTATGCAAGTGTCTCAAATCATTGATGCCATCTACAAAAGCAGTGAAACCGGACAAAGCATCCGATTGAAATAGGAGGAAGCACAAATGAAACTAGGCGTATTTACTGTATTATTTTCGCAAAAAAATCTTGATGAAATGCTTGATTATGTAAAAGAATCCGGGCTTCACGCAGTCGAAATCGGCACGGGAGGATATCCCGGAAATGCTCACTGTGACCTGGACGCCCTTTTAGAAAATGAAGAAAAGAGAAACGAATACTTAGAGAAAGTAACATCAAGAGGCTTGGAAATCAGTGCCTTCAGCTGTCACGGAAATCCGATCTCGCCAGATGCAGCATTTGCGGAAGAATCCCATGTGGCACTTCAGAAAACGATCAAGCTTGCCGGGCTGATGAACGTACCTGTGGTGAACTGCTTCTCAGGAACAGCAGGCGATCATGAAGGAGCAAAGCATCCGAACTGGCCTGTATCCCCTTGGCCGAATGAATATGGGGATATTCTTAAATGGCAATGGGAAGAAAAGTTGATTCCTTATTGGAAAGAGATGGGTCAGCTTGCAGAGGATCATAGTGTTAAGATCGGTCTTGAGCTACATGGAGGTTTCCTTGTACATACTCCGTATACGTTATTGAAACTTCGTGAAGAAACATGTGACGCGATCGGTGCCAACCTTGATCCCAGTCACCTGTGGTGGCAAGGAATCGATCCGGTTGCCGCGATTAAAATCCTGGGTAAGGAAAATGCGATACACCATTTCCATGCGAAAGATACGTATATCGACCAAGACAACGTCAACATGTACGGTCTGACGGATATGCAGCCATACGGAAGTATCCAAACAAGAGCGTGGTCCTTCCGTTCAGTTGGTTGTGGACACAGCCTGCAGGAGTGGTCGGATATGATGAGTGCCCTCCGCACATTCGGATATGATTATGTGGTGAGCATCGAGCACGAGGATCCGATCATGTCGATCGAAGAAGGCTTCGGCCGTGCCGTGAAGAATCTGAAGTCGATCTTGATTGAAGAGCAGCCATCGGATATGTGGTGGGTGTAGGTTTTATAAGAAGGGAGTCCATTGGGCTCTCTTTTTTTGTGGAGCGCCGTGATTGTGTTAGTCTCAAATAAGTAGGGTTCAATTTACAGTTAATGTCAATCGGCTGGATTATTTGTAAAAACGGCTGGATTTTCACAAGAAATGGCCGGATTAATCGTGATTTCGGCTGGATTATCGGAAGAAACGGCTGGATTATCGTGGATTTCGGCCGGATTGACTCCTGCCACAGTCGAAATCGGGGTGGATACTCCCATTCATCTAAGGAATAAGCCAGTCTCAATGAGATCTGCTGAAATTTCTTGAGATTAGCTATGGTTCTCGTACAAGATTGTCTATAAAAAACAGAATCCCACCAACCAGGGATCCTGCAGAAACTTCTATCCACCAACCACTTCAAACGATCCCTCTCCACCATGAATCCCGATGAACATATCCATTAACGATTTCGTCAGTTTCTCGCTTTCTTCTATAGAAAGGGAAGGCTTCAGAAAGATGATCTGCACGGCATTTTTGGTTTCTTCGCCGACGGGTGCACGGTCTGAGTCAACGAATGGACTTCCGAAAGGTCCGTCCCCGTCACAGGCGACGATCAGGTTTTCCAGGGAGTTTTCCCGGCCGTTTAGGCCTATGTAGGTTTGTCCTGTTTCCCCGACCTTTAACTCTATGCTATCCCCCTTGAGCCCTGCACAGTCGTAAATGCCGATGGGCACTTCGTATTGAAGGGAGAAGAAGTTGTTGAGATCGATACTAGAGTTAATGGTAGTCAGGTAGTTCTGTTTTTTGACCCGGCGAAAAAGGGCTTCGGCAGAATGACGGTAGCGATTCGGGTCTTTTCCTGTTTTTTTGAAGATGTCCCGCCACGCGGCAATCCCTTCTATTTCCGTCACATTTTTATCGTGAAGATCAAAGAAGATGGATTCCTGGAACAGCTGGAGTCTGCCTTTCAGCATTTGAGGAGAAGCGCCGACTTCGATATGATGGTATTGAATGAATCCCACTTTAAAACCGGGGATTTTGGACGTTATGGATGAATCGATCGTGATTTCCACTTATTTTCCCTCCACATTTGTTTTAAAATAGTTTATCATAATACACGTTGCCATTTCACGTAAGCAGACGTAAATATATTTTATAGATAGAAGGGAGGAAAGGGCATTGGATATGGATCAGTTAAAACAGGATATCATCGATTATAGTAAGGAAATCGGGATTGATAAAATTGGCTTTACTACGGCAGGTGCATTTTCGGAGATGAAGAACCGGCTCATCCGTCAGGAAATGCTTGGGTATCAATCCGGTTTTGAGGAGAAAGACATTGAGAAACGGGTCGATCCTTCATTAATCTTCGATAGTCCCAAATCGATTATTGCCATTGCTCTTGCCTATCCTTCCAAGATGAAGAATGCTCCACAAAGTAAACGGGGAGAAAGACGGGGGATCTTTTGCCGGGCATCATGGGGGACGGATTATCACCATGTGCTTCGGGATCGTCTTTCAAAGCTGGAAGAATATATCGTATCAAGAGTTCCACAAGCACGTTTCAAATCAATGGTGGATACAGGTGAACTCGTGGATCGTGCGGTGGCGGAGCGGGCAGGCATTGGCTGGAGCGGAAAGAACTGCTCGATTATCACGCCTGAGTTTGGGTCCTATGTGTATCTAGGGGAAATGGTGACAAACCTTCCGTTTGCCCCTGATACACCGATGGAGGACCAATGTGGTACATGCAATAAATGCGTGGATGTCTGTCCAACGGGAGCTCTTATCGAAGGCGGTCAGTTGGATGCCCAGAAATGCATTGCCTTTTTGACGCAAACAAAGGGCTTTCTTCCGGATGAGTACCGGGTAAAGCTTGGGAACCGTCTATATGGATGTGATACCTGCCAGACCGTATGTCCTGAAAATAAAGGGATGGACTTTCATTTTCACGAAGAGATGGAGCCGGATCCAGAAATCGCAAAGCCGCTATTAAAGCCGCTTTTAACGATCAGTAACCGTGAGTTCAAAGAAAAGTACGGTCATGTATCCGGTTCATGGAGAGGCAAGAAGCCGATTCAGCGAAACGCGATCATCGCACTCGCCCATTATAAGGATACAACAGCCATTGACGATCTGGTTGATGTGATGAAAAAAGATGTGAGGCCCGTCATTCGCGGGACCTCTGCCTGGGCCCTGGGCAAAATCGGCGGTGAAGAAGCACAACAGGCATTACTGAAACAACAGTCAGTAGAAACGGATGACAATGTACTAAACGAAATTCAAAAGGGTCTTAACCTTATAAGCAAATAGCCCAAAAGGATAAACTCACAAATCGACCTGAGTTTATCCTTTTTTGTTTTGAACAGTCTCTTCCCCGCATAACAATTAGGGAGGAGGGAAGACAATGATCAGAAAGGTGTTAATGGAAAAGGTCCAACATGTGATTGATGAATATACATCTCGCAGTCAGTCAGACTATCACAGTGACAAAGTGAAAAGAAAGAAGGAATCTTGTCTTCAGCGAAATGCGGAAATTGTAAAGGTGGATGCAGCAGGAAAAATCCAAAGCATGATACCTCAGCGAAATGAAACACAAACCATTTTATATGATGTTCACTATAAATATCTTATTAAGCAGGGCGATCTTCTTTATTTAGAAGAAGAAGTAGAGAATAGACATGCATCCTTTTATAAAGATAAAATATATGAAGACGGTGAGATTCCGATTCAATATGAAGAGAATGTAGTACGTGAAGAGAGTTCAACCTTCGACGAGAAAGAGGCTAGAGCGGCGTATCAATATGATCGTCTGAGTGCGGTGCAATATGCTGAACGGTGGTGGAACAGCTATAACCCTGCGTTTAAGAAGTTTGAGAATGATTGTACGAATTATATTTCACAGTGCCTTCATGCCGGGGATGCTCCCATGCGGGGGTATCCGGCGAAGGGGAAGGGCTGGTGGATGAGAAATCAGAATTGGAGCTATAGCTGGACGGTGGCGAATTCCATGAGATGGTATATCCCGAACTCGACGGCCGGGTTAAGGGGAAGACAGGTGAATGATGCGAAAGAGTTGAAGCTTGGAGATGTCATCTGCTATGACTTCGAAGGGGATGGGCGTTTTGACCATACAACGATCGTGACGGGGAAAGATGCTGCAGGAGAGCCGCTCGTGAATGCCCATACGTTCAACAGCAGAATGCGATATTGGAAGTATGAGGACTCGACTGCGTATACACCCCATATCAAATATAGATTTTTTACAATAGTAGATGACGGCTAAGTCTTGTTCTATGGGGAGGAAATGGTATAATGTCACTTAGAGTTTTATGAATGAGGTGACAGGAACATGGGAGTACATGTTGTATTATATCAACCAGAAATCCCTGCTAATACAGGGAATATTGCGAGAACGTGTGCAGCAACGGATACAACTCTGCACTTGATTCGTCCACTCGGATTCTCAACAGATGATAAAATGTTAAAGCGGGCAGGCCTTGATTATTGGCAGTTTGTAAACATTGTATACTATGATTCAATTGAAGAGTTCTTCGAGAAAAATGACGGCGGAGAATTTTTCTACTTAACAAAATACGGAAAGATCCCTCACACTGACTTTGATTACAGTGTGGAAGAGAAGGATTACTTCTTTATTTTTGGCAGGGAAACATCCGGGCTGCCGGATGACATCATCCAAAATAACTTAGATCGTGCCCTGCGCATTCCAATGAACGAAAATGTCCGTTCATTGAACCTTTCCAATACAGCGGCGATCTTGATTTATGAAGCATTAAGACAAAGAAATTATCCGGGTCTTTTATAAAAAACGAGGAATGGGAATCATATGATTTTCATTCCTTTTTTTATTTGGATTATACTAAGGGAAAGAATGTGAAGGGGAGAGTACATAATGAACGAAACCATTGAAACGATTCTTAAGCATCGGTCCATTCGTCATTTCAAGAATGAGCCATTAACAGAGGAGCAAATCCGGACAATTGTCTCGAGTGCCCAGGCTGCGAGTACTTCCAGTTATATTCAAGCATATACAATCATCGGGGTGAAGGATCCTGCTAAAAAGAAGAAGTTGGCCGAGCTTGCAGGTCCACAATCATATGTAGAAGAAAATGGCCAATTCTTTGTATTCTGTGCCGATTTGTATCGCCACGAGAAAATCGGTGAGTGGGAAAGTGCAGATGTCATTCCAACACTTGAAAGCACGGAGAAATTCATGGTGGCATTAATTGATGCGTCACTGGCGGCCCAAAATGCGTCTCTTGCCGCAGAATCGATGGGAATGGGCATTTGCTATATTGGGGGAATCCGAAATGATCTGGAATCAGTGAGTGAACTGCTGGAACTTCCTGATCGGGTCATTCCTTTATTCGGTTTGGCAGTCGGCTTCCCTGAAGGAAATTCTGATGTAAAGCCGAGGTTGCCTATGGAAGCCATTTACCATGAGGATTCCTACCAAAGTGATGAAGAATCCATGAAAAAGGAACTCAATCGTTATGATGAAACCATTTCTTCCTATTATCATGCACGAACGGCCGGCAAACGATCAGATCGCTGGACCAAGCAAATGGCCAACATGCTGTCCGGTAAGAAAAGGATGTATATGAAGGAATTTGTGGAGAAAAAAGGCTTTAATAAGAGATAGGATTCTCAGGAATAATCTAGTCAAATGAAAAAGAACTGACCTTGGTAAGGTCAGTTCTTTTTCGGTTTTTATGGATTAGTTTGAACCCGGTTTATCATCATATCCAGCAGTGAAAATCGCTACTAAGAACGCTAAAGATACACCTATAATCATTATAGTACCCATGTTTGGTAACCTCCCAGTTTCACTTATTCCACAGTCTGTCTTTAGTATAGCCTATTTTTAATTTGATGTGAATGAAATCGGTTAATTTTTTGTTGATTTGTGACAGCTTGACGAAATGGTAATGAAACCATTTTATTCTAAAAGGCTCATCCTACTGTTTATAGTGAATACTGAACCTTTGTCTGTAATAAATATATCTTGTTAACATGTTCAGGTGAACAAGCGCATAGAGTATATTAATCGTCTCTCATTAAGCGACAGGGGGAGGTCCTTATGGATATTTTAAAAAAAATCGAACATTACCGAGAAGAAGAAGAGAAACTGAAATGGGAAGGGACGTTTGCTCAGTATTTAGACCTGCTGAAAGAGAAGCCTTGGGTTGGGCAATCCGCTCATTCAAGAGTCTTTAATATGATCAAGGATGCCGGAGTTGAAGAGGTCGAGGGGAAAAGAAAGTATAAATTCTTCAGCAATCAATTATTTGGCTTAGAAGAGGCGCTGGAAAGACTCGTTGAAGAATACTTTCATCCTGCTGCGAAGCGATTAGATGTCAGGAAGAGGATCTTGTTACTGATGGGGCCGGTCAGTGGAGGGAAATCAACCCTTGTTTCCATGCTGAAACGCGGGTTGGAGCAATATTCCCGGACTGAAAGAGGAGGCGTCTTTTCAATCAAAGGCTGCCCGATGCACGAAGATCCATTGCATTTGATTCCTCAACATTTACGCGAAGATTTTTACAACGAGTATGGCATTCGCATTGAAGGAAATCTCTCTCCGTTAAATACTATGCGTTTGGAGAAAGAATATCATGGCCGCATAGAAGACGTTCAGGTCGAAAGAGTCTTTTTCTCTGAAGATAAACGTGTCGGAATTGGTACGTTCAGTCCATCTGATCCAAAGTCACAGGATATTGCCGATTTAACAGGAAGCATCGACTTCTCCACGATTGCCGAATTTGGTTCTGAATCAGATCCACGGGCTTACCGATTTGACGGGGAATTAAATAAAGCAAACCGTGGATTGATGGAATTCCAGGAAATGCTGAAGTGTGATGAAAAGTTCTTATGGCACTTATTATCCCTTACTCAGGAAGGAAACTTCAAGGCAGGGCGGTTTGCACTGATTTCGGCTGATGAGCTGATTGTGGCCCATACGAATGAAACCGAGTATCGATCCTTCATTGCAAATAAAAAGAATGAAGCCTTACACTCACGTATTATCGTCATGCCGGTTCCTTATAACCTGAAAGCCACCCAGGAAGAGAAAATATATGAGAAAATGATCAATGAAAGTGATGTGTCGAACGTCCACGTGGCTCCTCATACGTTACGGGTAGCGGCGATGTTCACCATTATGACCCGATTGAAGGAACCAAAGCGCGGTGATATTGATTTAATCAAGAAAATGCGCTTATACGACGGTGAAAATGTCGAAGGTTTTAACTCCGCAGATGTGGATGAAATGAAGAAGGAATACCAGGATGAAGGAATGAGCGGAATCGATCCGCGTTATGTCATTAACCGGATCTCGTCTACGATCATTCGAAAAGAGATTCCGACCATTAACGCATTAGACGTTCTTCGGGCATTGAAAGAAGGACTGGATCAACATCCATCAATTACGAATGAACTTCGTGATAAGTATTTGAACTTTATCTCCCTCGCCCGTAAGGAATATGATGATATCGCCAAGAAAGAAGTTCAAAAAGCCTTCGTGTACTCATATGAAGAGTCTGCGAAAACGCTTATGGATAACTATCTTGATAACGTTGAAGCTTATTGCAATAAGGCAAAGCTTCATGATCCATTGACAGGTGAAGAAATCAATCCGGATGAAAAGCTGATGCGTTCCATTGAAGAACAAATCGGTATTTCAGAAAATGCGAAGAAAGCATTCCGTGAAGAAATCCTTATCCGTATCTCTGCCTATGCCCGTAAAGGAAAGCGATTTGACTACAATTCACATGATCGCTTGAGAGAAGCCATTCAGAAGAAGCTATTCGCTGACTTGAAGGACGTTGTGAAAATCACGACATCATCAAAAACGCCAGACGAACAGCAGCTGAAGAAAGTCAACGAAGTGGTTGCCCGCCTCATCGATGAACATGGCTACAACTCAACATCCGCCAATGAATTACTGCGCTATGTGGGCAGCCTGTTGAATCGATAAAAACAAAGAAATCGGGAGGTGCCAAGCACACTTCCCGATTTTTCTATGTGGTTTATTTTTTCTGGTAAAGGGAAAAGTAGTAGCCAAGAGGTGAAAGTTATGAGCAAAAACAAACATGAACTGGATAAAAACTATGAACCTGAAAATGGCTCCATGGCATCTGATATGGAAGAGATGGAGCAGTTGGGAAAACAAATGGACAAGTTAAGAACGAATGAAGAGCTGAAAGAGGACAAAAAGCAGCCGGATCCTGTTCAATATAAAGAAAAAGACAAGGAATAAGTAATAGTTGACGGAAAACTCTGAATATATTAGTCTATAGATAGAGAGCTGGGCCCATTATCTTAAATGAAAGTGGGTGAAGAGGATGTCTTCTAAACCTCAGCGTCGAGAAGAAGCAGAACCTCTTAACGGAAGCATGGCCTCCAATATGGAGGAAGTCATTAAGCTAGGGAAGCAGATGGAAAAATTACGTTCCAGTGGCGAATTAAAGATACACAATCGAGTATCAGACCCGGCTCAATATGAAGAAGAAGCTTAATCAGGTGATTCCGCCTGGTTATTTTTTTTGAGGAAATCTGTCATTCACGGACACCTCCACAACCTGTCAGAAAAATAGGCTCGTCCAACCGTAAAAGAACGTTTAATTGTCGAAATTATTTGTAAATTTATCAATACTTCTGCATAGGATAGAGTAATCCCCGTTTCACTTCATGGGATACATGCAGTTTAGACAGTCAACATAGTGTATGCAGGAGATTGAAAAAATGTGAAAAAAATTTAAGGAGGGGAATAATTTGAGTCAAATGGATAATCATCAGTTTGTCATTTCCAAGGAAGATTGGGCCCTCCACCGCAAAGGTCACGATGATCAACAAAGACATCAAGAGAAAGTACAGGATGCGATTCGAAATAACTTACCAGATTTGATTACTGAAGAAAACATTGTCATGTCCAATGGTCGAGACGTCGTCAAGATCCCGATTCGTTCTTTAGATGAATATAAAATTCGTTATAACTATGATAAGAATAAGCACGTCGGGCAAGGTGACGGTGAAAGTAAGGTAGGAGACGTCATTGCAAGAGACGGCTCACCACAGCAGCAGGGTCCTGGAAAAGGTCAAGGGGCCGGAGATAAAGCCGGTGAAGATTACTATGAAGCAGAAGTGTCGATGCTTGAGATTGAAGAAGCCTTATTTAGCCAATTGGAACTTCCGAACCTAAAGAAGAAGGAGCAAGATGTTCAAACCGTCGAGCACATTGAATTCAACGATATCCGTAAAACAGGCCTAATGGGGAATATAGATAAAAAGAAGACGATGATGTCTGCCTTTAAGAGGAATGCCATGAAAGGAGCACCAAGCTTTCATCCGATATATACCGAAGACTTGAAGTTCAGAACGTGGAATGAAGTATTAAAGCCTGAATCCAAAGCGGTCGTATTGGCCATGATGGATACAAGTGGTTCCATGGGAGTTTGGGAGAAATATATGGCAAGAAGCTTTTTCTTCTGGATGACACGCTTTTTGAGAACAAAGTATGAAACCGTAGAAATTGAATTCATTGCACATCATACCGAGGCCAAAGTGGTATCAGAAGAACACTTCTTCTCGAAAGGAGAAAGTGGAGGAACCATCTGTTCATCTGCTTATCGCAAAGCGTTGGAACTCATCGATGGAAAGTACGCTCCAACCCGCTATAATATTTATCCGTTCCATTTCTCTGATGGAGATAACCTGACGTCTGATAACGTCCGATGCGTCAAGCTTGTAGAAGAATTAATGAAAGTATCCAGCATGTTCGGATACGGGGAAGTGAATCAGTATAACCGCCACTCCACCTTGATGTCAGCCTACAAAAATATTAAAAACGACGATTTCCGTTATTACATTCTCAAACAAAAAGCCGATGTATTCCATGCCATGAAAAGTTTCTTCCACAATGAGCAGGAAAAAGCATTCGCTTGAGAAAAACCAGCCGATGAGGCTGGTTTTTCACTGTCATCTGTTTATCTACTTACATATGAAAATATTAGGTTATTCTGTATGCATAGTGCTAGAATAGAGAGAGGTACTTTTAAAACATTCTATAAGCGGTGAGGTTTATCATGACAGATGAAAAGCAGGAAATTCAACAACTAAAGAATGAAATTAAAGAATTAAAAGAGCAGCTGGTTCAATCAGAACAGCTCATCATGGAGATCTCAGCACCCATAATCCCGTCCATCGTCCCTGAAACGATCCTGATCCCCATTACGGGCAGACTCAGTCCGGAGCGCTTTGAAACGATCATTACAAAGATATTGGACGTCTCTTATGGAGGAGACATTAACACAATCATTGTAGATTTCTCTGCGATTTCAGAAAAAGAAATCGGGGAAATTGATATCTTCGGTACCTATATCCATAACATGGCCAAGGCAATTGGATTAATGGGAATCGAAACACTCTTCGTAGGGTTTACTCCTGCCCTTACTCAAGTGATGATCAATTCAGGAGTGAGAGAACTCCAAGGAATTAAAAGCTTCCTCACCTTCCGGACAGCTTTGCAGTATTTGATGAGAGAAAAGGACATTACATTCCAGAAGATAAATGAGTAAAAGAACCAGCCTGCATGGTTGGTTCTTTTTATTTATATTCAAATGCAAACAACCTTCATGTTTGTTCTGTGATAGGGGAAACTACACCTATCAGACTCAAAAGGATTTGATTAATTCATGGTTGATTTTAAAGACTTAGGTATCGTGGCGTTAAGAATCTTTACGATACTTCCATTTATGATTTTTGTCACATTATATATGGGGAAACGTTCCATTGGGGAATTGCCGGTATTTGATTTTTTAGTGGTCCTCGTGTTTGGTTCTGTCGTAGGAGCGGATATTGCGGATCCTGACATCAAACATATCCATACCATCATCGCAATGATTCTGATCGGCATATTACAAAAGATCTTGACCAAAATGAAAATCTCTTCACGAAAAATTGGGAAATTGCTTTCATTTGAACCTACTGTGGTCATTGAAAACGGTCAGGTTCTAAAAGACGACTTAAAGAAAACGGGTTATACGATTGATAATATTCTGATGCTTCTTCGGGAGAAAGAAGTATTCTCATTGCAAGATGTGGAGATTGGAATCATCGAATCGAATGGGAGTTTATCGATAAATAAGATTCCCCCGAAACAAACGGTTACAGTGGAGGATGCGGGAGTGATGAAGCGGACGAGCCTTGCATTTCCTCTTATTGTAGATGGGGTACTGCATACGGGTGTTTTAGAAAAATTAAACGTGGAGGAAAAATGGGTTCGGCAAGAAATGCGAAAAGAGGGATTCACGGCAATCGATGAGGTGTTCTATGCTTCCATTAATGTCAGAAAGGAAATTCATATTGTGAAAACATCTGATATTCATACGTATCCTCATTTTTTTAACTGAGCATTCATAAAAGAAAAGAGTTGTAGTGTAGAGTATACTAAAAGTAAAAAAGGTGATCCCTATGAAAAAGATACTCCTATGGACTGCCATTGTTCTTCTTGCAGTTGTTCTAATAGGTGGCCTTGGATTTTACTTCTGGTCAGAACAAACGTATTCAGCCACAGAAGAATTAATAAAAACAATCAAAATCGAAGAGGATCCATTAATTGAAGAAAAAAAAGACTGGCTTATTTTTAATCCCGAGGAATCTAACAGCAAGGGCCTTATTCTATATCCAGGAGCAAAGGTCGAAGTCGAGGCTTATGGGTATTTAGGGAAGTCACTTTCTGAGAAGGGGTACACAGTCGTCATTCCAAGGATGCCCTTTCATATCGCTTTTTTGGGTATAGGTGAATCTGAAAAAATCATAAACAGTTTTGATGAGGAGCTTAATTGGTATGTGTCAGGTCACTCACTGGGTGGTGTAGCCGCATCTACATACGCCTATGATCATCAAGATGAGATAAAAGGGGTGATTTTCTTCGCCTCTTATCCAACAAATTCAACTGATTTTTCTGAAAGCGATGTTCCTTTTCTAAGTATTTATGCAGAGAATGATGGGCTTACTACAGAGGATGATATTGAAAAAAGTAAAAAAATATTGCCCCAATCAACGGTTTTCCACCAAATCGAAGGAGGAAACCATGCAGGCTTCGGAATGTACGGGAAGCAAAAAGGGGATCTTGAAGCATATATTTCCCCAAGGGATCAGCAAGATGAAATCATACGGACGATGGATGAATGGTTATTTAAGCATTGATTTCATTATGATGCAAGCTGTTGAGCAGACTCAGCAGCTATTTTTGTATTTCAAGATAAAGGAATCCTGATGTGAAAGGTAGTATATATAAAATAGAAGGAGGTTCGATTCAGATGGAATTTATCTATGTATTAAAGCTTGTCCCGCGTTTACATAAGGAAGAAAATTGGACGACCGCGGATGAAGATATTGTTCAACATCACTTCCAAAGGCTTAAAGGATTCAAGGAAGCAGGGGTGGTAATCCTTGCGGGCAGAACATTGAATGAAGAAGAAAATGCTTTTGGAATCGTTATTTTTGAAGCGGAAGATACGGAAAAGGCCGAAGCGTTCATGAAGGAAGATCCTGCGGTAAAAGAAGGAATCATGACAGCAGAGCTGTTTCCTTACAGAGTGGCCCTTTCAAGATAGGAAATCAATACTGAAATAGAGTAGGAGAAGGTACGATGGAAAAGTGGATAGAAGAACTTTTTACAGAGGAACTATTGGCTGAAGGTGCCTTACGGTATGGGTGCAATACTGCTCAAGCGAAGAAACTCGGAGACTTTGAAAATTATGTGTATGAGGTTCATAAGGGAGACACACCGTATATTCTTCGCCTCACTCACAGTTCTCATCGGTCAGAAAGAGAAGTGGAAGCTGAACTGAAATGGATGAACTACTTACATAAACACGGAGTGAATGTATCATTAGTCAATCACTCTGATAATGGTAAGCTCGTAGAAGTCATCCAATCAGGAGATTCGTATTTCTATGTGTGCTTATTTGATAAAGCTCCAGGAAGTCCTGTGAAAGTGAATGAGCCGTTATTCGATGAAGAACTATTTTATAAATGGGGGAAAATGACAGGACATATGCACCGGGTAACAAAGAGATACGGGCAGGATGGAATTCACCGCCTTCGTTGGGATCAGGACGATGTGCTGGATTATAAGAAATATTTATCTGTGGAAGACAGGTACATACTTGATACTGGTCAAAAAAACATGGAGACCATAAGAAGTTTTGGGGAAACAAAAGATTCGTTTGGCCTGATACACTCAGATATACATCCGGGGAACTTTTTTTACCATGAGGGCGATCTTCATGTGTTTGACTTTGAAGATAGTACACAGTTCTTTTTTATAAGTGACGTGGCCATCCCTCTATACTATTCTGTGTGGTGGAAGCTCAGGAATGAGAACTTGGATATCCGCAACCAATTTGGCGGTATGTTTCTCGTTTCATTTTTAAAAGGATATTTGACGGAGTGTGATTTAGAAGAAGAGTGGGTAGAACGAATCCCCCATTTCCTCCTGCTCAGGGATCTAACACTGTATTCTGTTTTCCATAAAAAATGGGACCTTGAGAATTTATCGGAGGTCGAGGAGTCGCTTCTTTCACAGATCAGGGACAGATTGCTCCATGATGAACCAATCGTCGACCTGGACTACGATGAAATTTTTGAAAGAGCGAGGGCAAAATGATTTGGGCACTGCTTATTACAGGTGTGATCATCGGATTATTAGTCCGTCTTATGAGAACCACCTTTAAGAGTGGATATGGGATGTCTGAGGATTTATTTGATCAACCTGAGTATATGAAGACATGCAATCATTGTCACAGGAAGATTCCAAAGGATTATCAAAAATCTCTTTGTCCCCATTGCGGGAAGCTGGTGGAATGATGGAAAGGTTTGAAGGATTTCTCCTTCGAGCCTTTTTTAATGACGTTTAATTTTATATGAGGAGATAAATTTGGTATGATGCTAAAGACTGTTTACATACAAATTTATGAGGTGAAGAAATGGATAAAACCATTGGATTTATTGGATGCGGAAATATGGCACAAGCGATTATGGGCGGAATATTGAAATCAGGTTTGGTGGATCATCATTCGGTTAAAACCAGCGCTAGAACTCAGGAGACGCTGGATAAAGTAGCAGGGGAATTTGGAGTGGGGGTTACCAGTGATAATATAAGTGTAGCAGCCTTTTCGGATATTTTGTTTTTATCAGTGAAACCAGACCAATATCGGAGCATTATCGAATCGATAAAGGATTCCCTGAAAGAGGATGCCATCATCATTACCATTGCTGCGGGCATCACCATTGATTGGATGGAGAGTCGGCTTTCTAAATCAATGAAGATTGTCCGGACCATGCCTAATACCCCGTCTCTTGTAGGAGAAGGTATGACGGCCTATTGTGTAAATAATGAAGTAACGGAAGAAGATCTTACAGATGTACAAGCCATTTTAGGAAGCTTCGGAAAGGCTGAAATGGTAGAGGAAAACTTGATGGATGCCATTCCGGCAGTGAGCGGATCTTCTCCCGCGTATGTGTTTATGTTTATAGAAGCACTGGCTGATGGAGCGGTTCTGCAAGGCATTCCCCGCAAGCAGGCCTATCAGCTCGCATCGCAGGCTGTACTTGGAGCAGCCAAAATGGTTCTCGAAACGGGTACTCACCCAGGAGAACTGAAGGATGCCGTTTGCTCACCGGGAGGAGCAACGATTGAAGCGGTATCAGCTCTGGAGAAGAATAATTTTAAAGGAGCCATTTTAACGGCCATGGAAGCATGCGGTCGTAAATCGAAGTCCTTGGGCAAGTAGAGTGGAAATCATCGACCTCAAGTCGTTACTATAAGTCTGCTAAAGTACACACTTATAAACTGAAAATTTTTCAATCTAAAAAAATTTCAACCAATCCCGGAGGTCCGTCCCTCTCAACTTTATTCAAACTGCCAAAGTATATCAATACTTTGGCAGTTTGTTGTTTATCGGGTTTGGTATTCTACTGTCAAGATGGCTGTGACGCCGATTTGTCCTGGTTGGACGGCTGTACTTTCTTCAGCGGCTTTCACAAACCCGGTTGTGACAAAGGGGGTGACCATTGGGCTTGATTGCTCTGTGATGGACTTTGGCTGGGGATTGAGCTGCTGCCCCGATTGGCTCGATAATGTGAATGCTTTTTGGTATGCCTTTTGATATGCGGAAGAAAGGGCTAACTGATAGGATTCAATAGGATTTGAATTGACAAATTGAATGTTTTCTACCCGATTCGCTCCGGTCTTTATGGCATCATCCATAATCGTACCCACTTTTTCAATATCTTTTATAGTAACGCGAAATACTTGGCGAACCTCATATCCTGTAAAAACTTGTTTCCCGTCCTCATAATTGTATTGTGGGAATACTTGATAGGTCGAGGTTTGGATATCTTTTTGTGACACACCGTTATTTAATAGTGATTGAACGACTTGAGTGGATTGTTGTTGGTTCTGGTTTTGTGCCGCTTCAAGTTCTTCATCTTTAGTGACAACACCGATCGAGACTATGGCTTGATCGGGATCCACATAAAGTGTATGCTCACCAGTTACAGTAATCGTGCCATTGGTGTTGCCAGTTCTATAGTAAGGATATGAATACATGAGCAAACCTACACGCAAGTAAAGGATTCAATTTTATCTAAATCGATGCCGAAGTACACCCATGTGAATCCGATCCATCTCCACCCGGCAATGGAACGGCGCCCAACAAAGACAGGATAAAACCAGAAAGCATCTCTTCGTAACCAAATATACGTGTAACGGAATAAACATCTTCTGATGGCACCCGGGTCTACTGCAAAGACACTTGGTCCACCTTGTGTTCCTTGCATGACCGTTTTTTGTGGTTGGAAGTTCGGTGGTGGTCCGGGTGGTGGTTGATTTTGTCCGCCTTGCCCGCCTGTAGGTGGTGGTGAGCTTGGTGCGCCTTGTCCTCCACCTGGAAAGCCTGGAAAACCGCCGCCCGATCCTTGACCTCCACCAGGAAAGCCGGGGAACCCGCTACCTCCCCCAGGAAAACCAGGGAATAGTTGTCTGTGATCGTACATAGAAGAACCTCCTCATAAAGAATTCTCTTTATCATATGAGGAGGTCTAATGGGCGTGCGTGTCTATTCATTTTAACGAAGGGAGTAAATCAAGAATCCATCGCTTTTTTCATCACGTTTTTTAGCGTCTCTGCAGAGTGAGCGAATTGAGTTCTTTCTTTATCATTTAACGGAAGCTCGACGACTTTTCTGATACCCTCGCCATTAATAATGGCAGGAACACCGATGTATATGTCTTCTTGATCATATTCTCCTTCAAGGAGGGCAGAAACGGTTAAAATGCTATTTTCATTGTTAAAGATAGCTTTGGTAATCCTGGCAAGACCCATGGCAATGCCGTAATAGGTTGCGCCTTTTCGTTCAATGATGTGATAGGCTGCATCTCTTACATTGACGAATATGTCGTCGAGTTGTTTCTGCACATCATCCTGGTGGAGATCAATCAACTCACTTAAATGACTCGCTCCTACAGTCGTGTGGCTCCAAACGGGAAACTCCGTATCGCCGTGTTCTCCCATAATATAGGCGTGGATATTACGTGTATCAATATCAAAATGCTCTCCGACTAAGTAACGAAGTCTGGCTGTATCAAGGATCGTTCCTGATCCGATGACTCTTTCTTTCGGCAGACCGGAAAACTTCCACGTTGCATACGTTAAGATGTCGACAGGGTTCGTCGCTACAAGGAAAATGCCGTTGAACCCACTATCCATGACGGAGTCTACAATGTTTTTAAAGATTTTCACATTCTTTTCCACCAGGTCCAGACGGGTTTCACCCGGCTGCTGGTTCGCTCCTGCCGTAATCACGACCAAGTCAGCATCCTTGCAGTCACTGTAATCCCCTGCAGATATTTTCATAGGAGAAGCGAAAGCAAGACCATGATTTAAATCACGTGCATCTCCATCAGCTTTCTCCTTATTTAAATCAATCATCACAAGTTCATGTGCGATACCTTGATTGAGAAGAGCAAAGGCATAACTTGAGCCAACAAATCCTGTACCGATTAAAGCTACTTTGTTTGTGCATTTGATTGTCATACGTCATCACCTATCCACGAGTTTTTTGTTTGCATGATTCAAATCAATGTTCAGTTTTTTAAAGAAAGTAATGGAGTTGTAAGAGTATTAGTGAGTTTATTGTGAATTAATTCACAATCTAATAATAACATGAAACACAAAGATATTCTACTCATGAATTCAACATAAAATACATAATTGTGAAGCAGTTCACAAACTTGTCGTATATCCAAGGAGGTCCGTCCCTCAAATAAAAAAAGGGTTTTTTCTGATATGTGATGAATGTATAGAGGAAGAGGAGAGTTATGGGAGGTGTGTGTATGAATGTCAGGAGTGGGGATTTATATATCCGTCGGTTAGAGGAGGGGGATAAATACACGTTGGCAAGGTGGCTGCAGGATCCAGTGGTACTGGAGTTTTATGAAGGGAGGGACCGCCCCTTCACTCTTCAGATGGTCGAGGAGAAATTCCTTGCTGAGAGGGACGTCTTAGGTTGTCTCGTTGAGTATGAGGGGAATGAAATCGGTTACCTCCAGTATTATCAGCTCGATGAAGAAACAATGATCCGTTATGGTTACACAAATTTAGATGAAGTGATTTACGGTACGGATCAATTCATCGGAGAAGCGACATATTGGAACAGGGGAGTAGGGACGGAACTCATTCGAGCTGTAGTAGAGTACTTGCTCAAGAAAGAGGGAGTGCACCGCCTCGTGGTGGATCCCATGACCTGGAACACCAGAGCCATCCGTTGCTATGAGAAATGTGGATATAGTAAAGCGAGAATACTACGGGAGCATGAGCTTCATGAAGGCGAACAACATGATTCCTGGCTGATGGAGTTCATTCCCGAATAAATAGGAGACTGTATAATGAAAAGAAAAATAGAAGAAGCCATTGCATTGAGAGAGTCGGGAGAATACGCAGCTTCCATTGAAAGATGGAAGCGATTGATTGTGGAAGAACCAGATAATGGTTTTTTACATTACCAATGTGCATGGAGCCATGACACAATGGGACTTGAAAGCGAAGCCGTTCCTTATTATGAGAATTCGATTCAATTGGGACTGGATGATAAAGATTTACAATGCGCCTATATTGGGTTAGGGAGTACATATCGGACATTGGGAGAGTATGAAAAAAGCAAATCGGTTTTCAAGAAAGGTATCGGACGATTTCCTGAAAATAAAGCGTTGACGGTCTTTTATTCCATGACCCTCTATAATTTGAACGAACACAGTCAAGCAATGGAGCTGCTGCTGACATGCATTGGAGAATCGTCACAAGACTCCACCATTGAAGCTTATAAAAAGGCGATTACATTTTATGCTGGTCAATTGGACGCGGTGTGGAAATAAGGGTAGCTGTTCTGCATGACAGCTCTTTTTTTGTGGCCGGAAAATAAGAAGGAGTGAATGAAGTTGGCAATAACTCAACTGTATCTGGTGAGGCATGCTCACTCGGAATACACCCCCGAGGAATTAATCAGACCCTTATCAGACAAAGGTAAGGTGGATGCTGAGCATGTAACGGAATTATTAAAGAAGGAAAAGATTGATGCAGTATGTTCCAGTCCATATAAACGGGCGGTGGAAACCGTTGAAGGGACAGCCGACCATATTGGGCAGGGAATCAATTTATATGAAGAATTGAGAGAACGAACTCTCTCTGGAAAACCTGTTCAAAACTTTGAAGAGGCAATCTCATTGTTGTGGGAGGATCCTGCTTTTTCCTTGGAAGGCGGAGAGTCGAATCTCACCGCTCAAAAAAGAGGCGTTCAAGGGATATTTAAGATCATTGAAGAATATAATGGGAAAAACGTTGTGATTGGAACACACGGTAATATTATGGTTTTGATCATGAGTTACTTTGATCATCAATATGATATACGATTTTGGAGAAGGCTTGAAATGCCGGATATATATTGTTTAACTTTTGATGACAAAAATCTAAAAAGCGTCAAGAGAATATGGACACAACCAGCTGAATTTGCTGCACAAAAAGACCGTTCATTGTGAACGGTCTTTCGAGTATCTATACCCGAGTTAATGAGGCAGGAATGCCAGCTGATAGAAGAACAGGACAGCAAAGATATACACGAGTGGGTGCACCTGCTTCCATTGTCCTTTCACAACTTTAAGTAATGGATACGAAATGAATCCTAATGCAATACCTGTTGCGATGCTTGAGGTTAACGGCATGCTTAGAATGATTAGGAATGCTGGGAAGGCTTCGTCTAACTGATCCCAATTAATTTGAGAGATGCTTCCCATCATCAAGCTTCCGACTATTATGAGGGCAGGAGCTGTAATAGCTGAGATTCCTGAGACTGCACTCACGAGTGGTCCGAAGAAAGCAGCGGCAATAAACAGTACCGAAACAGTTAGTGTCGTTAATCCTGTTCTTCCCCCAGCAGAGACACCAGCTGAAGATTCAATATAAGCGGACGTAGGACTTGTCCCAAACATCGCCCCAACAGTTGTAGCAATGGAATCCGCCAGTAGTGCTTCACGGGCTCTAGGCATCGTGTTGCCCTTCATAAGACCTGCTTGTTGAGCCACTCCGATCATCGTTCCCGTTGTATCAAAGATGGTTACAAGTAAGAATGAGAACACAACGGCATATAGTCCATATTGAAAGACATCAGCAAATGCCGTAAGAGGATTTGCTACGATCAGTCCTTCTGGAAGATGTGGAAGAGCCACAAATCCTTCTTTAAATGATAACTCTCCTGTGAAGAAGGCAACGAGTCCAGTGACAATCATTCCGATAAATAATGCTCCATGGACGCGTAACACCATAAGGATAAGGGTAACAGCCAACCCGATTAACGCTAAGATCGCTGAAGATGAATGAAGATCCCCTAGCTGTACTAAATTCGTTGGGTGAGCTTGGATCAATCCTGTTAGTCTTAATCCAATAAAAGCAATGAACAAACCGATTCCTGCGGTGATGCCGTGCTTTAGATTTTGTGGAATGGCTTCGATCAATTTTTTTCTGAATGGTGTTAATGAAAGAATGATAAAGATGATACCTGCTACAAAAACGGCAGAGAATGCAACGATATAAGAAATGTCATCATTCGCTCCTACTACAGAGTAGGTAAAGTAAGCATTCAATCCCATCCCTGGTGCGATGGCAATCGGGTAGTTTGCAAACAAGGCCATCCATAACGTTCCGGCTACGGCTGAAATAATGGTTGCTAAGAATACTTGATCAAATGGGACACCTGCGTCGGCTAAAATAATGGGATTGACAACGACAATGTAAACCATTGTTAGGAATGTTGTAATTCCTGCCAATATTTCAGTTTTAGGATTAGTGCCGTGTTCCTTTAATTTAAACATCGTAATACCTCCAATAAAAACGAACATTAAAAACGCGCAACTTCTATATTATTCGGTATTAGATCGAATTTCAATAGAAAGATAGGAATTTTTTTTAAGAAATAATCCTGAAACCCCTTCCAAACCCCTTTCATTTTCGATAAGATGTTATCAATTATAGAGAATCAGTGTCTATAATGGCATGACGTAAACGATTTACCACGCAATAGTGACATTTCTTACGGAAAGGAGCGGTACTAACGTGTATACTCAATTGAAAAACAAGTCAATCTCCCAGCAGATTGACTACATCACACGATCCTTAGTCGCTCTGAAAAGTTATAACGGAACAATAGGCGAAAGTGAGAAAGCCCGATTTATATATGAAGTGATTTCTTCATTCCCTTATTTTCAAGAGCATCCGGATCAGGTCTGGCTGCAAGAAGTCCCGAATGACCCGATTGGAAGGAAAAACGTATTTGCCCTTGTAAAAGGCACTTCTTCTAAAACCGTATTATTCCATGCCCACTATGATACGGTGGAAACCGATGATTATGGTGCACTGCAGGATATGGCTCATGATCCCGACTTTCTTCAGAAGTTCTTTATGGACTATGAAGGAGAGGAAAAGGTGAGAGAGGATGCCCTCTCTGGAAACTGGCTGTTTGGAAGAGGGGCATTGGATATGCAGAGCGGAATTGCCGTACACATGGCGAATCTCTTGTACTATACGGGACAGGAAACGCCAGATGGACATTTACTCTTCCTATTTAATGGTGATGAAGAAAGTGAACATGCCGGAATGATTGCAGCTTTAAGTGATCTCTATCGTTTGAAAAAAGAGGGCTTTGATTATTTGGCAGCGATCAATACCGATTTCATTTCTCCGATCTATGATGGGGATTGTAAACGATATATTTACACTGGTGCTGCAGGAAAGCTCCTGCCAAGCTTTTATGTATATGGAAGAGAAGCGCATGTAGGGGATGTGCTGACTTCCATCGATCCTACTGTGATTGCTTCCAAGATCAACCTTGAAATCAATCAGAACTTAGATTACCTGGAGGATATACCAGGTGAATTCACCCTGCCTCCATCTTGCCTGTATTTCAAAGATGACAAACATACGTATAATGTTCAAACCCCACTGAGCGCTTCTCTATACTTTAACTATTTTGTATATGAGAGAACTGCCCGGGAAGTTCTCTACGATATGAAGAAGGCAGCATTAAAGGCAGTTAGTGAATTGGAAGAACGCAGTAAAAGACAGTTTGAGCAATATCGTAGCTATCATGGTTTCCCGGAAAGGGAGTTTTCATGGGAAGTGGAAGTTCTGACGTTACGGGAGTATATTTTCTGGCTGAAGGAAAGAGGCATCGATCCGGATCCTGTCATGAAAAAGGTCTTTTATGATATGGAGGGAGAAGACAGAAGGACGATTGCGTATGCCATGGTGGAAGCACTGCAGCATCTGGATCCCGATCGAACGCCAAGAGTGATCATTTTCTTCGCACCGCCATTTTTACCTCATAACTTTGTGAATGAAGAAAATGAGTATGGCAAGAGAGTAAGAGAAGCGTTAGGCACATGCTTAAACGATATAGCCAAAGAAACCGGCGAAGAATTTGTCATTAAACGGTTTTTCCCTTATCTCGCAGATGGCAGTTTTCTCTCTCTTCATGAAGAAGACGAGGATATTGACGTATTCAAAAAGAACCTGCCGCTGATCGATCAGTTGTATCCTGTTCCCATCGACATGATCAGAAAGCTTAACATCCCTTCTATTAATATCGGAGTTTATGGAAAGGATGGACATCAGTGGACTGAGAGAGTGTATAAACCTTACACCTTCTCAGTACTGCCGGAGATTATCCAGCGTGTGACGAAGGATTTATTGAAGATATGATGTGCCGAGAGTATAACTGAACAAAGAGAGAGGTCATTCCCTTAAGGATGTGCCTCTCTCTTTTTATTAATTTGAATTTATTTTGTACTCTTTTTTACAATTATTGTAAAACGGCTGGATTAATTAAGAAAACGGCTGGATTATCACCAGAATCGGCTGGATTATTGATGATTTCCGCCGAATTATTCAGAAAAACGGCCGGATTATTGGTGATTTCGGCCGGATTAGTAAGGAGATCAATGAAATACCAGACCATGACCGCCACAAATCCCTTGAAAAAGTAGATTTCAAAATGAAGTATCCATATTTCCTATGAATCGAGCAGACTTTTATTTGGAATATCCACTCACACCCCATTCAAAACTACCTTTGTTCTGGAATTGTCACAAAAAGGTCAATCCTAAAAGATGCATAAAGGGAACAAGTCTACTATAATAGAGTTATTAATTTGTGAAACATTTCACTAACTTTTGACCTTGGAGTTGAGAAGAGGTATGAAAGAACTAAATAAATTGGCTAAGCAGCAAAAATCATCCATGATGACACTTTATGGAACATCCCTATTAATGGGGGGAGTCGTGATTGGACAAGCTTACTTGCTGGTAAGCATTGTAGATAAAATGTTTATAAAAGGGGCAGAATTTCAAGACATTCTCCCAATGCTTGGTGCTTTACTGATTATTTTAGTGGGGAGAGCGGTCCTGTCGTATGTGAATGGACGAACAGGAATCAGGATGGCTACGAAGGTAAAGAGCGACTTGAGGAAACGGCTCTTGAATAAGTGGGCAAAGAATCCACTGCAAGCCTCCCTTCAAGGGCAGTCTGGACAAAAGGTCAGTACAATGATGGATGCCGTCGATGGGCTGGATGGGTATTACAGTCAGTACGTACCACAAAGAATTCAAACGAGCATTGTCCCGTTGATCCTGTTGATCACTATTTTTACTGAGCATATTTATACCGGTCTGATCATGGTCATAACGGCTCCGTTCATTCCTTTGTTTATGGCGATTATCGGAGTCATGACAAAAAACAAATCAGAGAAGCAAATGGATAAGCTGACGGCATTTTCCGGACGATTTCTCGATACACTGCAAGGATTGACTACCTTGAAGCTCCTTGGAAGAGGGGAACAACAGAAAGACGGGATCCGTTCTGCCAGTCTTGACTTTCGTGAAGCCACGATGGAAGTGTTAAAGACAGCATTCTTATCTTCCTTGATGCTTGAGTTTATCTCTATGTTAAGTATTGGACTGATTGCACTGGAAGTAGGGCTCAGATTAGTCGTCTTTGAAAGTATTTCATTCTTCACCGCTTTCTTCGTTCTCGTGCTTGCACCGGAATTCTATTTATCACTAAAAGAGCTTGGGCAAGCTTTTCATACTGGCCGAGGAAGTATGGGGGCCGCGAAAAAAGTCATGGAGGAGCTGGAAGAAAAAGATCGACCTGTGCATTGGGGAGAGAAGGAACTCGAATCAATTGGGACTCCTGCCACAATGGAATTGCGTACTGTCGGGTTTTCCTACGGGGATAAGGGATTTGTTCTTCAATCCATTTCGGCGGTCTTTCCTCCCGGCAGCCAAGTGGCGATTGTCGGTCACAGCGGAGCAGGGAAAACAACGCTCCTTCATCTTTTAGCCGGACTTCTTGATCCCTCTGAAGGAGACATCGTGATTGATGGACACTCGAGAAGTGAATATAGGGAAAGTGACTGGTTTGATCATTTGAGTTATATTTCACAGAACCCGTATTTAATTTCAGGGACAATCTCAGAGAATATTGCGGTTGGAGGAAAAGAGGGCGTGACCCGGGAAGAGATCGAATACGCTGCTGAAAAAGCAGGAATCTCACAAATGATTGCCGGTCTCGATAAAGGATATGACACACCGATCGGTGAAGCGGGGAGAGGACTGTCCGGAGGAGAGAAGCAGCGTATTGCCTTAGCCAGGGCTTTTCTCAAAAAACCTTCTCTCATTCTCTTTGACGAACCGACAACGGGATTGGATCTTAAAACCGAGGGAATCCTTCAAGCCTCCATTCAGGAATTATCCATAAATTCAACGGTGATCACAGTGGCTCACCGCCTGCATACGATTCGTGAAGCGGATCAAATCCTGTTTTTGGAAAACGGAAAATTAGCGGGCATAGGAAATCATGAGGAGTTAATGAAGTCCTCTTCACGCTATCATGAGATGGTGACTGCACAGCAAGGAGTGAATACAGGATGAAAGAGTTAGGATTTGTCATAAAGCTGATGATGAAGGAAAAGAAGGATATAGTGTATTCCATTCTATTTGGCTTCCTGGCTGGAATGACCTCTGTCGGATTATTTGCTTCCAGTGGTTATTTAATTTCTAAAGCGGCTCTGGAAGTACCTCTTTACGCTCTGACGGTGATGATTGCGCTCTTGAAGCTGTTCGGTTTTACAAAGGCGCTAAGCCGTTACGCTGAACGTTATTTTTCTCATCGTGCTACATTCACGATTCTGGCCAACTTACGGGTCTCGATTTATGAAGCAATCGAGCCGTTAGCACCGGGGATTTTCGGGCGATACAGAAGTGGAGATCTTCTCTCAAAAATTGTCGGAGACGTAGAGAGCCTCCAGAACTTCTTTCTTAGGGTCTTTTATCCGCCGATTATTCTGGTGATGGTGTTCTTAAGTACGATTTTATTTACGATGTTTTATTCGGTTTCTGTTGCATTGATTCTTCTCATGGGCCTTCTGCTGACGGGATTCATCGTTCCTGCTTATTTCGCTCTAAAACAGAGAAAGATTGAAATGACTTTAAGAGAAAGTCGAGGGGACTTGTCTACTGAGGTAACGGAATTTCTTCATGGATTCAAAGACCTGAAAATCTATCAAAGACTGGAGGATAAAGAGAGGAGTCTCGTTCATGCATCAACAAGCTATGTGAGTGAGCAGGAACGAGAGAATATCCATTCCCTCTTTAGTCATTCAACCAATATCCTGGTTTCGCTTCTTATTTCATGGATCGTTTTAGCTGTAGGGGCCTATTCGGTAGGAGCAGGTCAACTGGATGGAATATACCTTGCTATGCTTGTCATGATCTCATTAACCGTATTCGAAAACGCCACACCCATGGCAATCCTCCCTACACACTATGAAGATTCCCGCAGAGCGGCAGCCAGGCTCTCTTCTGTTATTCCCGAAGAGAGCATCGAGAGGGACGGACCTTCATTTGGCGGGAATCTTGACGGAGAAGCTCCGTCCTTTCGCCTGAAGGATGTAAGCTTTTCCTTTGAGGGAGATGAAAGAAAGGCATTGGATGGTGTGGATCTTGAGCTGCCTGCAGGTTTGAAAACAGCGATTGTAGGACCTTCGGGATCAGGAAAATCAACATTGCTTCAATTGTTATTAAACTTTTACTCAACGGATCATGGATCGATTTTTGTGAATGATGCTTCAATTAAAGATATCGATAAAGAGTCATTGTGGAAGCATGCCAATGTGGTTCTCCAAGAGAATCATTTCTTCTACGGCACAATAAAGGAAAATCTTTTACTGGTGCGAGACGATCTTACAGACGGGGAATTGGAATCGGCATTAGAAAAAGTAAAGTTGCGCCACTTTTCGTTAGAGGACACTGTTCTGGAAAAAGGAGAGAATCTATCTGGAGGAGAAAAGCAACGATTGGCCATTGCAAGGGCTCTGTTGAAGGGGTCACCCTTATGGATGCTGGATGAACCGACTTCTTCGGTTGATGCTTTGACGGAAAAAGAGATCTTTGACCATCTTTATACAACGGCCGGTGGAGACACAATGATTCTGATCTGTCATCGTTTAACCGGTCTTGAAAGCATGGATCAAATTGTCGTCATGGATCAAGGGAAGGTTGTAGAAGCAGGAAGTTTTAATGAGCTCATGAGGAAAAAAGGCTACTTCTATGAAATGAAAGAGATTGAAAAAAGCGTACTCTTTTAACAGACTGAAAAAGCCGCATCCCCTAAGGATGCGGCTTTTTCATAGGCTTATTCCGCCCAATCAATTAAGTTGCGGATATCTAAACGATCTGATTTTCGTGCTTCTTGAAGTGGTTTTCCGATTGTAATCAGCATAATCGGGATATAACGGTCCGACACATTGAATTCGGAAACGAGAGCTGCCGGATTGAAACCTCCAATCGGGCAAGTATCCCAGCCTTTCGCTTTTGCAGCAAGCATGAATTGCATAGCGGCTAAGGAAGCGTTACTGAAAGCGGCGTCTCTTGGATATTCTTCACGGCTGTATGCACCGTCAATTTGTTTCTTCAGTACCTCTTTGATTTCCGCCGTCATTTCACCTTTTTCAATGGCAGGATCAAAGACAGGGTCGACATTTTTATTGGCTTCCAGGTCACCAAGTATAGCCACGACTGCAGAAGCATCATGTACTTGTTGTTGATGATATGCAATCGGAAGTAAGCGTTCTTGAACTTCTTTATGATCGAACACCAGGAATTTCCACTGTTGAAGATTCCAGGCAGATGGTGCTTTTCCTGCAGTTTCGAGCAGGCTGACTAATTCCTCACGGGGGATCTCCACTTGAGAATCGTATACTTTCGTTGAGCGTCGTTCATCGACGACTTGAAAGAAATTATCCATGATAATGCCTCCTTGATGTTTAAAAAAGTGTTATAATATGGTATATATTTGTATGTTACTTACTTTTTGTAAGTGTAAAGCAATATGAACAATATAACCGACGTTTTAGTATGCGTCAAGGGATAACGATTTAGGATGTGAAAACTTATATGGAAACAAAACTTTGCCCGAAATATGCTGCTGCCTTTGAATTATTAGGCAAGCGCTGGGTCGGGATGATCATAAAGGTATTATTTGAAGGAACGTGCCGTTTTAAAGATTTAAATGCAGAAATACCGAATATCAGTCAAAAGGTGTTAACCGATAGATTAAAGGAGCTGGAGGAAAACGGAATCGTTTATCGGGAAGTTCTCGACGAAAAGCCGGTCAAAGTCCTTTATAGCCTGACGAAAAAGGGAAGTGAACTGGAGCCCGTGATGGAGGCCGTCCAGGGGTGGGCAGTCAAATGGGTAAAATAAAAGCCTGCTTCATTGAAGGCAGGCAGGTGAACTAGTTGAGTTTACGGTTGTATATGTGCTCAAATGGATCCTTTTGATCGTGGGGAGTATAGAAATGGATGGGCTTTAATGCGGCGTAGCTTCCTCCGATGATGATGATACACAGAACGGGTAAGAATAAAATACCAAACATAGTATAGCCTCCTTATCATGTTTTAGGGGTAGGAAATCCCGATGTGACCCCTTGCATGATTAACTCTAAAGTGTGAAACGCGTTTCAGAGCAAGCGTTTTATTTGAGTTCGGGCAGTGGGCCATTCAGAAGATCTAATGAGGTGTATGGGGATGACAAATATTCGCAGTATCGCGAAGCTTGCGGGAGTATCTGTTTCAACGGTTTCAAGGGTATTAAATGAACACCCTTATGTAAAAGAAGAAAAACGTCAGAAGGTTCTCGAGGCCGTCGAGCAACTAAATTATATAAAAAACGCAAATGCTGTCCATTTATCAAAAGGCAAGACCTATAGCATAGGAGTTGTTTTGCCGTATTTGAATCTTCCTTACTTCGGAGAAATTCTTCAAGGTATTGCAGGGGAGGCGTTAAAGCATGGATATCATCTTCAACTTTTTCAAACGAATTATGACAAGGGAGCCGAACTTGATGCCTTTCATCGTCTGCAAATGAAGGAAGTGGACGGGTTGATCTTAACTTCACGGTCAAATTCACTGGATGTTCTCACTCCGTTCATGGAAAATGCCAATGTGGTTTTCTGTGAAAATGTGTACGGTCACTCGTGTAAGAAAATATATATCGATCACTATCAAGGAATCAGGAATGGTCTCGAGTATCTTTATTCAAAAGGTCACTCCCAGATAGGTCTATGCCTGCATCGAATGTTTGGGACGAATAGTGAAGAGAGAATCCGGGGGTATTACGATAGCTCAGAAGCTGCGGGCAATCCGGTGCGAGAAGAATGGATCTTCAATGACTGCTATCACCTGGAGGATGGAAGAGACGTGGTGAAGGCATGGGAACAGCTGAAAGATAAGCCTTCAGCCCTTATCGTAACGAGTGATCAGGTTTCAGCCGGTATGGTGACAGAGGCAGGAAAAAGAGGGATCAGGATACCCGATGATTTGGCTATCTTAAGCTTTGATAATCATCCTATTGCCGATGCCCTGGACATTACATCCTTTGAAGTACCGATACGAAAAGTGGGAGAAGAATCGTTTAAACTATTTCTTGAAAATACGGACCCTCGCCCCGTGATACTCGAAACAAAATTATTTGAAAGAGGGACCGTGTAAGTTCCTTATGAAATAGAGGAGGCGATAAGAATGTTAGGGAATAAAGAAGAAAAAATGTTGATCATCCTAATGGGGGTAGTCGCTATTATTGTGTTGCTTGCCATTGCTTGGAAATATCTTATGTAGCTTTTTTGCCCTTGTCTTCATAACTCACTTGTTTCTGCCATATGTTAAGAGTAATGAAGCGGTAGGTGAATTCATCATGTGGTCTGAATTTAAACAATTCATTTCAAGGGGGAATGTAATTGATTTAGCGATTGCAGTCATCATTGGTTCAGCGTTTGGCAAGATTGTGGAGTCTCTCGTTCAAGACATGATGATGCCGGCAATCGGAATTTTATTTGGCGGCATTAACTTAGAAGGCCTGCACCTTCGAATTGGAGCAGAGGTGATTGAATTGGGAAAGTTCCTACAAGCCCTTGTAGACTTTCTTCTCGTGGCCATGAGCATTTTTCTGATGATAAAGGTGGTCAACCGCTTGAAAGGCGGAGAGCAGCAATACAAAGTGAAGCAAACGACGAACCTTGAAGTCTTACAGGAAATCAGGGATATCTTGAAGGACGATCATAGCCCTTCCTCTAGCGATGATTTCCCGAAAACAATCGATCAGCTCACAAAAAGTGGTATGAAAATTCAGATGAGAACCGACAGAAAGCCAAGATAAATTCATGATCATTGACCTAAATCCTACTTTTATAGTAGGATTACTTTGTGTTGTACGACCATTTTTTAAAAAATCCTACGGACAAATGGGGTAATGATCGTGAAAAAAATTCATATTATTCATGAAAATAGTGAATGGACCAATCATTTAACGACTCGTCTTGACGAGCTTCAATTGCCTTATGAGGAATGGTTCCTCGATCAAGGACTCGTCGATTTATCATCAGAGCCGCCAGAAGGTGTTTTTTATAACCGGATCAGTGCGTCTTCCCATACCAGAAACCATCGTTTTGCACCTGAGTTAACGGAAAGCGTTCTTTCATGGTTGGAAAGATATGAAAGAAAGGTACTGAACGGGAGCCGTGCCCTCCGGTTGGAAGTGAGTAAAGTGAATCAGTATATGGCCTTGAACGCTGCCGGCATCAAGACACCGAAAACCATTGCAGCCGTTGGAAAAGAGCAGATCATAGAAGCCGCGGAAAAGCTCAATAAGACATCCTTCATCACCAAGCATAATCGTGCAGGGAAAGGATTGGGTGTTCAGTTGTTTCATTCAGTCGACTCACTGAAAAACTATGTCTACAGTGATGCATTTGAAGAACCGCTTGATGGCACGACGCTAATCCAGGAATACATTGAAGCACCGGACTCTTCGATCACACGCTGTGAATTCATTGGCGGCAAATTCTTGTATGCTGTGAGGGTGGATACGTCAAAAGGATTTGAATTATGTCCGGCCGATGTCTGCCAGGTAGATGATTTATTCTGTCCAGTTGGGGAGCAAGAGGAGAAGCCTAAATTCCAAATCAGGGAAAACTTTTCCCATGGCATCCTTTCGTCTTATGAAGCATTTTTAAAAGAAAACCGGATCGATGTTGCCGGGATTGAATTCATTCAAGACAAAGAAGGCATCCTCTACACGTATGATGTGAACACCAATACAAATTACAACAAGGATGCCGAGGCGAAGTACGGACAATTCGGGATGCTTGAGTTGGCAAAATATCTTGGTGAACAATTGAAAACTGTGTAAATTGATGACTCTCCTGTACATGTACAGGAGAGTTCTCTTATATAAATGCCCGATTACCTATATAATTGTAACGATATTTATAGTAGTATGGTAGAATTTCTATAAAGTAGACAATATCTGTGAAAGGTCAAAGGGTAAGTATGATTATCTTTAATCAGGATGTTATTAACAATTTCTTTTATATCATTTTGAGTATTTTTTTAATTTTTTTCCTTATTGAAAGAAAGATGATACATGGGTGGTATACAAGGTTAGCTACCCTTGTTTCTTTGAGTATGGCCATTATCCTGTGCATGCTTTCCCCGATTTATCAAAATCCATACTGTGTTCATGACCTGCGGATGATTCCTTTTGTACTCGGAATCATGTATGGAGGACCATACACGGGGCTCGCACTTTTAGTTGTTTTATTGTTATCCAGGACAATGATATATAGTTGGAGTATAGTAGCATTTGTTATATATGCGGTGATCTACCTCTTGACGATTATCGGGATGAAGTGGTTCGATTTTGACCGGTTAACGAGCCGCAAGAAAATCATATTCTCAGTGATTCTCTTTACCGTTCATTCCCTAGTGGCGGCCCTTATTGCCAATGCCATGACCGTGTTTGTGATGGATGAAAGCTATCTCATTAATTTCATCTTACTCCCTTCAGTGGGGATGCTTATCCTGACATACATATGTGAAACATTGCTTAAACAGATTCAAATCAAACAAGCACTCGTGAAGATAGAGAAAATGGAAGTGCTCGCTCAACTCGCAGCCAGCATTTCACACGAAGTGAAGAATCCTTTAACCGTTATTAAAGGGTTTCTGAGACTGCTCAATCAAGAAAATCTTCCAGTTGGAAAAAAAGAGCAATACTTAGCGATCGCATCATCAGAACTGAACCGGGCAGAAGATATCATCAATGACTATCTCACGTTTGCCAAGCCGGACCCTGATCAAGTAGAGAACATCTCGATTTCGGGACAACTCAATAAGCTCGTTGATATGGTAGAGCCCCTGAGCAACCAGCAATCGGTGGACGTACATAAAAGCATCATGGACGCCACCATTGTCGGGAATACAAGGAGCTTTCAGCAAGCATTTCTCAACATCATGAAAAATGCGATCGAATCCATGCCAAAAGGAGGTACCCTTACGATACTTTCGAAGGTTCAGAAAGGGAACGTCAGCATCACCATCACTGATACTGGAATCGGGATGACCTCTGAACAACAGGCAAGACTGGGAGAACCCTATTTTTCTACGAAGGAAAAAGGGACTGGTCTTGGGCTTATGGTATCCTATCGCATCATTGAAGCGATGAGAGGCGTCATTACAGTTGATAGTAGAGTTGGCCAGGGGACGAGTTTTCAGATTGTATTTCCTGTGGATCGTTTGAAAGACCCTTCATCTTTATAGGTGGAGGTTTTTTTTGATTACTATTTTGGTTCAGGGTATTGGGTTTTGAATTGTATATTGATATTCTCCTAATTATCTGATAATATGTATTCCTGCTCCCAAACGCCTACATAATTTTTACAGATTTCGATATGTCTTAATATTGTCTAGCTCCGTCGGCTAGGCCCTCCAGGTCATAAGCTAAGTCTGGCAAGAAGGCAAAAAGCGCCTTCTCGCCAGACTCATCTTATGCTTGTCGGGCCTGATCGAGCCGCCTCCGCTTTTCGATATAAACGTGCGCATTCACCCAGAGTCATTACCTTGGTGGAAGTGGTATGACATTTTTTCTCCATTGCGGCTACTAACATTTGGAAGGAGAAATATATGACGAAGGAATCAACTATTCATCCCGATTTTTCAACTGAATCAGAACGCCTGGAGTTTACGAAGCGTTACATTGATGTAGTCATCAGCACATCCCAGACGAGTAAGGAAAAGTATAAGGAAAACATGGAAAAAGCTTTTGGAGATATTGATTGGGGCGAGTCGAGTGCTGCTTACATCGATATCTTGACGAACTCAAGCTTTTTTGAGATGTCCAAAGAAGAACTGGAGTCCCTAACGAAAGCGAAAACGAAACCGTATTTTGCCAGGATTGATTTTCAACATGAGGGTTCGGACAAGGTGGAGAAGCACTATATTGGGAAGACCTCCCTGTATCAGAGGGAGAATCAGGAACAAATCATCGTGGACTGGCGGTCTCCCATCGCAAACCTGTATTACGAAGGAAGAATCGGTGATGTTTCGTATGAAGCGGAAGACGAGACATATGAAGGAGATCTTTCATTAAAGCGTCAGTACATGATTGAGGATGGTTGGTTAGAAGAAATCAGGGATATAGATTTAACGACCACTGATGAACTGCTTCAGGATTCATTAGCTAAAAGCTCCAGCAATCGTTTAACTGAAATCATTTCCACGATACAAGAAGAACAAAACCGGATCATCCGTGCCGATTTAAACAAGCCCATCATTGTTCAAGGAGCGGCAGGAAGCGGAAAGACAACCATCGCCCTTCACCGGATTTCATACTTTATTTACAACTACAAACAGCATTTTGACCCGAAACAACTGATGATCCTTGCACCAAGTAATTTGTTTATCGACTACATTTCAGAAGCCCTGCCGGAACTCGGTGTTGAACGGGTAAGGCAAACGACGTTCACGGATTATGTCATGACCTGCTTAGAGAAAAAGCTGAAATTAGTAGAAGATAACAAGCTCATTCAGTTAATTGAAACCCACGGTGAAGAAGTAGAGACTGCCTCCTGGATATCAGGGTTTAAAGGCTCCAAAGCATTCAGGAGAATTCTTGATTATTATATAGAAGAAATTGAACAGCGCTTTTATACATCAAAGGACTTCTATGTTGATAAATACAAGCTCTACTCGGCAAAAAAATTCACTCATCTTTTTAAAGATGAATATACGTATATGCCAATCTATCGCCGGATGGAAAAGCTAAAGGCTCTCTTACAGAGTTATGTTCGGACGAACAAGAAGCAGATGGTGGAGAAGGTAGAGAAGTTTTTCGATGAACGGATCGAAACAGCTCTTTTTCAAAGGACACAGGCAGCAAACCGGAAGGATTATGTGTCAAAAGCATTGGACAAGAAAAGTGAGCGGGTTGAAGAAATTAAGAAGGCGATCCGAACAAGCGTTACGGCCTACATGAAGCAGTTTGAAAAGAAAAACCTGGATCAATACTTCATGGAATTATTCTCAGATCCGAAACGGCTGGCTTCTTACTCTAAAGGTGAGCTAAGCATGCAGCAGGCAGAACAGCTTAGTCAATATACGTTGAAATACGCGAAGAAGAAACAGTATGAGGTAGAAGACTTAGCCATCCTTCTTTACTTGCAAACTCACTTGTTTGGAATCGATAAATTTTATAAAGCAAAAAATATCGTGATAGATGAAGCACAAGATTATAGTTATTTGCAGCTTTATTCGTTGAAGAGGGCACTTGAAACCGACATGTTTACACTGGTGGGGGATCTTGCCCAGGGGATTCACTCCTATCGTGGACTTCAGTCATGGGAACCGGTGTATAGAGATGTGTTTCCGAGGGCTACCTATACCGAGCTGCAAAAAAGCTATCGAACCACGATTGAAATCATGGAGGAAGCGAATAAACTGCTGAATCTCCTACCCTATGATTTTCCTAAAGTGAATCCAGTCGTGAGACACGGAGATTCTCCCAGCTTCGATGAGTATGTGGAATTGGAAGAATTGGCTTTCGTTATCGAGGAGAAGGTGGATGCTGGAAGGGAAGAAGGATTCCAAACCTTCGCCGTGATCGGAAAAAGCATGAAGGATTGTGTGAAAATCAGCGAAATCCTTCAAGACCGGCAGCCCGGGAAAGTGAAATTATTAGAAGAACGGGAATCGATCCCGAAAGATCAAATCGTCGTCGTCCCATCTTATCTGTCAAAAGGACTCGAATTCGATGTCGTCATCATCGCAGCGGTGGATGAAGCATTCAACCCCGAAAACGAACTCGACATAAAGCTCCAATACGTGGCCATGACACGCCCCCTTCATAAGCTCTCGTTTATTGGGAAGAGAAGAGAGCAATTTATCGGACGGTGATCAAAAGAGGTCCGTCCCTCACGGTGAGGGACGGACCTTAATCTAGTAAAAAAACGAATTTCACAATCATAATATTAGCAAAAAGCTGAGTGGATTTGTAAAATAGGAAATCAGGAGGGATGCAATATGTTAAAAAACTTACAGAGCACGAAGACACTACATAACGGAATCGAAATTCCTTATGTCGGTTTAGGAGTTTACCAAATGAAAGATCCGTCTGAAACGGTACAGGCCGTTCGAACAGCGATTGAGTCAGGGTACCGTTCCATCGATACAGCGGCGATCTACGACAATGAAGAAAGTGTAGGTCAAGGTGTGAAAGAAGGTGGAGTAGCGAGAGAGGAACTGTTTATTACATCGAAAGTATGGAATGGTGATCAAGGCTACGATACGACATTGAAAGCATTCGAAACCAGCCTGAAAAAGCTTGATATGGACTACCTGGATCTATATTTAATTCACTGGCCGGTAGAAGGAAAGTACAATGATACATGGAAGGCACTCGAAAGGCTGCATAGCGAAGGCTTAGTGAAATCAATCGGTGTAAGTAACTTCCATCAGCATCACCTTGAAGATTTGATGAAGAACAGCAATGAAAAGCCTGTATTAAACCAAATCGAATTACACCCTCGTCTGAATCAGGAAAAAATAAGAGAATTCTGTGCATCACAAAATATTGCCGTGGAAGCATGGTCACCAATTGCTCAAGGGCGTGTACTGGATGAACCAACACTGAATCACATTGCTGAAAAGCATGAAAAATCCGCTGCTCAAGTGATTCTGCGCTGGCACCTTCAGAATGATGTCATCATCATTCCTAAATCCGTGCATGAAAGACGCATCAAAGAAAATGCAGACCTATTCAACTTCGAACTATCACTGGAAGAAATGAACCAAATCAACGGATTGAATCTCGACGAACGCTTCGGGCCAGATCCGGACAACTTCGATTTCTGATCGATATATAAATAAGAGGTCCGTCCCTCCAAATGAGGGACGGACCTCTTATTTTTGCCCTCCTGCTTTCAGGTACTCTTTATTAAAAAGTTGTAAAATAGTTATTGACAGGGACGAGAAGAGTATTATACAATTATCTCGAAATCAAAATAAATGCATTCGAGATAACATGTACTCATTTTTTTACGCATATATCTCAAATTCAAGATAAATGGTTTGAGAATAATTGAATTTGAAATGTTTGAAGCTATATCTCGATGGGAAAACATTAAGGAGGAAGTAAGGTGACAGCATTAGCTGCGTTCGGTTTATTGGTCATTCGTTTAGTAGTGGGGCTAACATTCGCTGCTCACGGAGCACAAAAATTATTTGGCTGGTTTGGTGGTCATGGACTACAAGGAACAGGTGGTTTCTTTGAGTCCATTGGAATCAAGCCGGGAAAAACGATGGCATTATTTGCAGGACTTTCTGAAGTTGCAGGGGGATTACTATTCGCAGCAGGTTTCCTGACGCCATTAGCAGCGTTACTTATCATTGGAACGATGATTGTAGCGATCGTGAAAGTTCACGGACCAAATGGTTATTGGGTAACACAAAATGGGACAGAATATAATGTGATGCTTATTGTTGTTGCTCTTGGAGTAGCACTGGTAGGGGCAGGATCTTTTTCTATAGACGCACTTTTATTTTAGTTAAGTTTTTTCAATAGAAATTATCTGATGTGGAAATCCAACATAGAGAATCGGCATGCAATCCAACATCACTACTTTTCATTAGTCAGCAAATGAATAATGCAGGTGAATGTTGATTGATTTACCTGCAGTCTGATTCGGTGTTTCACTTTTTAACTATATAAACCATATTTAAAGGAGAGATTTTGATTATGTCTAACGTAAAATTAGCAATCATGTACTACAGTTCAACGGGAACAAATTATCAAATGGCAAAATGGGCAGAAGAGGCTGCGAAAGAAGCAGGCGCTGAAGTGAAGGTACTTCGTTTTGAAGAAACGGCCCCTGAAGGAGCGATCGCTTCTAATCCAGCATGGGAAAAGCACTATAATGAAACAAAAGATATCGTACCTGTTGCGACACTTGACGATCTTGAATGGGCAGACGCTTACCTTTTCAATGTTCCAACACGATTCGGAAACGTTCCTTCTCAAGTCAAAGCCTTCCTGGATACTACTGGAGGTCTTTGGTTCAACGGAAAACTTGCAAATAAAGTAGTAAGTGCCACTTCATCTGCAAGCAACTCACACGGTGGACAGGAGCAGACGGTACTGGCTCTATACACAACTATGATGCACTGGGGTGCAATCATCGCAGCTCCTGGATATACAGACCAATCAAGCTTTACTACAGGAGGAAACCCATACGGAACGAGTGTAACGGTCGATCAAGAGGGCAATATGGTTGAATCCGTAGAGCCTGCAGTGAAACACCAAACTCGCCGTACGATCCAAATCGCTGAAGCGGTGAAAAACGGATTGAAATAATGAACATATAACAAAACGAGTCGCTCGAGAGCGGCTCGTTTTTTTTTTGTTCTTACAGCCCAACATCATCGGCACAATCAGCCTCACACTCAATCCATTCGCCGGTCAGGGGATGAGGAAATGAAATCCGTGCAGCATGCAACGCTTGCCTTTTGAAAATCGGCTTTCCTCCATATAATATGTCTCCGACCAAAGGATGACCGATGTGACTCATATGGACGCGAATCTGGTGGGTACGTCCCGTATCAAGCTGGACCTCCACTAATGTATAAGGATTTTTATACTCCAGCACCTTGTAGTGGGTGACTGCATCCTGACCAGAAGGTGAAACTCTTCTTCTAGTATTGTGATGGCGGTCCCTGCCGATCGGTTCAGAGATGGTGCCTTTTTTCTGCTTCAATCGACCATGAACGAGAGCGCGGTATGTACGCTTGATCTGCCTCTCAGTGAGAAGGCGGTCAAGAATCGCTTTACTTAACGGGTGCTTGGCGAAGATGATCGCTCCCGATGTATCATGATCCAAACGATGAATGTGCAGGACGCGGCAGCTTTCTCCCCGGGCTTGATAGTGAAAGGCCACCAGATTTGCAAGGGAATCTGTCTCCTGATGGTTTGGGTGAGTATCAATTCCCGCAGGTTTGTTGATGACAATCAGATGGTCATCCTCAAATAACACATCGATCTCTCCGTAGGTCGGGGGGACATCGTATTCTACTTCTTTAAACAAATGAAGCTGAAGCGTATCTCCCGGAGAAAGGGGCTGGGTCCAGGAAATCGATTCCCCGTTCACTTTAATATCACCCGCCATCCTCAAGGAATGAATCAGTTTCTTAGGTGCTTGCCAGTGATTTCTAAGAATTGTTTCAATCGTTACATTTTTCCATTTATCTGGGATGACTAGTTCAAATAGTTCTCCTTTTTTCTGTGTTTTCATCAAAAAACTCCTTCAAATGACAAAAATCTTATACATGTGTGGGTATTTAAACCTAATTTAACACCTATTCAACCCAAATCATGGGTATAATTACCACGCAGTGGGTTCTACTTCTATGTTATCCTTAATATATCTATTACAGAGAGATTACAACCATTACAAAGGTGGGTTATGACGGTGAAAGTTTTACTAGCATCAACACATGAACAGGAAGACAAAATTCAAGAGCTCATACAGTACATGTATTGCACTATTTTCCCTGATTATTTCACAGATGATGAAATTGAGCAATTTGATGATATGCAAGTATTACATACGACGACGAGAAACTTTGAATACTTCGGAACCCTCAAAGAAGCGTTTCAGGTGATTTCAAGCTTACAAACTTTGATTTCCATTGTCGAGAGTGGATCAAAAGAAGATGTATATGAAGAAATGTTTTACCACAATGCTGAGATTCTTCAGGGCTTTGGTATGTTTTTCCCGCTGTCCTATGATCAATTCAGTGGAGAATCGGATTGTAAACATAGCTTAAGTATTTATTCGAGAGCGGATAACCAGCTGCTCGTTTAGAAAAATCACGGCGGGAAAAGTTTGATACTTTAGAAAATTCGTATAAAAATGTTTAGAAGATTCCAGTGAGGGGAAAATAGCTTGTAATAAGTTAATCCTGAAGATACTCAAGTGTCTTCATCTTGAAATTCCTCCTCACTTGAAAGGGGCTGACTCGTGGAAAAGTCAGCCCCTCTTTTTTTGCTTGATTATTCTTTCGTAACGTTCTCTTCAAAAAACTTCTTGAATTCTTCTTCAGGCTGTTCTCCTACGATTCTCGCCACTTCTTTTCCATCTTCGTAATGTACCAGTGTTGGAGTGGATTCAATTCGGTATTGATCCCATCCTTGTTCAAATTCAAGTAGATTGTACTGAACCATATCGACTTCCATGTCTTCGGCAAGTGGAGCAAGTACAGGAGTAGTCCTTTTACAATGAATACACGATGAGCTGTAGAAATACACAGTGACATCTTCGTTATTCTTTAATTTCTCTTCCAATTCCTCTGGCAGGATCACTTTCTGATAGTTGGGATCGTCCAGTAGTTCGACGGTGGCGGGGTTAAGATTCGCTTTTTTAAACTTATTTCCTTCTGCCTTTTGACTGTTTTGCATGCTTGTGATGAGAGCGATGGCAGCAAATAATGCGACGATCGCTACTAGAAATATAATGATTTTCTTCAATCTATTTGTCCTCCTTTAATGCTTTTAGTACCAATACACTTGCGATAAAGATGATGATGAAACCGGTCAATGCCAGGAATGGGATGGTGATAAAGCCGAACATGTTGATGTATTCGCCCGTACACGGGACACGTCCGCAGGCAGGTGCACTCTCTGATAGGAATGATACTTTTTGAAGAGAGTAGTGATATAAGGAAACGAGAATGCCGATTCCGGATAAAATAGTAGAATATAATGCCGCTTGAAAATCTTTGCGGACATAAGCCACTCCTAATAGAATGACCATCGGATACATTAAGATACGCTGATACCAGCATAATTCACATGGCTCATATTTCATGATCTCAGAGAAATATAAACTCCCAAGAGATGCCACAAGAGAGGAAGCCCATGCCAGGAATAACAGAGAATCTGCTTTTTTATTCATATAGAATTCCTTTCTACGTATATTCTATCAAATTATAGTATGTTATTATTATAAATGTAAAATGAGAAATCTTTATGAAGAAATATGATATTTTTTTAACGATTTGTGCAAACGCTTGCAGAGAGCGTTCTAATCTTTGAATCGATCTAACAGGAGGAAAACACATATGACGAAACAATGGTGGAAAGAATCGGTCGTCTATCAAATTTACCCTCGCAGCTTCATGGATTCAAACGGGGACGGCGTCGGGGATATCAGAGGAATTATTTCAAAATTGGATTATCTGAAAAAACTGGGCATTGATGTTGTCTGGTTATCTCCTGTGTATGAATCTCCGAATGATGATAATGGTTATGATATAAGCAATTATAAAAAGATTATGGACGAGTTCGGCACGATGGATGATTGGGAAGAAATGCTTGAGGAAATGCATCAGCGTGATATGAAGCTTGTGATGGATCTCGTGGTGAATCACTCTTCCGATGAGCACGGCTGGTTTGTGGAATCAAGGAAATCAAAGGACAATCCATATCGTGATTATTATATTTGGCGTGAAGGAACAGAGGGAAAAGAGCCGAATAACTGGGAGTCTGTATTTAGCGGTTCTGCTTGGGAATATGATGAAACGACAGAGGAATATTTCCTGCATCTTTTCTCAAAAAAACAGCCGGATCTAAACTGGGAGAATCCGAAGCTGCGCCAGGAAATCTATGACATGATGAAATTCTGGCTGGATAAAGGGATCGATGGTTTCCGTATGGACGTCATCAACTTCATTTCAAAAGTGCCAACATTTCCAGATGCGCCGAGTCCAGAAGGCAAAACGTATGCTTCCGGTCATGAGTACTTTATGAACGGTCCCCGTATTCATGAATTTCTCCAGGAAATGAATCAAGAGGTTCTCTCTCATTATGATGCGATGACGGTTGGTGAAATGCCTGGTGTGACACCGGATGAAGCCGTCCTTTACACAGGTGAAGACCGCAATGAAGTGAATATGGTATTTCAGTTTGAGCATATGGATGTGGACTCGGGTCCAGGAGGGAAATGGGACGTCATTCCTTTCGACCTTGTAAAATTGAAAACCATTTTAACGAAGTGGCAGACAGAACTTCACGGGAAGGGCTGGAACAGTTTGTACTGGAACAACCACGATCAGCCAAGGATTGTGTCACGACTTGGTGACGATGGAGAGTACCGCGAGAAATCTGCGAAAATGCTGGCAACACTTCTTCATTTGATGCAGGGGACGCCTTACATTTATCAAGGGGAAGAAATCGGAATGACGAATGTCCGATTCTCTTCCATTGAAGAGTACAAGGATATTGAAACCCTCAACATGTACCGTGAAAAAGTAGCAAAAGGCATGGATCCGGAAGTAATCATGAAGTCCATATATGTAAAGGGAAGAGACAATGCAAGAACCCCTATGCAATGGAACAGCGGGGACCATGGCGGGTTCACAGAAGGAAATCCATGGATCGCCATTAACCCCAACTACAAAGAAATAAACGCAGAAAAAGCATTGAATGATTCCGAGTCCATTTTTTACTACTACCAAAAACTGATCGCTCTTCGTAAAGAGCATGAAATTATCCCATACGGATCCTTCGAGCTTCACTATGCAGATCATCCCTCCGTATATGCCTATACGAGAGCCTATGGAAACGAGAAGATCCTGGTTCTTTGCAATGTATCCGGAGAAAAACAAGTCATTGATAACGTCGCTTCTTTTGATATCAATCAGGCTGAAATCCTCATAACAAACGAAGAAAAGCATGAAAAAGATGAGTTTACTTTAAACGCTTGGGAAGCAACGGCTTACTATTTTAAAGGGTAACGGAAGGAAGCACCCATATGATCGGGTGCTTCTATTTTTAAGGACACTTTTTGTAATGTTTGTTTGGTGTTAAAGATCTATGAAATAAATAATAACCAAGTTGATTGGAGCGGAAGGTGCTCGACTCCTGCGGGAATAACGGGAAAGTTGAGACCCCGCAGGGCAAAGCCCGAGGAGGCTCAACTCACGCCCCGCGGAAAGCGAGCACCTGTAGCGGAAATCAACCACTACTGGCTAACTTAAGAATAATTAAGGCCAAATCAAATTTCTTCAATTCATACACCCCCCTTTGCTAAAATAAAAGGGATGGACTGTCATGAACTTCGTTTCAACAGTGCACTATAAGGGTATATAATTCAGGTATTTTATGAAGGAGTAGATCATAGATGGCAGAAAAACTAGACTTATCACAGTTCGAAAAGAAAATGATCATTCGTCCAATGGAACATAAGGACATTCAAGATATCATCAACATGCAGTCTGTCTGCTTTCCAGGGATGGACCCCTGGAAAGTTGAGCACCTGGAAAGTCATTTGGACGTGTTTCCGGAAGGTCAGCTTGTCGCCGAATTAGAAGGGGAAATTATCGCATCATGCTCAAGCCTGATCATTAATTTTGACGAGTATGACGACCGCCACACTTGGGATGATGTAACGGATAATGGTTACATAACGAATCACAATCCCGATGGCTATAACCTTTATGGAATCGAAGTGATGGTTCATCCGGATTACCGACGCATGAAGGTAGGTCACCGTTTGTATGAAGCAAGAAAGGACCTTGCAAGGCAGTGGAATCTAAAGAGTATCATCATTGGGGGACGCATCCCGAATTATCACAAGTACTCTGAAGAAATGTCACCAAGAGAGTACGTGGATTCAGTGGGGCGTCATAAGATCTATGATCCCGTGCTTTCATTCCAGCTTCTGAATGGCTTCACCCTGATGCGGATCAACCCTAATTATTTGCCTGACGACAAGCGGTCCCATAAGTACGCCACACTAATGGAATGGAATAACGTCGATTACCGTCCGTCCAGCAAGAGGCATTTCAAAACAAGTTATCCGGTCCGAATCTGTGTTGTTCAATACATGATGCGTAAAATCAATTCCTTCGAAGAGTTCGCGAACCAGGTTGAATACTTCACAGATGTAGCATCAGATGCAAAATCTGATTTCGTCGTGTTCCCTGAAATCTTCACCACACAGCTCATGTCATTCTTGAACATCCAGTCACCGAGCCTTGCTGTAAGAAGGTTGACAGATTTCACTGAGGACTATATTGAATTATTCACGGATCTTGCGGTTCGTTACAACGTGAATATCATTGGGGGTTCTCACTTCGTCAAGGAAGAAGACGATGAAATCTACAACATCGCCTACCTGTTCCGTCGTGATGGAACGATCGAGAAACAGTACAAGGTTCATATCACACCAAATGAACGAAAATGGTGGGGAATCAGTCCGGGAGATTCCGTAAGGGTATTCGATACGGATTGCGGGAAGATCGCGATTCAAATCTGCTATGATATCGAATTCCCTGAGCTTGCCCGTATCGCAACTGACAAAGGGGCGAAGATCATCTTTACTCCATTCTGTACAGAAGATCGTCAAGGGTATCTCCGTGTCAGATACTGTGCACAGGCCCGTGCTGTGGAGAACCAGATTTATACGGTCATTTCCGGTACAGTCGGTAATCTTCCACAGACAGAAAACATGGACATTCAATACGCTCAATCAGGTATTTTTGCTCCGTCCGACTTTGAGTTTGCCCGTGATGGAATTGTCGGAGAGACGAATCCGAACATTGAAATGGTCATGATCGGAGACGTCGATCTCGAAGTGCTGCGACGCCAGCGTCAATCGGGTACGGTCCGCCAGCTGAAAGATCGCCGCCATGATGTGTATGGAGTGAACTATAAGAAGTAATAAAGTAAAAGCCTCGCTGAAGTGTTCAGCGAGGCTTTTTTGAGGAAAAAGACAAATGCTTTTTAGAAAAATTATGCTAAAATAAGGTCTGAACGAATCTTGTCGACATGTGACGGATTGTTTTAGCAGGATTTCTACAATATGTGATAGAATTTATTATTATACAGCATTAGGAGGGGATCGTTTTGAGTTGGAAAACATCTTGGGAAAAATGGAGCGACTACTTGCATCTGGATGAAGAGATCAACGAGCTTTTAGGAGCATTGAAAGACGACGAGAAAACCTTAGAAGACGCATTCTACAAAAACCTGGAATTCGGTACTGGTGGAATGAGGGGAGAAATTGGTCCCGGAACCAACCGAATGAACATTTATACAGTTAGAAAGGCCTCTGAAGGATTAGCACGATACATAGAAGAACAAGGTGAAGAGGCTAAAAAGCGCGGAGTTGTAATCGCTTACGATTCCCGTTATAAATCTCCTGAATTTGCCATGGAATCAGCTAAGACATTGGCTACACATGGTATTCAAACATATGTGTTCGACGAACTGAAACCAACTCCGGAGCTTTCATTTGCCCTTAGACAATTAAAGGCATTCTCTGGAATCGTGGTCACGGCAAGCCATAATCCCCCTGAATATAATGGGTACAAAGTATACGGTGAAGATGGAGCTCAACTGCCTCCACATGTAGCCGATGCCGTTATCGATAAAGTGAATGAAGTGGAAAATGAGCTGGAAATTGAAGTGAAATCAGAAGAAGAATTGAAATCATCCGGCCTGATTAAAATGATTGGCGAAGAGATCGATCAATCTTACCTGGAACATCTGATTTCGATTTCTGAAAAACCGCAAATCGCCAAGGAAGTCGACCTGAAAATCGTATTTTCTCCATTACATGGAACAGCCTTAAAGATGGCTGAAAAGGGTCTGAAAGCTTTAGGATATGAGTCTGTTCACATTGTGAAGGAACAGGCCATTCCAGATCCTCAGTTTACGACTGTGAAATCCCCGAACCCGGAAGATAAAGCAGCCTTTGAATATGCCATCCGTGACGGGAAGGAAATCGACGCAGATATCCTGATTGCGACAGATCCAGATGCAGACCGATTAGGTGTAGCCGTTAAAGGTGAATCAGGAGAGTATATCCTTCTCACAGGAAACCAGACAGGTGCGATTCTGCTGGATTATATTCTGGCACGTAAACAGGAAAAGAATATGATTCCTGAAAATGGACGAGTATTCAAAACCATCGTTACATCCGAATTAGGCCGTAAAGTAGCAGAACATTACGGAGCTTCAGTGGAAGATGTACTGACAGGCTTCAAATTTATCGGTGAAAAAATCAAGAAGTATGAAGAAACAGGCGAATACTCATTCTTATTTGGTTACGAAGAAAGCTATGGGTACTTAATCGGCGACTTCGCCCGGGATAAAGATGCCATTCAAGCCGTGCTGATGGCAGCAGAAGCAGCAGCTTTCTATAAGAAGCAAGGCAAAACCCTATATAATGTACTGAATGATTTATTTGAAAAGCATGGCTTCTATCAAGAGGGATTAAAGAGTTTAACTCTTAAAGGAAAAGAGGGCGCTGAACAAATTCAGGGGATTCTGAAGGACTTCAGAAACGAGCCTTTGAAAGAAGTGGCAGGTATGCAGGTCGTTTCATCGGAAGATTATAAAGTAAGTAAGAAAGTCGATTTACAATCAGGTGAAGAAACATCCATTCACCTTCCATCTTCCAACGTTTTAAAATACTACCTTGAAGACGGATCCTGGATTTGCTTGCGCCCATCTGGAACCGAGCCGAAAATCAAGTTCTACTTCAGCGTGATTGGTGAGACGCAGTGCGATAGCGATAATAAATTACATGCTCTGCAAGAAGCCATCATGGCGAAAGTGGAAACGATGGTAAGTTCATCTGTAGGAGAGGCTTAAAGGCTTTACTGCAGCAATGTATTGTCTAATACGAAACAAGAGATGTGTTGGTGCATCTCTTGTTTTTTTGTTTGGGAGTGGAACATATGTTTTCAGTCAAAGGTCGTAGAACGTTTCATTCTTTTTGAGAATACCGGTTTTGTGTAAAATCTATATAATAGTAGTGAAGGATCGGAGAGGACGATGAAGATGAATCAAGAATCCCTTTCAAATATCGGGCTTTTAAAAGAGATAGCCGAATTGCTGAACAATGAAACAGAGCTTTCTTCCATGCTTTCAGGGGCAGTGAAGAAGTTGATCAGAGGAACAAGCTTCACGACGGGATGGATTTTCTTTATTGAAAAGGAAGGAAGTCACGAGCTTGTCTCCTATGAGAATCTCCCAAAGTCACTATCTGACCGGAAATGTGAACTGATGAAAGTGGGCGGCTGCTGGTGTGTCAATCGCTTTCGAAATGGAAAGCTGACGAAAGCATCCAATATCATCGAATGTCAGCGGATCGAGCAGGCCATCGAAGAAAACAGAGGAGATACGGATGAAATAACGTATCATGCAACAGTCCCTCTTCAGTCCGGGAATGAATCCTTTGGGTTACTGAATGTAGCAGCTCCGAATAAGACCCACTTTTCTACAGATGAACTGGCTCTTCTGGAATCGGTTGCCTTTCAAATCGGTTCGGCCATTAAGCGAATTATGCTGACTAAGAAGGAGCAGGAAGTCGCTCTTATTGGCGAAAGGAACCGATTGGCAAGAGATCTTCATGACTCTGTGAACCAACTATTGTTTTCCCTTACGTTAACGGCAAGAGGCGGAGCTGAGATGACCAGGGAAGAGGAAGTAAAGGACACCTTCAAGACCATACAAAGTCTTGCCCAGGAAGCGCTATCAGAAATGCGTGCCCTCATTTGGCAATTAAGACCCCATGGTTTGGAAAACGGAGTGGTGGAAGCGGCTAAAGGATACGCAGACATGCTCGGTTTAACCCTTGAATTGAAAGTAGAGGGAGTCCTATGCCTAAGCTCTAAAATTGAAGAAGTATTGTGGCGTGTCAGTCAGGAAGCATTGAATAATTGTAAAAAACATTCGGGTGAAAAGAACATATTCTATTCATTAAAAAGTGAAGCTCAATCGATTCGATTAACGATTGAAGATAGAGGATACGGATTTCAATATGACAGGAAACAGTCCCTGCCGTCAGTGGGGATCCAAGGTATGAGAGAGCGTGTGAAAAGCATTGGCGGGGAACTAACGATAGATAGTGGACTTGGGAAAGGAACGACGATTGTCGTTCAAATACCGTATTAGGAGGTGCCATGCATGATCAGAGTGTTAATAGCCGATGACCATCACGTCGTACGAAGAGGTCTTGTCTTCTTTTTAAAAACACAAAAGGACCTGGATATCGTGGGAGAAGCGAAGGATGGGGCAGAAGCCGTCCGGTTAGCTGAAACACTTGAACCGGATATCATCTTGATGGATTTAATGATGCCGGTCATGGACGGAATTCAAGCAACAAAGGAAATAAAGAAGAATCATCCCGCCATTCAAATTCTGATGCTTACCAGCTTTTCTGATCAAAATCACGTGATTCCTGCCATAGAAGCAGGGGCAGCCGGGTACCAATTAAAAGATATTGAACCCGATGAATTAGTGAATAGCATCCGAAAGCTTTTGTCCGGGGAAAATTCTCTTCATCCTAAGGCAACCAACCATTTACTTACCCGGATCTCCAGAAAAGAGCCACCCCACAAAATCCATGAGCTCACTAAACGGGAGAAGGATGTTTTGATTGAGCTGACGAAAGGGAAGAGTAATAAAGAGATTGCTTCCAGCCTTTATATAACGGAAAAAACCGTCAAGACTCATATCTCAAACATTTTTTCCAAGCTGGAAGTAACTGATCGAACCCAAGCGGCTTTGTATGCCGTTAAACATCAATTGACATCAAACTAAACCGGAAAGGATTTTTATACCATGAGTATTGTAATTATTAACGGAAGTCCAAGAAAACGCGGGCGTACTGGAATTGCATCACGATTCATTGCCCGGACGTATGATTGTGATCTTATTGACTTGAGTGATGGATCACTGCCACTGTACACCGGAGAGCAGGATCAATCAGAGCTTAAAACCGTTCAATCACTTAAACAAAAAGTGAAGGAAGCAGACGCCGTCATTTTAGCTTCCCCTGAATATCACAGCGGTATGAGCGGGACATTGAAAAATGCCCTCGATTTCCTGAGCAGCGAACAATTTGCCCACAAGCCAGTGGCACTTCTTGCATGTGCGGGTGGAGGTAAAGGCGGGATCAACTGCTTAAACAACCTTCGCATCGTCGGCCGTGGAGTGTATGCAAACGTCATTCCGAAGCAGCTCATCCTTGATCCACACTGCTTTGATTATGAAGGGGACGGACTCTTAGAAGAACCTGCTAAATTAGTCGATGATCTGATGAGGGAACTGAAGGTGTATGTGAAAGCGGCTGAGCTAGTGAAAAGTGAAATTTCGTCTTAATCGAGGAAATCGGCATTGTGCCGGTTTTTTTTGATTGGATTCAATTTTAATGGTTCTATACATACCAAAATAATAAAAGCTGATCCAATAGCGCATACTAATTGGATCAGCCGTAGGTGGAATTCTCTTTTGTTACATCTCTGCAAAGGTTTCCTCAAGTGGTTGCTCGACACTATAGGTGAAGTTTGCATGTTCAATATATCGTAATAGCGTATATAGGCTACGCTCTACAACCGTGTAATCATTAGAAAAATGATACGCATGTAAGAAGTGTTCAATTCTTTTCGAAAGAAGGTCATCCTTCGTTCTCACCATGAGGATCAACAGGTTATCCCATTCTGATCGGTGAGTGTAATACAAGGCCCGATCGTAATCGACTTTGTTCACTTGGTTTCCCTCCTTTTGAAGGGGTAATCATATTGTATGGAGAAAACCGCTTTTATCTCTCTGTAAAAGTTGGTTATGTTGCAAATGCTTGTTTTCCTACTATTGGGTGAATAAATCAGTAAATTTAATTCATCCTATTAATGAAACGAAACAGAGGTGATGATAATGAAGAAAGCAATAGTAATCGCATCAACCGTATTTTTTCTTTTATTTTCAAATCATGCAAATGCTCAACCAACGGATTATCAAAAATTTGGCCGGATTGCCACAGCCGTCATTAAAGAGGACTACCCCGGTCAGCCTGTGAAGGATTATCAATACCAGGGTAGAAAGAAAATGACGGAAAACAAAGTGGCCGACTCATTTGAATTTACCGTTCAAGAGAACAGTGCAGAGAAGAAGGTACTTGTAGTCGTCGTACACGATCTTGATAATGAAAAAATACTGAACATTACGGTGCAGGAATAGGTGTAACAGATAAAGTCTTCTTAAAGGAAGGCTTTTTTTGTTCGGATTGTGCGTGTAATATCTAAATCATGTAACTGCTACGCCGTATTGATTATAAAATAAAGTATTCTCTGCAAAAATTGAAACCATTTGCTAAAATAAACCTATACATAATTTATTTTTGATTTTGAAAGGGGTTCTTTGTTCCAATGTGATGCCATCTTTTCTCACCTAAATAAAAACTGAATAGAGGGAGGAAAAGATATGCATTCCACTGCATTTAGAAATCTTTGGTTCGGTCAAGCGTTAGCAAATATGGGAGATATTTTGTACATTGTAGGGTTAATCTCCCTTGTATACAATATAACGGGTTCTGCTGTTTATATGACGGCCGTTCCTTTGGTGATTACGTTTTCGAGATTCATAAGCAGCATGGCGGCACCTCTTCTGTTGAATCGCACGCAAATGAAGAATTTAATTGCCTACTCTCAAATGGGAAAAACATTCTTCTTATGTTTCTTCCTCTTGTTAATGGTACTCAATATTGAAAATGTGTGGTTCTTTTTAGGGTGTGCGAGTATTATTTCATTTTTAGATGGATGGGCATTGCCTGCCAGGAATTCGTATGTGCCTTTTCTTGTGAAACGGGAAGAGTTGATGGGAGCGAACGGTTTTTTATCCACCGTCGATCAGACGATACAATTTTCAAGCTGGGCATTAGGCGGAATCCTGCTATCGCTCATAAATGTTACGAATCTTTTTATCGTGATCATTGTTTTGTTTCTCGCCAGTACTCTCTTCATGCTGAAGCTCCCTGTTATTCCAAGTACGAGCTTAGAAGTGAGAAAAGTTTGGTGGAAGCAGCTTGGAGAAGGGTGGTCAGAAGTTAGAAAGAGAAAGGGATTAGTTCCCGTGTTTTGGATCTATGGGTTAGAGTCGATTTCAGGCACTGTTTGGATTGCGGCTGTTTTGTATTTGTATGTTGATCTGCAATTGCAGCGAGGAGAAGAATGGTGGGGGTTCATCAACTCCAGCTTCTTTATCGGCTTGGTCCTTGCCTCGTATTTGATTTTTAAGCTCCACGGCTTGTTTTCAAAACACAGGCATAGATGGCTCCCGATTTGCATGGTCTTTACGTCAAGTGTGACACTCGTGTTTGCCTGGAATAAGGTTGCGCTCCTTGCACTCGTTTTATCCTTTGTGTTCGGTTTGTTTGATCAAATTAAAAATGTCGTTCTTCAGACGTATTTGCAGGAAAGTGCACCACCTGAAGAGCTCGGGAAAATCTATGCTGCTCAAGGAGCGTTAACCACATTGCTGTTTGGGTTATCCTCTGTTGGAGTAGGGCTTCTTCTTGAAGTACTAAGTATTTCAATGATTTTCTCACTATCAGCAGTCTTACTGCTGGGCACTCTTATTCCAGTTATGCTGCTTCAAAAGAATATAAGGACATAACATTTAAGAAAAAGCTGTTCCCATCTTGTGATCGGGAGCAGCTTTTTTTGTCGACTTCAGCTTATGCTTGTCGGGCTTGCCCAACCCGGCTCCGCTTTTCTTCATGTCCAGCTCCGCCGGGTAGTCCCTCGAGGTCATAAGCTAAATCGACCAAAAAGGCAAAGTGCGCCTTTCCGGTCGATTCATCTTATGCTTGTCGGTCCTGACCAACCCGGCTCCGCTTTTCTTATTGTCCAGCTCCGCCGGGTAGTCCCTCGAGGTCATAAGCTAAATCGACCAAAAAGGCAAAGTGCGCCTTTCCGGTCGATTCATCTTATGCTTGTCGGACCTGACCAACCCGGCTCCGCTTTTCTTTTCATCAAATCCCTTTTCTTTTCATACATTTAGATAAGAGTATAAAGAGGGGGATGACGATGAATTTAGAGGAACAGAGGCAGTTGCAAAATGCGATAGGGGAAATTACTGAGATTGCAGCCGGGTTTGGTCTTGATTTTTATCCGATGCGTTATGAGATTTGTCCTGCTGAGATTATTTATACATTCGGTGCTTATGGGATGCCGACCCGCTTTTCTCACTGGAGTTTTGGGAAACAATTTCATAAGATGAAGCTTCAATATGATTTGGGTTTAAGTAAGATTTACGAGCTCGTGATTAACTCGGATCCTTGTTATGCTTTTTTATTGGATTCGAATGCACTTATTCAGAATAAGTTGATTGTTGCCCATGTGTTGGCTCATTGTGATTTCTTTAAGAATAATGTGAGATTTCAGAATACGAAGCGGGATATGGTAGAGAGCATGGCTGCTACTGCGGAACGGGTGCGAAGGTATGAGATCGAGCATGGGAAGCAGGAGGTTGAAAACTTCCTCGATGCCGTGCTTGCCGTGGATGAGCATATTGATCCGTCATTGATGCGTCCGAAGCTGTCGTGGACGATGGACGATGTGGAGTGGGTGGAGGAAGAAGTGAGTCATGCGACTCCTTATGATGATCTGTGGTCGTTGGATGAAAAACCGAAGAGCAGAGAGAAGAAAAAGGTGAAGAAGAAGTTCCCTCCACAGCCTGAAAAGGATATTCTTCTCTTTATTGAGCAGTACAGCAGGGAGTTGTCTGACTGGCAACGGGATATATTGACGATGATGAGGGAAGAAATGCTGTATTTCTGGCCGCAGCTTGAAACGAAAATCATGAATGAAGGGTGGGCTTCGTATTGGCATCAGCGCATCATCCGAGAAATGGATTTGACGAGTGGTGAGTCCATTGAGTTTGCTAAGCTGAATGCAGGTGTTGTACAGCCTTCCCGTACGCAGATCAATCCATATTATTTAGGATTGAAGATTTTCGAAGATATTGAAGATCGTTTCGACAACCCGACGGATGAAATGAAAAAGCGTGGGGTGAAACCAAATTCAGGCCGTGAAAAAATGTTTGAGGTTCGTGAGATTGAGTCTGACATTTCCTTCTTACGGAACTATTTAACGAAGGATCTTGTTACGAGAGAAGATATGTATTTATTCCAGAAGCAAGGAAAGGACTACAAAATCGTCGATAAAGAATGGACTCATGTACGGGACCAGCTGGTGGGGATGAGGGTCAATGGAGGGTTCCCATACATCACCGTGAATGATGGGGATTATATGAAGAGCGGGGAGCTTTATTTGAAGCACTGGTTCGAAGACGTGGAACTAGATATTAAGTATTTAGAAAAGGTTTTACCTTATCTGCATCAGCTTTGGGGAAGACCGGTCCATATCGAAACGCATGTGGAGAACCGTGATATGTTATTTACGTATGATGGGCGAAGCGTGCAACGAAAATATTTGTAATTGGGCAGAGCAGTTCCAGGAAATCCTGGAACTGCTATTTTTGTAAAAAGCTAAAGGGGTTCTAAATAGATGGACTGGCTTATACGATAATAAGAGAGGTTATTTTAAACTTTAGGAGGAGACGGGAATGGCAGATGTTGAAGTCTTTATCGGTGATTTAACAGACCAGACATTTCATTATGAAGGGGGAGACTGGAATCATAATTACCCGAAAAGGATCAGTCCGTTTTTTCCGAAAGGGTATGAACTCTTCTTCTCCCTGTTGGATGGCATTTACTATAATAAAATAGAAGGCAGGCAGACAGACTGGGGAAGTCATACCTGTTTGATGTACCCGGATGAAATGCTGCCGGTCTTGGAAGACTACTATAAGCGGGATATGGACAATGAACAGGTGCAGGAACTATTTCAGTTTATAAAGCAATTAAATCCCCATCAACAATACGGCTTAGTGGCATGCGAGATGTCATAACGTAGAAAAGGACAAACTGCCTCAGGCATTTGTCCTTTTTACATACTTACATTATTTCTGGTGAAACGGGTATTGAGTCTATCGGTGAAAAATAAAAAGGATTTTTGAAAGATGGGACTTTGAATAAACGTATAAATAAAAGTAAAAACGAAGACTGGACCGGAAAGAAGCAGTCCGATTAGTAACACCGCACACTCACACATGATCCGGACTCTGCTGATTGAAAGATTAGTTAAATCCGAAATGGTAAGCATAAACCCGTCCCGCGGACCTGTACCAAGGTGTGCCGCTGAATATAATCCCCCGCCAACCCCCATTAAAATAATCGCTGATAAGAGAATCAGGATATCTGCGACTAGGTTTGTTTGAGGCGGAAGCAGGTCGTAAAATAGAAAGAAGTCGACCAACATGCCAACCATCACTCCGTTAAGGATCGTTCCGATTCGAACATACTTCCCTTTCAAAACCAGGGTGCCTGCAATCAAGGTGGCACCGACCATGATATTCCACGTTCCAATCGTTAAGCCGAACTTCTCGAATAAGGCAATGTTTAACACATCCCATGGATGGATCCCTAAGTATTGCACTTTGATGGACATGCTGATCCCATAGCTGAAAATAAGTAACCCTATTACAAAATAACTTATTTGCCAATAGATTTTCATAGTTTCTCCTTTAAAATCAGAATCATTTTTAAAAATGCGATGTCTATAACATTATTTTACAATGAAAAGGATTATGAAGAAATGGGTCGTTTAGGGGCAAAACAAAAAAGAAAAATCGGATCAGTTTCCTGATCCGATTTTTCGGGTGCTTATTATTGAGCAGTATATCCGCCATCTAAGACAACGGCCTGACCAGTTACACCTTTTGCTTTGTCACTGGATAGGAAAATGGTGTAGTCTGCAATTTCTTCTACTGATAATAATCTCTTTTGTGGAACAAGAGGATAAATGACATCCTCCAATACTTTTTCAAGCTCCACACCACGGGTCGTTGAAATATCCTTTAACTGGTTACGGACCAGGGGGGTATCCACGTATCCGGGGCATAGGGCGTTGACGGTAATCCCATGCTCGGCACCTTCTAATGCTGATACCTTTGTCAGACCAATGACACCATGCTTGGCGCTGTTGTATGCCGCTTTTCCGGCAAAACCGATCAGTCCATTAATGGATGCCATATTAATGATACGACCGAATTTTTGCTTCTTCATATGAGGGAAAGCAAATTTTGTTGCGATAAAGGGAGCGGTCAGCATAATTTTGATCAGGAGTTCGAATTTTTCGATAGGAAATTCTTCAATTGGAGCTACGTGTTGAATACCTGCGTTATTGATTAATACGTCTATGCGGCCATAGTGCTCAACTGTTTTATCAATTCCCGCTTTCACTTCTTCTTCACTGGTAACGTCGCATTTAATGCCCAGGCAATCGAATCCTCTGTCTTTCAATTCTTCAACCGCTTCATCCAGTCCTTCTTGATTGATATCTGAGAGAACAACTTTAGCACCATTTTGAGCAAAGTGTTCCCCGATTTCAAACCCGATTCCCCTTGCAGCACCTGTAATGAATACAACTTTATCATTTACCATCTTCTTTTCCTCCTCTAATTAATAAATTCCCAGATTGGCCAGGATGATTGAAACGATTTCTGCAATCGTAGGAATAAGCAACCCGACCACAGCTACATCCAAATACGAATCTTTATGGGTTAGCCCTGTTACGGCAAATAAGGTCAGGAGGGCACCGTTATGAGGCAGAATCGATGCCCCTGATGAAATGGAAGCAATTCTATGGAATGCTTCTGCACTGATGCCACTCGTTTGAGAAAGCTCATAATATTTATCTCCCAAAGCCTCGAGGGCAATCCCCATTCCTCCTGAAGCAGATCCAGTAATAGCTGCAAGAGTTTGAACAGCTATGGCTTCAGATATGACGGGGTTCCCTTTAATGCCGAGAATAAGCTTCGTTAACGTCTTGAAACCGGGTGCGGCTGTGACAACTGCTCCGAAACCAACGGCAGCGCTTGTGTTAATGACTGCCATGACTGAACCTTTTGCTCCGCCATTGACGGCAGGGATGAATTTTTTGTAATGCTTGAAGTTTATGATTAATATCGAAAGTATTCCTACAAGCAGGGCGGTCAGGATGTTCCATTTAAAGACATTCAGTGTAACGACGACAATGACAAGGGGAAGAAATGATAAGTAAAAGTTAGGAAGCTCCGATTCGTTAATTTCCTTCACATCGTTTCCACCCTTAGGCTCGGTAAACGTATCTTCTTTACTTGTAAATTGTTTTTGACGCCATCTTAAATAAAAATACCCTCCAACCGCCATTATTAATCCGCCGACGATACCAATGATCGGAGCGGCAGTGGGGGAGGTTTTAAAATAATCGATCGGTATTAAGTTCTGAATCTGAGGTGTACCGGGAATGGCCGTCATCGTAAAGGTGAAAGCCCCTAATACGAACGTTGGCGGCAATAGCTTCCGTGTGATATTCGCTTCCCTGAACATGGCAATAGCCAGAGGGTATATCGCAAATACAACAACGAATAAGCTTACACCGCCATATGTTAAAACGGCAGCTGCAATCAACACGCCCAGTATGGCCCTGTCTTTACCTATTATGTTGGTGATTTTGTATGCGACAGATTGGGCAGCCCCTACATCCTCCATTAGTTTTCCGAAAATGGCTCCGAACAGGAATACAGGAAACCATTCTTTAGCAAAATCCACAAACCCGGTCATATACGTTTCTGTATACGCAGGAAGCAGGTCGAGACCACTCATTAGTGCCACTAAACCGGCAACCAGGGGAGCGATCCAAATGATTGACCAGCCTAAATACGCCAAGACCATAAGTAGGATTAATCCAACAATGATGCTAGTCATAACTCACCTCTCATAAATGTTTGAAGTTATTTTTCCATTTATGAAAGGATTTATTCTAAAGGGAAATCTGTTTTCGCGGAGAGTGGGATTTGCATGCCGACGTTCTGGATAAACTTCATTCACTAAGAGAAAAAGAACGAGCCATTAATTCGACTCGTTCTCTTCATCTTGGCTGCTATGCCATTTTTGTAACCTCTAAATATTGAATATGATGACCATCGATTTCTTTCACTCTAAAGCAATATCCTTGTTCCTCGATCTTGTCATTCAGCTTCACTTCGTATTTCTGAGTCAGGAACCAGCCTCCGATTGTGTCGACCTCATCTTCTTCAAGGGAGATGCCAAGAAGGTCATTCACATCTTCAATGAGCATCACGGCGTCAAAGATATAATGATCTTCCTTCACCTTCTGCACTTCAGGAATTTCATCGATATCAAACTCGTCCCTTATCTCTCCGACAATTTCTTCAATGATGTCCTCGACCGTGACAAGACCGGCAGTTCCACCGTATTCATCCAGGAGTACGGCCATCGGCGACCGTTCTTTCTGAAGTTTGACGAGTAAGGCTTGAATAGGGATGGTTTCGATGACGCGGATCACAGGCTTGATAAAGGAAGTTAAGTCTTCATGTTCCTCTTTGTGGTTCACGAGTGTTGTCAGCAGTTCCTTCACATTCACTATACCGAGGATATTATCTTTATCCCCTTCCACGACAGGATATCTCGTATAGCGTTCCTCTTTAATGATGGAGAGTACTTCATCAATGGTGGAATCCGAGGATAGGGTCACGATATTCGTTCTCGGAACCATGATTTCTTTTGCGATTCGTTCGTCGAACTCAAAAATTTTGTTTACGTACTTGAATTCGGATGAATTGATTTCACCACTTTTGTAGCTGTCGGAAAGAATGATTCTAAGCTCTTCCTCGGAATGGGCAATTTCATGTTCAGAAGCGGGTTTTAAACCGAATAACCCGGTGAACACCCTGGCAGAGCCGTTTAATGTCCATATGAATGGATAAGCTAGTCGATAAAACCATATTAATGGTCGTGCAAATAATAGAGTGACTTTCTCTGCTTTTTGAATGGCAAAGGTTTTCGGTGCCAATTCTCCAATCACCACATGCAAAAAGGTAATGACGGAAAATGCGAGTCCAAATGAAATGATGCTTGTAACGGAAGTATTTAAATCTAGCTTCTCAAACACGGGATGAAGCAACGTTTCAATGGTCGGTTCACCTAACCAGCCGAGTCCAAGGGCTGTGATGGTAATGCCTAATTGACAGGCTGAAAGATATTCGTCTAAATGGGAGATGACCCTTTTAGCAGCAATGGCCGTTTGATTTCCTTCAGACACCAGCTGATCGATACGAGAGCTTCTTACCTTGACAATGGCAAATTCTGATGCAACGAAGAAAGCAGTCAGCGCAATTAAAACAGCAACGAGAAATAAATTAAGTAGAATGTCCAATGAGCAGAAGCTGTAGAAAGGGAATGAATCAAAAGGACCCTTCTTAAGCTTCAAACACCTCCTGAATAGAAAAGTCATGGTTCCGTAAAAAAATGAAGCAAGATAGCACTTGAAATCCGGTTGCAATGGGTATATCCTTTTAAAAGTATCACATTCTTATCCGTATCCAAAGTGCGTTGCAATGTGTAGGTCATTCGGTTATTGTTAGAAATAACAATTTCATCATAAAGAATAGAAATGGACAAAACAAGGATACGAATCAATGGATAGTTGGAAAGGAGAACGATTATGGCAGACGTGTTTAACCAAGGATTTGTTGTAGCCCTTATCATTGCCTTTTCGGTTTATGTCATCTTAAGAGGAATAGCTATTTTCTTTGGCAAAGCAGGGAAAGGCTATCTGGAAAATATTCAAACTCAAACAGGACGTTTATATCTGCAATTAATAGGTGGCTACTATATATTATCAGGCGTACTTGGCCTGCTTATTCCACGATTAGACTGGAAAACAGAAGAGATTTACTTTGCAATTGCAATCTTTGCGATTTCATCTGTTGTTTTCTGGGTAACACTGGATCTCTTTATGAAACGTGATCGGAAAAAGCTTCAACAAAATTAATACGTATTTTTCATTAGCTCTGGTTATAAACCAGGGCTTTTTTAGTGCCTGGAATTCGTCCCATCAGCCAATTCATACATGAAATTTCTTCTCATTCAAAAGAATGTTTGAACATTATTGGCATTTCTTCTATACTATATTCAAAAGAGTATTTGAATGTTAGAGGGGTGACGAGATGAAAGAGACGGATGTTTGTGAAGTGGCGTGTGTGGAAGATGAAAAGGTCAATCGCTTAAAATCAATGATTTTATCACAAAATACCACTAAGGTAGCTGAAATCTTTAAAGCACTTTCTGATCAAACAAGAGCGAAAATTGCCTATGCACTGACCATCGAAGAAGAACTATGTGTATGCGATGTGGCAAATATCGTGGATGCTTCAACAGCGACCGCATCCCATCATTTGCGTTTATTAAAAAAGCAGGGATTAGCCAAATTCAGAAAAAAAGGCAAGCTCGTTTATTATTCATTAGACGACCATCATGTGAAACAGTTAATTGAAATTGCGTTGACTCATCAAGTGGAGGTGGAGGATCGTGACCGGTAAACCAGCCCATAAACAAACCTACCGGGTCGAAGGATTCACGTGTGCGGGTTGCGCTGCGAAGTTCGAGAAGAACGTTCAGCATCTCGACGGAGTGGTAGATGCAAAAGTGAACTTTGGAGCAGCGAAGATTACCGTATACGGAGAAACCACGAAGGAATCGGTGGAAAAAGCAGGAGCATTTGAAGGACTTCGCTTAACAGACGACGGAATGAGAAAACAAGAGGAAGAGAAAGAACCTTTTTACATGAAATATAAGCATCTACTTTTTTCGGTTTTCTTTATCCTTCTTGCTTATTCCTTTCCATTTACAGAAATTGATAACCATCAAATCCTTTCTACTCTTTCATTTGCAACAGCCATCGTTGTAGGGGGATTTCGATTATTTCAAACAGGATTCAAAAACTTACTCAAATTAGAGTTCGATATGAGAACCTTAATGACGATTGCCATTATTGGGGCAGCGTTTATTGGTGAATGGGGTGAGGGAGCCATTGTCGTTCTCCTGTTCGCCATCAGTGAAGTGCTGGAGTCGTACTCCATGGATAAGGCCCGTGAGTCGATTCGATCACTCATGGATATTGCGCCACCACAAGCCCTTATCATCCGGAATGGAGCAGAGCTGTTAGTTGATGCAGAGGAGATTGAGGTCGGTGACATGATGATCGTGAAGCCTGGTCAGAAGATTGCCATGGATGGAGATATTGTTGAGGGCTCGTCTTTTGTCAATCAGGCGGCGATCACAGGAGAATCGGTCCCTGTGGAAAAGCTTCATGGCGATGCTGTATTTGCAGGAACGTTAAACGAAGAAGGGTATTTAAAGGTTAAGGTAACGAAGCGGATAGAAGACACGACTCTCGCCAAAATTATTCATTTAGTTGAGGAAGCGCAGGGTGAGAGGGCACCTTCCCAAGCGTTTGTGGATGTATTCGCTAAATATTATACACCGATTATTATGGTCATCGCTTTACTTGTGGCTATCATTCCACCGCTGCTGTTTGCAGAGGAATGGTCGACATGGGTCTATCAGGGACTATCTGTCTTAGTGGTTGGTTGTCCATGTGCCTTGGTCATTTCGACTCCTGTGGCGATCGTAACCGCTATAGGAAACGCTGCGAAAAATGGCATTCTCATAAAAGGCGGGGTGTATTTAGAAGAATTAGGAAGATTAAAGGCCATCGCCTTTGACAAAACGGGTACACTCACAAAAGGAACACCCGAAGTGACTGATGTCATCCTAATAGGTGATGCAGAGGAAGAAGAGTTGTGGACGAAGATGGCAGCACTTGAATACCATTCCCAGCATCCACTTGCTCACGCTTTTCTGAAAAAGGCGAAAGAGCTGAACATTGACTATGGGGATTGTGAAGTGGTTGAGTTCCAATCCCATACAGGTAAAGGAATCAGTGGCCGAATCGGTGAGGATAGATACTTCCTTGGAGTGGAAAGCCTTTTCGCCAATACCCCTTCAACAGGAATTGAAAACCTTCAAAGAGATGGGAAAACGGTCATGGTGTTCGGAATCGATGATACTCCATTAGCTCTTGTAGCCGTGGCAGATGAAGTGCGGGAAACAAGTCGCGAAATCATCGACAGCCTTCATCATTTGGGCATTGAACAAACGGTGATGCTGACAGGAGATCATCACAATACGGCGAAATCGATCGGGAGAACTATAGGGGTCAAAGAAATTAAAGCAGGCCTGCTGCCACAAGATAAATTAGACTTTGTCAAACGCTATATGAACAAGTATGGAAAGGTCGCCATGGTTGGGGATGGTATCAATGACGCCCCTGCACTTGCAACCTCAAATGTAGGGATCGCCATGGGTGGGGCAGGAACCGATACAGCACTGGAAACGGCAGATATTGCGTTAATGAACGATGACCTTACAAAACTGCCATATATCATCCGCTTAAGTCGAAAAACGCTTACCATCATCAAACAAAATATCTCGTTTGCCATTGGGATCAAGCTTCTTGCTTTATTACTTGTCATCCCCGGCTGGCTTACGTTATGGATCGCGATTTTTGCCGATATGGGAGCAACATTACTCGTAACATTGAATGGTCTAAGGTTATTAAGAGTCAGAGACCGGAAGTGAGGGATGTCATGTGGGTCACGACCACAGTCATGGACATAATCAGAATAAGAAAGCATTATTAATCAGTTTCCTATTTATATTTACTTTTATGATCGTCGAAGTCATAGGGGGAATCGTCACAAATAGCCTTGCTCTTCTTTCCGATGCGGGACATATGCTTAGTGATGCAGCCGCTTTAGGTCTTAGTCTGGCAGCCTTTTATATAGGTGAGAAGGCATCGGATAAAGGGAAGACGTATGGGTACAAGCGATTTGAAATACTGGCGGCGTTCATTAATGGCATCACGTTGATTCTCGTTTCCCTCTATATTTTCTGGGAAGCGTATCATCGTTTTATAGATACTCCTATGGTTTCACCAGGTATGATGGTGATCGCCATCATAGGTCTGGTTGTAAACATTATCGTGGCATGGATTTTAATGAGAGGGGATACGGAACATAACTTGAATGTTCGAAGTGCCTTTCTTCATGTACTTGGTGATATGTTGGGGTCGGTAGGGGCCATTGCAGCCGGACTCTTGATTTATTTCTTTAATTGGAACTTGGCGGATCCTATTGCATCTGTCATGGTTGCCATCCTAATCGTCATTTCGGGATGGAGAGTAACGAAGGATTCCATTCATATCTTAATGGAAGGATCACCAAAAGGGATCGATACGGAAGATGTGAAGAATAGCCTGGCTGCCATCCCGGGAGTCATTGAAGTACATGATCTTCATGTATGGTGCATCACGTCGGGATTCACAGCACTAAGCTGCCATGTAGTGGTAGGAAACGAAGTGAATCGGGATATAATTCTATTACGACTCTCAGCCTTTCTTGAAGAGGAATTTGGCATTCATCATTCTACGATTCAAGTTGAGGGAAAAAGTGTCACAGAGGGCCATCATCACGTTTGTACGTAACAGCTCTCGCTTTTCTTTCTCCTTTTCTTTCCAATGTGTAAGGGGATGTTTAGTTCACTCCAGATGTGGGGTATATCTTCAACTGGAGGGATGAACATGTTACATCAAGAAAATAAATCACAGCAACAAAAGACACCCGAATTAAAAAAAGACTTCTATATTCAACAATTATTAAGGATTGGCGTATATAAATATTTTGGAAAGCAGCTTTATGAGCTTTCAATGAATGAATTACAAGATGTTTATCTGGAATTTTATGTTGGTGGAGATATAGCTCAATAAAAAAAGACGAACCTTTTACTAGAAAAGGATCGTCTTTTTTTGTTGTTGAAAGCTTTAAGGAACATCATGCCCCATAGAGGTTTGCAGGATTTCAAACCATTGATCGTGATTTAATGTAATCGACATAGAGTCGATCGCATGTTGAATGCGTTCCTTTTTACCTGAACCGACGATAGGCATAATGTTTGCCGGGTGATTAAGAAGCCATGCATATAGAACCTCGTCAATTCCCTTTGCACCTGTTACTTCTTGTACCTTCTTCAAAGTATGTTGAAGGCGAACGGCTTTCTCATCTTTTCCTCTGAAGATCGCCCCGCCTGCAAGTGGTGACCAGGCCATCGGCGCGACACGTTTCTCTTGGCAAAGGTTTAACGTACCATCTTCAAAGTTTTCTAAATTGTATGCAGATAATTCGATTTGATTGGTGATCAATGGAAACGGTAAGTAGGATTGAAGCATATTCCATTGATGGTCTTTAAAGTTGGATACTCCGAAATGACGGACCTTTCCTTCTTCTTTCAATTGAGTGAAGGCTTCCGCCACTTCTTCTCCATTCATAAACGGATCTGGCCTGTGAATCAATAATAAATCGATGTAGTCCGTTTTCAGGTTCTGCAGGGAGTTTTCAACAGAAGCCAGAATATGCTTTTTACTCGTGTTGTAATGATGTGTTTTATGTTCAGGACGATTGTCGGAAGGCAGGACAATACCGCATTTTGTCACAATTTCCATCTTTGCTCGTAAGGACGGCTGTAGGTTGAGAGCCTCACCAAATAACGCCTCACATGTATACGAGCCATAAATATCTGCGTGATCAAAAGTTGTGATTCCGTTTTCAATATTGTGCTGGATTAGAGAAAGGGTGTCTTCCTTTGATTGATTCCAGTCTGCAAGTCTCCACAACCCATGAATGATTCTTGAGAATGATAAGTCTTCCGTCATTTGTATTCTTTGCATCGATGCAACCTCTTTTCATATGGTATGTAGACATTCTTTCATAGTCATACTAAACGTATATTACTATGTTTCGAAAGGAATTAAAAATGATTCAACCTCTTCATGATCTATTATTGAACTGGAAGGTTCCCCCTTCCTCCATAGAGACCGTGGGCCATCATCACAATGTTTATAAGGTGAAGAGTCGGGAGAAGACATTTTATTTAAAAAAGAGATTGAACTCTTCAGTGGAGAAGCGAATAGAAGAGCTGCTCTTAACTTCTTTTTTATTGGAAAACGGACTTCCTGTCGAAAGGCCACTGCTAACGGTCTCGCATCAGCCATATGTACGACAACATCAAGTTTTCTACTCTCTGTATCAAGCGCTGAAGGGGGTACCGGTACAAGTCTATTCCTTAACTTCTTTGAAAATGGTGGGTACATACCTATCCCAACTCCATGGCAGTCTAAAACAATACGTCTGTAAATTCGAGGTAGAAGAATGGAAAGTTGAAACACATTTGAGAGAGTGGATAAGCGTGCAGGATTCAACATTGATAGAAAGGTGGCGGGAAGGTTTTCTTGGCAGGCTGAATGATTGGTCTTTCTCCTATAGCAAATTGCCCCATCAACTCGTCCATAGCGACTGTCATCCGCGTAATATTCTCGTGAAAGAGGAAAGGGTGACAGGTATCATAGATTTCGAGAGGATACGAAAAGCACCCCGCATAGCAGATGTCTGTTACTTTCTTGCAGGGATGCTCAAAGACCAGGTTAAGCAGGGTGAGGATGAGCAAATTGAATGTATCCATACCTTTATGGAGGGCTATCAGTCCGATGGAACTTTAACTCAGGAAGAAAAGGAACTGATGCCATTCTTAGTCATTATCTTTCTTCTTCAATACACCTTTTTTTACAATCAAAAAGGGTATTCACACGTTGTATCTACATACATCCCGTTCATTAATAGGCTGTTAAATTCCGGTGATTATGAGAGGGTCTTTCAAATGTAAGTCTATTTAAGAGGAAATGCTTGAATATCCACCTTTTCTGTGGCAAAGTAGGGAAGAAGATAACGTTTAATTTTATAGTACAAGTGTAGGGGGACCGGTGTGGCCGGTTGAGATTGTATCCTGATAAGATACTGACCCTTTGAACCTGAACTGGCTGATACCAGCGTAGGAAACATTCTCTTAAACATTACATCATCATGTTTAACAATGCGTCCCTCGCTGAAGCTTGGGGCGCTTTTTGTTGTTGTGTCCTGACGGTCTAAGGTGTTTTACATTCATTCTCTCTACTAAGTGAAGAATAAGTATAAACGTTACAACTACATATAAGGATTTGAGGAGGAATCATGATGAAAAAATGGATGTATATCATCTGTTCTGTCTTTCTTTTAACTGCTTGCAGTGGTGGAGGAAATAAATCAGAACAGAAAGAAGGTCTTAAAAAGGTTACGGTTGTACTGGACTGGACACCGAATACCAATCACACTGGATTATACGTTGCGAAAGAAAAGGGATACTTTGAAGAGCAGGGGCTGGATGTGGATATCATCTTACCTGGTGAGGCAGGGGCAGATCAACTCGTTGCCTCGGGTAAAGCTGAGTTCGGGGTTGGATACCAGGAAAGTGTCACGCAAGCAAGGGTACAGGACGTACCACTCGTATCTATAGCTGCGGTCATACAGCATAATACATCCGGGTTTGCTTCACCTAAGGATAAGGGTATAACGACTCCAAAGGATTTTGAAGGGAAAAGTTATGGAGGATGGGGATCACCTGTAGAAAAAGCCGTCATGACGTCGATTATGAAACAAGAAAACGCAGATGTAGAGAAAGTGGATTTTGTAAACATGGGAGATACAGATTTCTTTACTGCCGTGAAACGGGATGTTGATTTTGCGTGGATCTACTATGGATGGACAGGGATTGAAGCAGAGCTTCGCGGTGAGGATTTGAATATGATGTACGTAAAGGATTACTCTGAAAAACTGGATTATTATACTCCTGTCTTGACGACGAATGAAAAGATGATTGAAAAAGACCCTGAAACGGTTAAATCATTTTTATCAGCTTCTTCAAAAGGCTATCAGTTTGCAATCGACAATCCGGAAGAGGCCGGTGGGATCCTATTAGATGAAGCTCCGGATCTTGATAAAGAATTAGTCATGAAGAGTCAGGAATGGCTGGCTCCTAAATACAAGGATGACGCTGACAGATGGGGAGAGCAGAAGCTGGAGGTTTGGGAAAACTATGCTTCATGGATGTATGATAACGATTTATTAGATAAGGAACTGGACAGTAAAAAAGCTTTCACAAACGAATTCTTACCAAAATAAGAGGTGAACAAAATGGGGAACGCACTCGTAAGCATACAAATTATTCCGAAGACGCAAAATGGTGAAGATGTTATACCATACGTGGATGAAGCCATCGCGATCATTGATAAATCAGGTGTCCGTTATGAAGTCCATCCTTTAGAAACGACCATGGAAGGGAATCTATCTGACTTATTTAAGGTGATTGAACAAATGAATGAACGAATGACTGAAATGGGCAGCTCAAACGTCATTTCTCAAATCAAGGTATTATATCAGCCTGCCGGGATTGAAATGAATCAATTGACGGAGAAGTATAAAGGATGAAAGCATGGATATCGAAAGGATGGAGACCCTTCTTGGTCATCATCCTTTTATTCATCATTTGGGAATTCACCATTAGAGTATTTGAGGTGCCGGCATGGCTAATGCCTTCACCTTCAGAAATATGGGCGGAAGGAGTCGCCTCATGGTCCACGTTTACAGGACACCTTGCTTCGACAACTCTCCTTACGATCGGAGGGTTTGTGATTGGATGTACAATTGGAATCGGGACATCAATGGGTCTGCACCTTCTGCCCAAGGTAAGAGAAGCGATATATCCACTTATGATTTTGTCTCAAAATATTCCGATTATCGTCTTGGCTCCTTTACTTGTTATCTGGTTTGGATTTGGACTATTGCCGAAAATCATTGTCATTACCTTGATCTGCTTCTTTCCGGTAGCGGTCTCTGCATTGGATGGATTCAGGCAGACAAACGCAGAGTACATCCTTTACATGAAAATGTCGGGAGCCACAAAAGGTCAAATCTTTCGAAAAGTTGAATGGCCCCATGCACTTCCTTCCATCTTCTCAGGATTGAAAATTTCAGCTACCTATAGTGTGATGGGGGCGGTGATTTCAGAATGGTTAGGTGCCCAGAAAGGGATCGGTGTCTATATGACTCTTGCCTCTTCTTCCTTCAGGACAGACAGGGTATTTGTAGCCATCTTTATGATTATGCTGCTCAGCCTGGTTTTCTTTGGAATCATTTTGTTATTAGAAAAAATCACCATTAAGTGGAACCGAAAGGAGGACAGATAACGTGACGACTTTATCCATACAAAATATGTCTAAATACTTTGATGGGGAGTTGATCCTCGATGAGCTTTCCATTCATGTTGAAGAAGGTGAGTTTGTCTCGATCCTCGGTCCTTCCGGGAGTGGGAAAAGCACGCTGTTTCACGTGATCGGCGGGTTATTCACACCCGATTCAGGGGATATTCAATTAGATGGAAAATCGATAAATGGTCAAAGAGGAACCATCAGTTATATGCCTCAAAGTCCGTCCCTCCTGCCGTGGAGGACCGTGATTGAGAATGTGATGCTTGGCCAGGAGTTACATGGGAAGAAAGATAGGGATAAAGCAATGAGCATGATTGAACGGGCAGGCCTAAAGGGATATGAGAATGCGTATCCTGATGAATTATCCGGTGGGATGAAGCAGCGGGTGGCGTTTATTCGTGCCCTTGTCAGTCCTCAATCCTTTTTATGCCTGGATGAGCCATTTTCGGCCCTTGATGAATTCACACGATTGGATATGCAGAAATGGCTCCTTTCCATTTGGGAGGAAGACTTGAGTTCTGTTCTATTTGTCACTCACAATATCGACGAAGCCCTGTTCCTGTCAGACCGGATCATTGTATTATCGACTCGGCCAGCCAGGGTGCAGAAGGAGTTCAAAGTACCATTTTCCCGTCCCCGCGACAAAGAGATCCTCTTATCGGAGGAGTTTCTGAAATGGAAAACGAGCATTTTTGAGGAGCTTTCTCAATATGTGTAAACCATCCTTGATTGATGCACATATTCACTTGGATTTATACGAAGGATATGAGCGTGATAAGATTCTGCAGGAACTTGAACTGTATTCTGTAGAAGCGCTCATATCTGTATCGTTCCATCTTCAATCGTCAAGGACAAACATAGATCTCTCAAGAAGAGATGCAAGGATCAAACCGGCTGCAGGTTTCCATCCGGAGCAGGAACTGCCTTCAGAAAGAGAAGTCGACGAGCTTCTATCATTGATTGAGCTGCATCAACAGGAAATAGTGGCAATTGGAGAAGTAGGGTTGCCTTATTATAAAATGGAAGAACATCCTGAAGTTGAAGTGGAGCCGTATATCGATCTCTTGGAACGGTTTATGATCCAATCAAAAAGGATCAACAAACCGATCATCCTTCATGCGGTGTATGAGCATGCACCCATTGTTTGTGACCTGTTAGAAAAGCACTCCATAACAAGAGCACATTTTCATTGGTTTAAAGGAGATAAAGAGACCATTGAAAGAATGATGCAAAATGGGTATTCCATCTCCATCACCCCTGATGTCCTTTATGAGCAGGAGATACAAGAGCTTGTTAAGAAGTACCCAATCGAGAAACTTATGGTTGAAACAGATGGTCCTTGGCGTTTTGAAGGCGTCTTTCAGGGAAGGATGACCCATCCCGGAATCATGCATCGGTCCATTGAAAAAATCGCCGAAATAAAACGTTTCAAAGAAGCAGAAGTATATAAGCAACTGTTAAAGAATACAACCGAATTTTATGGCATTTCCTAAATCAGGCTTCTCTTGCATCATTGGTGCAGGAGAAGTTTTTTTATAAGGTTTTTTCGCAAAGATTGATGTTTATTAAAATTGGACCTGCTTTGGCTCTGTCAATCAGTGTGTGCTGGATGGTGAAGGGAACTGCTTCGCTTTCCGCGGACGTTCGGCCGAGCCTCCTCAGCTTCGCTTCCGGGGTCTCGGCACGCCCGTACTTCCGCAGGAGTCTACGCAGTTTCCCTCACCATCTATAAGGGAATTTCGTGACAGAGCTTAAAAGTGACAATAGCAACCTATGTAAAACAGACTACTGCTTTCTCTATAAGAAGTTATTTACTGTGGGAACATTGTTTGATTCAATTGAAGTATAGTTCAATGATCTACCGATTTATGAGTTACCATAAAATTTTCTTTTACTCCTTTTTAGATAGTTTATTTTTGAATCAAACGCTCAACTTATATACAATAGGAGCTTTTTGTGTTTGTCTATCTATACTTATAGGCAGTAAGAATGTAGTAGCACAGAGTGGATTGTAGCGGAAGACACTTGACTCCTGCGGGAGATAGAGGAAAAGTCGAGACCCCACAGACGGAACGTCGAGGAGGCTCGACTTCCTCCCCGCGGAAAGCAAGTGGCTGGAGCGGAAAGGAACGGTCCATGTTTTCGTGCTATCACTCATTTAAAGGAGATAAAATTACTTTTATTAGAATCTGTACATTATCAGTGGGAGAGACCCGAAATGAGCGACGAGGATACTCACCGGCCGTACTTTCTCTGTGTAAATAGGGAACAATGTTTACGAAAAGAGCTTTTTATAAACATCTTTTACCATCATATTTATCAGTGAGATAACAAAAGATGATAGTAATGACGTTTAGGAAAAGGTGAAAAGAATGGAACTGAATGATCAATATATGCCCTATCAAGCGGGCGATGTCGTATATGTGATTTATCGCAATCCACATACACAAAGTGTCGCCAACGTGCAGGAAGCAGCCGTAGTACATGATCCGGAAAATCCGAACGAACTGGCATTATTTTTGTATGAAACCTATTATCCATTAACACATGAAATGGCAGTTTATTCTTCAGAAGCTGAAGCGGAGCAAGCCTATACTCAATCATTTGGAGACCTGTAGGAGGGATGAATCATGGTTAAACCGTTCGTGCCACAATTGGTCTACTTTGAACCGAATGCCTTGGAATATCCACTGGGTAAAGAGCTCAAAGAAAAATTTGAAAAAATGGATGTGGAAATCAGGTACACAACATCGCATAACCAGGTTCGTAATTTGCCAGGTGACAACCATTTTCAGAAATACAGGATTGCAAAATCAACATTAGTAGTCGGAGTGAGAAAAACGTTAAAGTTCGATACATCCAAACCGTCTGCTGAATATGCCATCCCATTTGCAACAGGGTGCATGGGGCACTGTCACTATTGCTATCTTCAAACAACGATGGGGAGTAAACCATATATACGAACGTATGTGAATGTGGATGAAATATTTGAGTCGGCGGACAAGTATATTGCAGAAAGAGCTCCTGAATTCACACGCTTTGAAGCTGCATGTACGTCAGATATCGTAGGGATCGATCATCTCACTCATACCCTAAAACGAGCCATCGAGCATTTTGGCGAATCCGAGCATGGCAAGCTTCGTTTTGTGACGAAATTCCATCACGTCGACCATCTGCTTGATGCGAAGCATAATGGAAAAACCAGATTCCGGTTCAGTATCAATGCCGATTATGTGATTAAGAATTTTGAGCCTGGTACATCTCCTCTGGATAAGCGCCTAGAGGCAGCGGGGAAGGTAGCGAGAGCAGGATATCCATTAGGGTTTATTGTGGCACCTATCTATATCCATGAAGGATGGCAGGAAGGATATAGGCAAATGTTTGAACATTTGGAAGCTCATCTGCCGGAAGAAGCGAAAAAGGATTTAACCTTTGAATTCATTCAACATCGTTTCACAAAACCGGCTAAAAGAGTCATTGAGAAAAATTATCCGATGACAAAGCTTGAACTTAATGAGGAAGAACGGCGATATAAATGGGGTAAATACGGGATTGGCAAGTATATCTATCAGAAGGATGAAGAGCAGGAAATGAAAGATCATCTGTATGCCTACATGGAAAAACATTTTCCAAAAGCGAAGCTCGAGTATTTCACATAAAAAAAAAGGGACTGATTACAATACAATGTCAGTTGTAATCAGTCCTCTTAATGTAGTTGTGGTAGAAGGTTTTCCAAATCTTTCACCCGCATGGCAATTTCATCACAAATTTCTTGATAGTGTACCCATTCCTCAATAAGTGTCGCAGAACGCTTCCTTGGATTAGGCAAATTCCAATAGATGACTTTATCTTCTAATTCAGAAGGAATCTCTATCTTATCATCAAATTCAGTATCCTGAATCGCAACAATAACAGAAGCGTTACCAAGTTCATTCATCTCAATGCGTGTAAGTGGGAATGTACTAATGTCAATACATAACTCTTTCATTGCTAAAACGCTGAATTCAGCACGATTCTCAGTAACCCATCCGGCACTTTTGAAAGACCAATCTGACACATTGAGCTTCTCGGCCCACCCTTCAGCTATCAAGCTGCGCTGTTGACTACTTGAAAGAAAATAGACTGTTTTATTCATTTTAGGTATGTTCCTTTCTATTTTCATGCTGTTATTACTATTTACCCAATCACGTAGCATTTAATCATTAAATGTAAAAAAGAAAAGATTGGAAGTTGATCTGTAGTCATATAGAATCATTCAACTCCCACATATTGTGTGGGATGTGAGGAGAAACATAGTAAAAATGTTTTAATTCACCCTTAATCTTCTTCAATTATTAAAAAAATCAGTATAATAGGAAATGGAGAATGAAGAAGCAGTGAAAAAAATGGATGGGAAGGCGTTCAGGAAGAGATAATAGAAAAATTTAAAAAATAATAGTTTTGCTAAAAGTAATTAAGGGTAAACATCTTTTAATTATTTTGTATTTAGATAGGGGAGGTACATCTATGAAATTTAATTTAACAACTAAGATTATTATTGCCTTAATACTAGGGGCGATTGTGGGATTACTGCTTAATATTTTTGCTAAAGATACATTTGATATATTAGATCCTTATTTGTTTACTCCGTTAGGGAAGATATTCCTTAACCTCATCAGTATGCTTGTTGTACCCATTGTGTTTCTATCCATCGTTCTTGGATCTGCAGGTCTGGGTGACCCTAAGAAACTGGGGAGAATAGGGTTGAAGACCATTGTATTCTTCTTATTGACTACCTGTATTGCCATCGTGATCGGTTTATCCCTTGCTTATGTCATTGATCCCGGTATGGTAGAGGGAATCGACAAAACACAATCAGAAGGCTTTGAAACGGAAGATGCTCCTCCAGTGGGAGAGACCCTCATGAACATTATTCCAAAAAATCCACTTACAGCGATGACTGAAGGAAATATGCTGCAAATCATTGCATTCGCCATCTTTATTGGATTTGGATTAACAACTTTAGGGGATAAAACAAAAGGAATATTAAAGCTTGTTGAACAAGGTAATGATCTTATGATGTACCTTGTGACACTCGTAATGAAATTCGCTCCATACGGAACGTTCGGATTGATCGCCTCTGCAATCGGAAGTCAAGGTATGAGTGCCTTGAAGGCGATGTGGCTTTATTTTGTTGTCGTCCTTGCAGCATTGATCATTCACGCCATCGTTACCTACGGTGGAACGATCCTCCTGTTGGCAAAAAAGAATCCGCTTTGGTTCTTTAAGAATTTCAGTCCTGCGATGAGCGTCGGATTCAGTACGTCAAGCAGTAACGCGACGCTTCCCATCTCAATGGATGTTGCCCAACAACGTTTAGGCGTATCGAAATCAGTTAGCTCTTTCGTTCAACCATTAGGAGCTACCATCAACATGGATGGTACTGCGATTATGCAGGGGGTTGCAACCGTCTTTATCGCTCAGGTATATGGTGTTGATTTATCATTGGAACAATTGATTACGGTTGTACTAACGGCTGTTTTAGCCAGTATCGGTACAGCGGGGGTTCCTGGAGTCGGATTGATCCTTCTTGCAATGGTTTTAAGCAGTGTAAACCTGCCGGTAGAAGGAATTGGATTAATTCTGGGGATTGACCGCCTGCTTGATATGGCAAGGACTTCCATCAATATTTCAGGAGATGCAGCGTGTGCGTTGTTTGTATCAGAATCTGAAAAGAAACGTACGATCAAGGAACAAAGAGGAGAGGCATAGTCTCTTTTCGTTTACATTAAATCGAGTCTATGGCCTTTAAAGGCCATAGACTCGATTTTTTATATCTATTTTATTTCATCATAGCGCTCTAAAGCCCTTTTCCTGGCTGCTTTATGTTCGACGATTGGATAGGGATAATGTTCTCCCAGGATCACCCCCGCATCTTCCAGAATATCCACGGAAGCTTCTGAAGGTTTGTGGATATGTTTATTGGGAACGTCTTTTAATTCAGGTACCCACATCCGGATATAAGTGCCTTCTTTATCGAATTTTTCACTTTGGAGGGTTGGGTTGAAAATACGGAAGTAGGGGGCTGAATCAAAGCCGGAGCCTGCAACCCACTGCCAGCCCATTGAATTATTGGCGAGGTCTGCATCAATCAGTGTATCCCAAAACCACTTTGCGCCTTCTTGCCAAGGGATCAGCAAATGCTTGGTCAGGAACGATGCGACGATCATTCTGACACGGTTGTGCATGAACCCCGTTACCCATAATTCTCTCATTCCTGCATCGACGATGGGATAGCCTGTCTCTCCTCTTTTCCATCTATCCAATTGTTCCCTCTCCTTCTGCCATTGGAACTCCTTGAATTTCTCATTTACAGGTCGTGTGGTGGACTCAGGAAAATGAAGCAGGACGGAGTAGGAGAAGTCCCTCCAAATTAATTGTTTAATGAAGGGCTCAACCTGCACTTCTTCCATTTCAAGGAGCGAATGATACAAACTTCTCACCGATATGACCCCAAGAGTTAAGTAAGGGGATAAGGTGGAGTGATGGCCTTCTGCAGGAAAGTCTCTTCCTTCCGAATAGTCCTTGATGCTTTTTTTAACAAAGGCATTATACCTTTGTATAGCAGCTTCTTCGCCGGGGTCCCAAATGCTTTCCATGATGTGAAACCAGGGAATAGAGGGCATGAGACTTAAATCGTCCAGGGATAGACCCTCCACATCGAGGTCCGGGACCTCCATTTTCTTCACAGATGGGAGAGGTTTCGGGATTTTCTCCTTCCTTAATGATTTATAAAATGCTGAGTACACTTTATAAGGGGTGTCGTCATCCTTTTTAATTTTCCAAGGAGGAAGAAGAAGTGTCCCTTCGAATGTTTGAACATCTATCCCCTTTGAGGACAAAGAACGGGCTAAAGCGAGATCCTCCTCATAGGCTCTTGGATCATAGACTCTATTCCAGTAGACTCCCTGTGCATTTGTTTTCTGAACCCATTGTGGGAGAAGATCTGCTACTTTTCCTTTATCTACCCAAAGTCGTCCGTTAATCGATTGAAGGGATGTTTGAAAGGCTTCTAAATTCTGATGCAGCCACCACTTCTTAGCTTCTCCAGAGGGGGAGTGAGAGGTCTCCTCATCCAGGATATATAGAGGAATCACCATTCCTTCTTGAGAAGCTCTATAGAGAGCAGGGTGATCGTGAATCCGAAGGTCTTCCCTAATAAGGACAATGATGCGTTTTGTCATGTTTCTCCCTCCGTTTAAGTCAAATGCGTCAATTCTTCACCTAAAGTATAGTAAAATAAACAGGGTGATACAAAAATCGATGGGTTTGATCGAAACGTTTACTTGAAAATGGAGATCAAATTAGTGTAATATTACACTATAAAAGAAGTAAGGTGTGAATCGATGACAAAAGAAGAGATCGTTCTAATCATTTCAGATAAATTAAGGCTAATACGAACAGAGGCAGGTTATACACAGGATAAGATGGCGAACATTATCGGATTATCCAAAAAAACCCTGGTTCAAATTGAAAAAGGCAGAGTCATGGCCGGCTGGACCGCGGTCATTGCCATTTGTGCATTGTTTAAAGATAGTGAAACCTTAACCACCAGTCTTGGGGGGGAGCCCCTTGAAATCATAGAGACCATTGCTCGGGAAGGCATTGATTATCGGAAGGAGAAAACGTTGGACGGGAAGGTCTGGTGGAAAGATATAAAGAAGAATGATGAATACATTCTTCAGCAAAACCTTTTCAGTCAGCACTTCCGAATTTTGGATTTCGAGGACTACCGGATATACAGCAGCTTTGACGAAAAGAATGCCCATAACCGTTTTGATGAGTTAACGGGTAAGTAATACATAACGGAGGGACGGACCTTTAAAAGGTCCGTCCCTCCGTTCGTTCCATTTATTTTACGACCAGGACGCTGGTTTCGCAGTTTTGAGTGACTTTTTCACTGACGCTTCCTAGCACCCATTTTTTCATGCCGGATTTACGGCTGCTCCCGACTACTACCAGATCTGCCTGAATTTCTTTGGCATATTCACATATGCGTTTTGCTTCTGAACCCGATAGGTGAATATAATTTGCTTCAATACCGTAAGGAGAAAGTTTTTCCTTCGCATTTTTTAAAAAGTGATGTGTAGAGGAGGGTGTCTTAATTTCATGACGTTCTTCCTCCGAAGTATGAACCTTGTTGTCGGGTGAAACCGACAGATTCCCCATGTAATTGTTATCAAACCCTGGTGACGTATCCGCTAATGCATGGGTAGGGGTATAGTTGTCATGACTTTCATTTGCTACCTTTTCATCTGATATATGGAGTACGGTTAATTGTGTATCTATAGAACCTTTAATTAATTTTTGTACTTCATCCAATGCTTTCTTGCTTCCATCGGTTTCGTCATAAGCTAACAAAATATGTTTATACATCAAAATCACCTCATCAATAGGATATCTATTATTTACCCAATATTAAGCTTTTTAATCTTTTTCAGGAAAACGATGAATGGAATAAACACCATTTTAAAAGTGATTCAACAATTGTTTTAAACAAAAGTTTGTTTTCGTAAAATTTATTGCTTTTGAAAAAGCGAGTAGTGGTTGATTTCCACTCCAGGTGCTCGCTTTCCGCGGGGCGTGAGTTGAGCCTCCTCGGGCTTTGCCCTGTGGGGTCTCAACTGTCTAGCTCCAGGGCCTAGGGGCTCGAGGTCATAAGACGAGTCTGCCAAAAAGGCAAAGAGCGCCTTTCCGGCAGACTCGTCTTATGCTTGTCGCCCCTGGGCAAAGCCCCTCCGCTTTTCGGACTTTCCCGCTATTCCCGCAGGAGTCGAACACCTTCCGTTCCAATCAACTTTCTATGTCTGGATTACTTACTACAGGATAATATAAAGACCATTATTAAAGTGCAGTATATTATAGCTTGTATAATAGAAATATTGTTTCATTTAATCGCAAACTGGTTGCCAGAGCTCCTATGTTAGAAAGCAACAATCTTTGCGAAGAGAGCTAATCAAAGAAAGAGCAGAACGGGGGAAGATCCGTTCTGCTCTTTCTTTTTGATTAAAATCATATAATAGCAAGAATAATGTTTAGTTTAAATGGTTCTGATTACAGCATGCTGATAATCCAACCAATGACAACAATTGCTCCAACGACCATTAAGATTGTACGTACCATTAAATATCACCTCGACTTATAGTATCAATGAAATATGTTTTGTATTTCTAACCGGTTAATGTAAAGTTACCCTGTTAAAGGATAGTTAAAACCTACTCCACATTATTATTTAACCAGGCTAATCCTTCAGGCGTAATTTCTGTTCCAATTCTCCCCCTCTGGATCACTACATACCCGAGATCTTGGAGTTCGTTTAATCTTGTCCGAATTTGTTGAACGGATAAAGGAGTGGAGCTTCGTTGCAGGGAAGAATAAATCTTTTGTCTGCTGGCTCGCTTTCCTTCTTCGAAAAATTCAACTAACGCGGTAAGGATTTTTACATACTCTCCGGTTTTGGACATTGAGATAGCAGGAAGGGAAAAGGTACCTTTAGTATGTTCTTTTTCCAAGAAATTATTATCATTTTTCGGCAATTGATGAACAGTTAACCGATTTTGTTCTGCAACGGTGATCATGTAAAGAAGTGTATTCTTAAGTTCACGGATATTCCCGCTCCAAGGTGCTTTCTTCAATGCATTTAATACAGCCTCGTCGATTGCAGTGATTTTGCTATGTTCCATACGAAGGAAATTCTCGATGAGAAGGGGGATATCTTCGCTTCGATTCCGGAGGCTAGGCAGCTGCAATGATAGGACTTTCAAACGGTGATAGAGATCTTCACGAAATGTTCCTTCCATTATTAAGGTTTGGAGGTCCCTGTTCGTAGCGGCAATGATCCTGACATCAACAGGAATGTTCTTGTTTCCACCAATCCGTCTGATCTCCATCTCCTGTAGAACCCTCAAAAGCCTCGCTTGAAGCTTTAGGCTAATATCACCGATCTCATCAAGAAACAGGGTACCCCCGTCTGCTTGTTCAAATAATCCTTTTTTTCCTCCTTTTTTTGCGCCGGTGAAGGCTCCGTCCTCATAGCCGAATAATTCACTTTCTAATAAATCTTCAGGCAATGCGCTGCAGTTTACAGCAAGATACGGACTGTTCTTTCGGGACGAATCATTATGCATGGCACTTGAGAACAGTTCTTTTCCAGTACCGGTTTCCCCATAAATTAAAATCGGAAGCTCACTTTTTGCGAGTTTTCTGGCGATCATCTTGGTTTCATTAATAAGGGCACTTTCCCCCAGTATGCTGTCAAATGTGTATTTGGCAATATATCCTATCCGCTGCAGCTCCCGTTTTCGAACCTTTTCCATCTCGATGGTTTCTTCCATATCTTTAAACGTTGCGACAATGACTCCCTCTGCCTTCAAACGGAAACGATAGACCATCACATTCTGCTGACGGAGAGTGAAATATTGTTGATCTTCATCCTGTTGCGACGTCAAAAAGTGATTGAGCTCGATATTCTTGAACACCCTGTTTAGTTTTTTTCCTTTCGCATGGGTAGCTGTAATTCCAACCATTCGTTCAAGCACTTCATTGAATACGGTAATTTCTCCGTCTTCCTGAAAGGCAAGGATCCCATCATTTACACCATCCACTACTTTATTTAAAAATTTATTTAACGTTTTCGCCCTTCGATTGATGGCACCCAGCTTTTGACTGAGCTCGATGATCTTTCTTGTATAGCGATCGGTGATATCGAAGGTCAACTGCTCTGACAATTGAAAGTGGTAGATGATTTTCATAATGGTATTCAAATCGATCAGGCGTACACCTATATCGATTTTGCTGGGAATGGAAGGGGGGATGCTTGCCGTTTCTCCAGGTGAAATGGCAATGTCAATTTGTCTAGGGTAGTCTGCAGTTGGCGAGTATGGAATGTAATCGACATGATCTATTCCTAACCGTTTCAAGGTAGAGACTGCTTCTTTGGCTGTTTCAATGAAATCATTCACATATAGTATCTTTTTTCCCGGAGGTAATTCGAAAATACGATCTATGTATTCGTAATTGACGGTTCGACGTGCTTTAATGATGGTGCATGAGCCGAAATCGATATATTCCTTCACTTCTGGTGCGATCAGCGCAGAAGAATAAACAATCAATTCATTGGTGAAAAATGTAGGAATCCCTTCATCACAAGAATAACTCGTAATATTGATCAGTTCTCCGAAAACGGATTTTAATTGCTCCTTAAGAGCTCTTTCTGTTTCCTTAGTTCCAGCTAATAGAATTAATTCGTGTTTCATATGTTTCCCCCTTATGGTTTATTTGGTTTATAAATGGTTTAATCGTTAAGTGTATTTTAACCGATAATAACCATTAACGCACCAAAAGTTTGTATTTTCAGATAATTATTGTTTGGCACGGAACTTGCATGTACATTTGTGAAGTAAATCATACTGTCAAACGGGGGGAAAGAAATGGAGAAAGAACAAAAGGCCTGGAAGGTGCCGCATACATTTATAATTGTTTTTTTCGTTGTACTGGCTGCCGCAATTTTAACGTATGTCGTACCAAAGGGGCAATTCACGACAGAAGAAATCACGTTCATGCAGGATGGAGAAGAACAAACGAAAACGGTATTAAATCCTGATTCTTTCAGTTATTTAAAGGATGATGACGGAAATCTAATTCGAGAAGGAACCAGTCTTTTCGAGGCAGGTGGCGGAATCGGATTCCTTAATTATGTATTTGAAGGTCTTGTATCAGGGGATAAATGGGGATCCGCTGTAGGTGTAGTCGCCTTTATCTTAATAATTGGTGGAGCGTTTGGTATCATTATGAAGACAAGGGCCATTGAAGAAGGTATCCTCAAGGTCATTGAGAGAACGAAAGGAAAAGAATCTCTCATCATCCCTATTATGTTCTTCTTATTTTCATTAGGGGGAGCCGTGTTCGGTATGGGGGAAGAGGCGATCGCCTTTGCCATGATTCTCGTTCCAATCATGATTGCGATTGGATATGATGCCATCACTGGAATCATGATTACCTACGTGGCGACTCAAATCGGTTTTGCCACTTCATGGATGAACCCATTCGGGGTGGCCATCGCCCAGGGTGTTTCAGGTGTACCGGTTCTTTCGGGAGCAGGTTTCCGTATTGTTATGTGGATTGTCTTTACACTTGTGGGGATCATTTACACATGGAGATATGCCCAAGCGATTCGGAAGGAACCTAAACGAAGTCTTTCTTATTCTTCTGATGAATACTTCCGTAAAGAAGGCAGAGTACAAGACCTAAATACCAAATTCACTTTGGGGCATTCACTGGTCATATTAACGGTTGCAGCAGGTATTGCCTGGATCATTTGGGGAGTGGTGGAACACGCTTACTATATCCCGGAGATTGCAAGCCAATTCTTTACGATTGGATTAGTTGCAGGAATCATTGGCGTTCTATTTAAATTGAATGGAATGTCATGGGATGATATAGCAGAGGGATTCATCGATGGAGCGAAGGATTTATTGCCGGCTGCATTAGTTGTAGGTATGGCAAAAGGAATCGTCATTATCCTTGGTGGAGATTCACCTGACGCACCTTCTGTATTAAATACGATGTTATATGGAGCAGGACAAGTGGTCGGGGATTTCCCTGAAGCCATTTCTGCCTGGTGTATGTATGTATTCCAGTCTGTATTCAACTTCTTTGTTGTATCTGGTTCCGGTCAAGCCGCTCTAACAATGCCTTTAATGGCTCCACTTGCAGATATTGCTGGAGTCTCGCGTCAAGTAGCGGTCCTTGCTTTCCAATTAGGAGATGGATTAACCAATATTCTTGTTCCGACCTCAGCTGCCTTACTCGGAACACTTGGAGCTGCCCGTGTCGATTGGGGTATATGGGCTAAATTCATTATTAAATTCATGCTCATTCTATTCGTTCTGTCATCGATCTTTGTGATAACGGCAACACTCATCGGTTTCTGATTTGATTGATTGTGCCGAACCTTGTTGTAAGGTTCGGCGCGATTATATAAATAAGAAGTGAAGGGAGCAAACATCATGCTGACATTAATTCAAAACGGAGAAGTATATGCTCCAGAATTTTTAGGGAAAAAGGATATATTGATAGTAGATAATAAAATAGGTTTTATTGAAGATAAGATTGAACCTCCTCATCAATTTGTGGATATAAAGATTGTGGATGCAACAGGTAAATATGTTGTTCCCGGTTTTATAGACTCGCATGTACATATTATGGGCGGAGGCGGCGAGGGCAGCTTTCGTACGAGAACACCGGAAATTCAACTGACTCAGGCCACACTTGCCGGTATCACGACTCTTGTTGGTGTGATTGGAACAGATGGAACGACGAGAACGATGGCGAGCCTTGTGGCGAAAGCAAAGGGCCTTGAAGAAGAGGGGATTACCTGCTACGCGCAGACCGGTTCTTATCAAGTGCCCTTGAAAACTCTTACCGGTAAAATCGAGGACGATATTATATTAGTAGACCGCATCATCGGAGTAGGTGAAGTAGCGATTGCTGACCATCGCTCATCTCAACCCACAGTAAACGAATTAACGAAAATTGCTTCTGCTGCCCGAATCGGGGGCATGCTGTCCGGTAAATCCGGAATAGTCAATGTTCATGTAGGAGATAGTCATGAACATTTAAAGCTTCTCGAGGAGATAGTTGATACAACAGATATTCCGATTAAACAATTCTATCCAACCCATATCAATCGAAATGCCCATCTGTTTGAAGCTGGGATTCAGTACGCTCAAAGAGGTGGTTATGTAGACTTTACGACCAGTACCATTCCCCAGTTTCTTGAAGATGGCGAAGTGAAATGCAGTAAAGCGCTAAAACGCATGCTCGATGCAGGTGTACCGGTGGAGCAAATCACATACACCTCCGATGGACAAGCAAGCTTACCTAATTTTGATGGGGACGGAGAACTGATCGGATTACAGATTGGCCAGGTGTCGAGTCTATATAGTGAAGTAAAGGACGCTGTTCTGGAAGAAGGCATTCCGTTAGAAACAGCCATTAAAGTCATAACATCAAACCCTGCCAAAATCCTGAAGTTTAAGCAAAAAGGTCACGTTGAGGTAGAAAAGGACGCTGATCTGGTGCTGCTGGATAAGGATACGCTTGAAGTGAACACGGTGTTTGCCAAAGGTAAGTTGATGGTAGAGAACGGGGAAGCGGTTGTGAAGGGCACGTTTGAATGATTTTAGGTATTAGAATAGCTTGGAGCCTTGGGGCTTTGGGCTATTTTTTTTGTTAAAGACAGGATTTATGATCAGCTGAGGGGATAACGGCGAAATTCTGGATATAACGGCGAAATCACCATTTTAACGGCGGAATTCTAAATATATCGGCGAAACGGCTTCTCCTGAATTTTTTGCTATCCGGGAGGGATTACTCCCATTCCCTATCCGACCACAGACGGAGGAAAAAACCACCAATAGACCCTCATGTTCTTCGGGTATTCACTATACTATAAAGATAGTTAATCATTGATGGGAGACGGATATTCATGAAAAAAATGATTGAAATCTTTAAGAATCCAATTTTTCTAAAGTTGTTCTTTGCTAATTTCACTTCGCATATGGGAAGTGTGATCGGTTTGACTGCCTTTATGTTTTATCTACTGGACCGGTTTTCCGAGCAACCTGTGTATGCTTCCCTGACTGAAATGATGTACTCATTACCCACTCTTCTCGTCTTCTTTCTTGTTGGAGTATTCGCTGACAGAATGGACCGGCAGAAAATTGCCTACCACTGTGATACGATCAGTGCGTTCCTTACACTTTTATTATTCGGGGCCATCTACATCGGCTGGCTGCCCCTCATATTTGCCATCCTGTTTCTAAGAAGCGGCGTCCAGAAGTTCTTCTTTCCAGCTGAACAGGGGATACTGCAAGGAGTGCTTTCAAAAGATGATTATTCAACGGCCGCCGGCTTGAATCAAATGGTGATGAGCTTGTTTATGTTACTTGGAAATGCTGTTGCCATCTTTGTATATTGGACGGCCGGGATCTATGGTGCAATCGCAGTCGATTTTGTTACATTCGTTATTTCTGCCATCTTGATCAGGAAATGTATCATTCCAGAAGAGGTTCGTCTTCCAAACGGCAAGCATACGTGGAAAGACTTGAACATTCAGTCTGTGACGAAAGATTTTACAGCCGGGATGAACTATATCCTGAATCACAAGCTGCTATTATCCTTGATTGGAGGATTTGTCGTATTTGGAATTGTGAACGGCGGGTTCTCGGTCATTCCTATTTTTATATTGAAATATAAATTAGCCCCAGAGTCTTATGAAGAATATTCGATTTTATTAGGTGTCGCATTCGGTGCCGGTGTTTTGATCGGCAGTATATTCTCTTCCATGCTATCTCAGAAGTTTAAATTTCATGTGTTGATTGTTGCAGGGCTGGTGATATCCGGGACGTTTATAATCGCAGCATCCTTTGCCCCTTCGACTTGGATTTTCCTTACGATCATCTTTTTCGCCGCACTGGGCTTACCCCTTGTGAACATTGCAATCGGTGGATGGATGCCGAGCATCATCGATCCGAAAATGATGGGCAGGGTGCAAGGATGGATCAATCCCCTTATGATGCTGTCACAATCCATTACCCTTGGAGTGATTGCTTTGACATTCCCTACCGTCGTAACCGTTGAAATGCTCTACTGGCTCGTTGGAGGATGTTTAATCATTGTAGGTATCTTCTACACCATCATTCTTCCTAAATATGTAAAAGAGGAAAACAATGCTCAGCCTGCCGCTCTAAATAGCTAAGTGAGAGCCCCTCTATGAATAGGGAAGGACTATTCATAGAGGGGGATTTTTTATTTTGAAAAAGCTCTATTCGCAAAGATTGTTGTTTTCTAATTTAAAATCTGCAGGGCTCTGTCAACCAGTTTATGCTGGATGGTGAGGGGAACTGCTCCGCTTGCAGCTAGCGTTCGGCCGAGCCTCCTCAGTCTAGCCGAACGGGGTCTCGGCACGCCCGTACTTCCGCAGGAGTCTGCGCAGTTCCCCTCACCATCTTTAACATGATTTTCATGACAGAGCTTCAAGGTGTACAAGAAAACAATGTAACTAGAAAAAAATAATCCATCTTCCCTATAAGGAGAATCAATCTCTACTGACCTTAAATAAGATTATTTGCTAAAATTTTTGTTTTTATTGTTTTTCATTAAGGATACATGCTCAGAAAGTTGATTGGAGCGGAAGGATGCTCGACTCCTGCGGGAATAGCTGGACAGGTGAGACCCCGGAGGCGGAGCCGAGGAGGCTCACCGCCAGCCCCGCGGAAAGCGAGCATCCTGGAGCGGAAATCAACTATTGCTTTCTCCTCTACAATAGCAACAAACTTTACGAAAAGAGCCTTTGAAAAAGAATGAAAGTATTTCAAAAAAAGTATAATGATTTTATGAACGATTCTTCCTGTTGTGCGTCTTATAAATGAACTCGCAGGCTGGGGTGGAAAGAAAGGACAGTAAAGGATGGAAGAGAGAGATCTGATCAAACGGGCGAAAAAAGGGAATCACGAAGCCTTTGCCATTCTTTTTCGAGAACATTATCCTTTTCTAGTGAAATACTTAATGAAAGTGACAATGAATCGGGATCAGGCAGAGGAGCTTGCGCAGGATACAATGGCAAAATGTGTAGAGAAGATTCATCAATACAATGGGAAATCAAAATTCTCATCATGGCTGATTTCCATCGCAACCCATCGTTATATTGATCTGCAGCGTAAAAAGAAAAGAGAACAGAACTGGCAGAATGAAGAAGTAAACGTTAGAAAATTAAAATGGGAGATGGAGTCAAGGAATGAAGAATGGAATGATGTGCTGGCAGCCTTGTCCACTCTATCAGAAGATATCAGGCTCCCTATCATCCTGAAACATTACTACGGTTATTCCTATGAAGAGATTGGTCAATTGACAGAAATACCACCTGGGACAGTGAAATCACGTGTTCATCATGGAATCATCCGGCTGAGAAAGGAGTTGAAAATAGATGAACAACCATCAGGAACATAGCGATGAATTAAAGAAATTACTGGAGGACGGATTCCAGTCAATTGATGAAGACATTGACGAAAGCACCCCGTCCCTGCAGTGGTTTGAGCAATTAGTAGAGGATCAGCAGGTGGAGCTTAAAGCCAGGTTTAAACGAGATCTCACCATCTTTCTTCTTCTGGCCTGTTGTATCTTGACTGTGTTTTCCCTTACGTTATTTCAAATGCCGATTCTATTTCTTCTCCTTCAAGTTGCCATCTTTGTGGGAGCCTCGATTTTTACTGGCATAACATATACGAAAAAGGTGAATAGGACATGACAAAAGAAGAGCTCTATATCTTACCACTTGTCATTCCGATTCTTCTGACTCAAAGTATTTACCTGTTCATCGATGCCCGGAAGAACGGACATAACTATTGGTTCTGGGGGATCTGGGGATTGATTCAGTGTCCATTTCCACTCATCTTTTATTTCATATTTGCAAAGAAGATTTGGACAAAATTCAAGGCAGGGGAGAGGGAATCATGATTATAGTGACAACCGATTTTGTACCGGGTAAGGAAGTAAAAGAATTAAGAGGATTTGTAAGGGGAAGTACCGTCCAAGCGAAGCATATTGGCAAAGACATCATTGCCGGTCTTAAAACCATCATTGGCGGAGAAATAAGCGAATATAGTGAGTTGATGGAGGAAGCAAGAAAGCAAGCGATTGATCGTATGATGGAAGAAGCTTCTCAAAAAGGTGCCAATGCTGTTATTGCCGTTCGTTTAGAAACGTCAGCGGTCATGCAAAATGCTTCTGAAATTATTGCTTACGGAACGGCTGTCGTCGTGGAATAATTCTGCCTTTGTGGTTCACTTATACTGTGGAAAAACATATAGTATATGGAAAATTTTCAATAAAAATAATATTGACACAATTATCGGCGTATAGTATGGTTATTAATGGAATAAATAATAAAAATGAATGGAGGGTTTGTGATGATGAAAGTGTATACAATACATGGAGTATCAGCAGTGTTCAATACCAATTTCATATCATCACATAACCAGTAACTCCTTAATCATTCTGTCATATGAATATTAATGGCACAGGTTATGCATATAATCTGTGCTTTTCTATGTCCAAAAACAAAGACGGACGTTTTTAAGGCGCAACAGATTGGTGGGGATTCGGAAGGAATCCCTATCGGATCTTGTGGTAAATGCCTTAGGCGTCTGTCTTTTTTTTCGTTTCGGTGTACCCAAGGACCATCCTTGATCACATATCAAAACTTAATTTCATAAGGAGGAAATGATTATGTTAATCATTCAAATGAAGAAGATGATGTCTGCTGTGGAGACAGAAGGCGGATAGTGAAGAAAGTCAACAAGAGGGGGTAATGTGGAATGTTTAGTATTTTTAAGAAATTATCGTGGTTTTTTATTGAAAATTGGAAGAGATATACGGTGGCGATCGTTTTATTGACGATTGTCGGAATCCTTGATGTGATTCCACCAAAGCTTGTGGGTAATGCCATTGATGACATTCACCTGGGTGCGATGACATGGGAAGTCGTCGTGAAATATCTATGGCTGATCTCCGGAATCGCACTCATTTCGTACGCAATGACGTATGTATGGATGTATCAATTATTTGGCGGGGCCTTTCTCGTTGAGCGTAAGCTTCGCGGTAAATTTATGGGACATTTATTAAAGATGACTCCGACTTTTTTTGAAAAGAATCGTACGGGAGATTTAATGGCAAGGGCAACGAATGATCTGAAGGCCATCTCGGTTACAGCCGGTTTCGGGGTTTTGACACTAATCGATTCCAGTGTCTTTATGTTAACGATCCTTTTCACAATGGGATTTCTTATCAGTTGGAAATTGACTATCGCAGCGATATTGCCGCTTCCGATCATGGCTATGTTGATGAAGGTGTACGGTGCTAGAATTCATAAGCGATTCACGGAAGCCCAGGATTCATTCGGTGACTTGAATGATAAAGTGCTTGAGTCGATTGCAGGTGTCCGTGTCATTCGTGCGTATGTACAGGAAAGAGCGGATGAGAAGCGTTTCGCTGATATGACTGAAGACGTCTATAACAAGAATATCGGAGTGGCAAAGATTGATTCCCTCTTTGAACCAACAATCAAAGTCCTTGTCGGGTTGAGCTATTTGATCGGACTTGGTTATGGAGCATATCTTGTGTTTCACCAATCGATCACATTGGGAGAGCTTGTTTCCTTTAACGTGTACCTCGGGATGCTGATATGGCCGATGTTTGCCATCGGAGAGTTGATCAATATCATGCAGCGCGGGAATGCATCACTTGACCGGGTTCAAGAGACACTTGATTATGTGCAGGACGTTCAAGACTCTGAGAACCCTAAATGGATTGATTCACCTGAGCATATCGGATTTAAGGAAGTGGACTTTCAATACCCATCCTCAAATGTACTGAACCTTTCCGATATCAATGTGAACATCCAACAAGGAGGTACCCTTGGAATTGTCGGGAAGACAGGAAGCGGAAAAACAACCTTAATCAAGCAGCTCCTCCGGGAATACCCTGCCGGAAAAGGGTCTTTATCCATTGGAGGGGTCCCGATCAGTGACTTGACCATCCAGCAGGTTAGGGACTGGATCGGTTACGTGCCCCAGGATCATGTCCTTTTCTCAAGGACCGTCAGAGAAAACATTCTGTTCGGAAGACATGATGCGACTGAGCAAGACCTGGAACAAGCCATTGAACTGGCTGATTTCAAAAAAGATCTTGAAATGCTTCCGGACGGATTGACCACTCTTGTAGGAGAAAAGGGTGTGGCCCTGTCAGGTGGTCAGAAGCAGCGGATTTCGATTGCCAGGGCGCTGATCAAAAATCCGGAAATCCTGATTCTGGATGACTCGCTATCGGCTGTTGATGCCAAAACAGAAGCGAAGATTATTGACAATATACGAAAAGAACGTGAAGGGAAAACAACGATTATTACGACTCATCGTCTCTCCGCCGTTCAGCATGCAGACTGGATTATCGTGTTTGAAGATGGGAAAGTGGTAGAAGAAGGGGTGCATGAACGACTCCTTGAAAATGGTGGTTGGTATAAAGAACAATTCGATCGCCAACAAGTTGAAGATTCCTCACGCGAGGAGGTGGGCGCATGAACGTCGGAAGAAGACTAACCGAGTATGCCCTTATTTATAAAAAAATCATCATTGCTGCCCTTTTGATGCTGAGTGTGTCAGTAGCGGCTGAACTTGCAGGTCCCTTTATTGCGAAGAAACTGATCGATGATCATATACTTGGAATCGAATCCACCTGGTATGAAACGGTGGAGGGGAAAGAAGCTGTATCCTATAAGGGGAAATGGTATAAACGTGAACAATATTTTTCAGAAGGGGAGACGAGAAAAGATGATATCCGTATCTTACAGGTCGGGAGAGAGTTTTATTTCGTTCCTTCCACCGTCTCCTTCGACGGAGAAAGGTCGGTCAATTCAGGTGAAATGACGATCACGAAAGGCGATGAGTCGGCCGCTTATCCCGCCGAGAAGTTGACCGGAGAAGAGCTGCTGCGTTTTTATAATCCTGAAATCCCGAAGATCATAAAATTGATTGCCTTCTATTTTGGGCTGCTTGTAGTCGCTGCCTTTTTCCAATACGGTCAGCGATACTATTTGCAAAAGGCAGCAAACCGGGTCATTCAAAAAATGCGTAATGATGTGTTCCAGCATATCCAGAAGCTTCCGATCCGCTATTTTGATAATCTGCCGGCAGGAAAGGTCGTAGCGAGGATCACAAACGATACTGAAGCAATCCGGGATCTGTATGTAACAGTCTTATCAACCTTTTTCTCCAGTACGATTTACATTATTGGAATATACATCGCACTCTTTATACTTGATGCAAAATTAGCAGCCATTTGCTTGATCCTGATTCCGATCCTGGTTGTATGGACGTACCTGTATCGTATCTATGCGTCTAAATACAATCATATCATCAGATCGAAAGTGAGTGATATCAATGCCATGATCAATGAGTCGATCCAGGGTATGAATATCATTCAGGCTTTCAGCAGAGAAAAGAAAACGAATGAAGAATTCGAAGAGTTGAACGAGACGCATTTCAAGTATCAAAATAAACTCTTGAGCTTGAATTCCATGACATCCCACAACCTGGTCGGGGTACTGAGAAACATCACCTTTGTCGCATTCATATGGTATTTCGGAGGCGCTTCTATGGGAGTGGGATCGGTTGTCACATTGGGAGTGCTCTATGCCTTCGTCGATTACATCAACCGATTGTTCCAGCCAGTGACAGGAATCGTCAATCAGCTGGCAAACCTTGAGCAGGCACTTGTAGCAGGGGAACGGGTTTTTCGACTGTTGGAAGAGACCGGAACCCCGGTTGAAGATGAGAAAATGAGCAGGTATGACGGAAATGTCAGCTTTGAACATGTCTTCTTTGGATACAAGGAAAATGAATATGTGCTGAAGGATATCACGTTTACCGCAAGCAAAGGCGAAACCGTTGCCCTGGTGGGGCACACAGGTTCAGGGAAAAGCTCAATCATGAATCTATTGTTCCGCTTTTACGATAGCAATGAAGGGAAAATCCTGATTGACGGAAAAGACATTGTAGATATTCCCTATCAAACGATTCGTGAGCATATGGGAATTGTCTTGCAGGACCCTTATTTGTTTACGGGAACCATCGCATCCAATGTAAGCTTGAATGACCCCAGAATTTCAAGGGAACAGGTGGAAGCAGCACTCAAAGCCGTCGGTGCTGAAAAAGTGTTCAAAAACCTGGAGAACGGCTATGACGAACCGGTGATCGAGAAAGGAAGCACCCTTTCTTCAGGGCAGCGTCAATTGATTTCCTTTGCAAGGGCCCTTGCCTTTAATCCAGCGATCCTGATTTTGGATGAAGCTACGTCGAGCATTGACACAGAGACGGAAGCAGTCATTCAGGAAGCGATGGAAATCTTGAAAAAGGGCAGAACGACCTTCATCATCGCACATCGACTATCCACGATTAAGAGTGCCGACCAAATAATTGTATTGGATCGGGGAGAAATTGTGGAAAGGGGCAATCATGACGAACTGATGAAGCAGAAAGGCCGTTATTATCAAATGTATCAGCTTCAGCAGGGATCACAAGGAGACATGGCAGGGTAATGGGGGAAGGGCATCTGACGAATGGAGTCGGATGCCCTTTATCTTCTTTTGGTAGAAAAACAGTCTGAGGTACAATCAAATACCCCCGTGATTTCTGCATAAATACAATTTTCTGCAAAGAAAACAGGACTTTTGTGGGATTTTGTCGTTTTAAATCGAATTTCTTTCTTAATCAATGTATAATTTAATTGATAAAAAAGTTTCATAAAGGGAGGATCCTATGATGGGATGGGCAATCGCCATTTTATTTGGGACAGCCGTCGTGCTGCTCATTATATCGTTTATTAAAACGACACAATCCAACTCGCAACTTGAACAACAAATAGAGCATGTTTCAATTTCAGTATTGAATGAAGTACATGACCTGGAGAAGCAGTTACGGAATATTCAATTAGATGCTGAAATTACAGCACAACAGTCTGGGGCAGCACCAGCGGAATCGGAAGAACGGTTTATGCTGCGTGAGATGCTTGACTTACATAAAAGAGGGTATTCTATTGAAAGCATTGCATCCAAAAAACAGCTCCCACCGAATGCGGTAGAGCGCATGCTTGCTCCTTACATGACAAGGAAGACTGAAAGGAGCTTAGTAGCACAATGAGAGTGACACCTAATTCATTGCGCAGTTTTGCTGCAGGTCTCTTAATCGCAACGACGTCAATCGGTGCCGTTTATATGTTTGGTCCTTCGGAAGCCGAGAGTACAGCGAAAGTGGAAACCGTTAAAACGGAGAAGCTTTCAGAGGAAGAAATGGTAAAACAACTGACTTCAAACGGTTTTGTTATACATACAGAAGCAGAGTGGAACAAGCAGCTTTCAGCCATGACCGAGAAACAGGAAGAGAAAGCGGAAGATAAGAAAGAGGAAAAAACGGACGATAAGGTCGTTTACAAGACCATATTGACTGTTTCTACCGGTATGACAAGTATTGATGTCGGAAATGCCCTGGAAAACGCAAACATCATCAAAAGCGGCCTCGACTTCTACAAAGAAGTTGAAAAGCGCGGACTTGAGAATGATTTGCGCCCTGGTACTTTCGAAGTCGAGAGCGGAATGACAACAGACGAAATCATTTCAACTATATTCAAATAATGGGTAGTAGGGACAGGGGACTGTCCCTACTTTTTTTTGGTCAATTTGGGACAAGAGATCTGCGTCCCGACACTTAGTAACAAATCCCCACGCGAGTTCTGATATAGCGATCATCTTCCAGCTGTTGGTAGATGAAATCCCCCGTGTCATATATGGAGATGCTTTTTCCGTCTTCGGGAAGGACATCATCCTCTGTCCGGTATTCCCCAATGCGCTCTCCATCTGGTAAATAAGTGGGACAAACAATCGTCCAATCCATTTCTGAAGCTTTTAAAATTAAATAGGCTCTTAAATGGTCTTCGGCAGCAGTCGTGCTTCTTCGTTTAGATTCACTTGACTGAAATCGATACAGACTGGATTCCTTTCGGGCTTGAAGGATCCCTGCTGTTCCACAGGTAATGATACGTTTTACACCATGATGCCTCATTGCTTTTAAGAGGATGGGCATGCTCTTTGAAAGTACGTCATTTTTATCCGTATTCAAGCAGCTGATCACCGCATCGCACCCCTCTATGGTTTTCATAACATCTGCTTCATTCAATACATCACCAGCAATATCCATATCAGATGTTTGTCCATCCCTATATTTTCTAACCAGGCGATTCACTTCATGTGTGGAGTTTGCTTGTTGAAAGACAACAGAACCGACTCGCCCCGTACTTCCAAATAAAGCGATTTTCATCATTATGACCTCCCTTTTCCCATTAGAAATAGTTTATCGCAAAATCGTTATTCTTTACATGATTGAGCCTATGAGAATACATACTAATGAGTGTGGAGAATGAAAAAGTCTCGAATTGAAACTTTTGTATTGACTTATTCCTTGTATCGTTTTATGATGACATTCGTAATAGTTTTAAATCCGATAAGAATAGTGGGGGTTTTACAATGAAAAAATGGAAATTATCCATCATCATGCTAATTGCTTTATCCATGGTATTAGCTGCGTGTGGTCAATCTAATGATAAAGAAGACTCCAGCGGTGATTCTAAAGAAGGTTCTGAAACTTCACTTTACGATCAAGTGAAGGAAGAAGGAGAATTACTTGTTGGCACGGAAGGTACATATCCTCCTTTCACATTCCACGACGAATCCGGGGAACTGACTGGGTTTGACGTAGAGATTGCCCGTGAAGTAGCGAAGCGTCTTGGTGTCGAGGCGAAATTCCAGGAAACTCAGTGGGACGCAATGTTTGAAGGACTGAACTCCAAACGTTTTGATATGATTGCAAACCAAGTGGGAATTCGTGAAGATCGCCAGGAGAAATATGATTTCTCAAAACCATATATTGAATCAAGTGCAGTAGTGGTTGTATCGAAAGACAATAAAGACGTTACATCATTTGAAGACATAAAGGGATTAACTTCTGCTCAATCACTGACAAGTAACTACCGCGACATCGCTGAAAAAAATGGTGCAGAAATCCAAGGTGTAGAGGGGCTGTCACAATCCATCCAACTCCTTGAACAAGGGAGAGTGGACGTAACAGTGAACGATAAAATCTCTATCCTGGATTATTTAAAGAAACAGCCGAATGCCAATGTCAAAATTGCGGCTGAAGCTGAAGATGCCGGTCAAAGTGGTCTCATGTTCCGTAAAGGTAACGACAAGTTAGTGGAAGAAGTAAACAAAGCGTTAGAGGAAATGAAAGAAGACGGTACGTACAAAGAGATTTCTGAGAAATGGTTCGGAGAAGATGTATCTCCTAAGTAGTATCTACCAGGATCCTGAAGCAATGATTGATATTTTACAAAGCTCCCTGCTTCCAATGCTAGAGGGAGCTTTGTATTATTCTATCCCTCTGACGCTGATTTCTTTTGCTTTAGGAATGATCCTGGCCGTCCTTACAGCCCTTGCCCGATTGTCCAATGTATCGATTCTAAGGGGAATTGCACGATTCTATGTATCTGCCATCAGGGGAACACCTTTACTCGTTCAATTGTTCATTATTTTCTACGGCTTACCGACACTTGGAATAAAGTTTGATCCGTTCCCGTCTGCCATCATTGCTTTTTCATTGAATAAAGGTGCCTACTCCTCTGAAATCGTCCGTGCAGCGATTCAATCGATTCCTAAGGGCCAATGGGAAGCGGGTTATTCTATTGGTATGACGTATTCACAGGCCTTAAAGAGAATCATCCTGCCGCAGGCTACCAGAGTATCCATCCCACCGCTATCGAACTCGTTCATTAGTTTGGTGAAGGATACCTCGCTTGCTTCTTTAATTCTCGTAACGGAAATGTTCAGAAAAGCACAGGAAATCGCTGCCACAAACTATGAGTTCCTGCTCATGTACATGGAGGCTGCTTTGCTGTACTGGATCATTTGCTTTATTCTATCCATCATTCAAGGGCGTATCGAGACAAGACTGGACCGATATATTGCCAAGTAATATTAAAGGAGATTGAATATGATTTCCATCAAAGGATTAACCAAACGATTTGATCAATTAGAAGTATTAAAAGGAATGAATGTTGAAGTCAATAAAGGCCAGGTGATCGTCCTTATCGGCCCGTCGGGTTCAGGAAAGACAACCTTCCTGCGTTGTATAAATGCACTGGAATCACCGAATGACGGAACCGTTTCAATTGGCGGGACTTCCGTTGATTTCAATAAGAAGGTTTCCAAGCAGGAGCTTATTAAACTTAGACGGAAAACAGGCATGGTGTTCCAAAACTATAATCTGTTTCCCCACATGACCGCACTGGAGAACGTAATGGAAGGACCAAATGTCGTCCAAAAACGCAATAAGTCCGAAACAAAGCAAAAAGCGATAAGATTGCTTGAAAAAGTAGGACTCGGTGACAAAGTGGACTACTATCCATTCCAGCTCTCAGGAGGACAGCAGCAGCGAGTCGGAATCGCAAGAGCATTAGCGATAGAGCCTGAAGTGATGCTCTTCGATGAACCAACCTCAGCACTAGATCCTGAATTGGTTGGAGAGGTTCTAAAAGTAATGAAGGACCTTGCTGAAGAAGGAATGACCATGATTGTCGTGACTCATGAAATGAGATTTGCCAAAGAAGCAGCTGATAAAGTCATCTTCATGGATGGTGGGTATATCGTTGAAGAAGGCTCTCCTCAAGAAGTGTTTGAACACCCTAAGAACGAACGTACGAAACAATTCCTGAACTTAATACAATAAATTGTAAAAGATGAATGAGACTCATGCTCATTCATCTTTTTTTAGGTTTATGGTCATAATGTGAGGTGAGACTAATAAACTTTTCTGAAAAAGGTTAGATCACCCTGATTAGTGGAAATATGGTAATAGATGAGTCATTTAAGGGAGGAACTAGAATGGAATATCGTATAGAACGTGACACAATCGGAGAGATGAAGGTACCCAAGGAAAAATATTGGGGAGCGCAGACGCAGCGAAGTAAAGAAAACTTCCAAATCGGTACAGAGAAAATGCCCATTGAGGTTACATATGCCTTCGCACAGTTAAAGAAAGCCGCCGCAGTCGTCAATCACTCACTTGGTAAGCTTTCAGATGCCAAGAAGAAGGCAATCGGAGAGGCATGTGATGAAATCCTCGAAGGAAAGTGGGATGCCCATTTTCCCCTTGTAGTATGGCAAACAGGAAGCGGTACACAATCCAATATGAACATAAATGAAGTCGTTTCCTATCGTGCGAATGAAATTCTCAAAGATAAAGGATCGGATGAAAAAGTCCATCCGAATGATGATGTGAACATGTCCCAAAGCTCCAATGATACATTCCCTACAGCCATGCATATCGCAGCGTACCAGGAAATCGAAGCAACGCTGTTTCCTGTCATTCAGGAATTCACTGCGACACTAAGAGAAAAAGAAGACCAATTCAGTGACATTATTAAAATCGGCCGTACCCATCTTCAGGATGCAACACCATTGACCCTCGGTCAGGAAATCAGCGGATGGCGCGCCATGATGGAGAAATCCTATAGTATGCTGAGGGAAAGCGTTCATCAATTAGTCAACTTGGCTATCGGCGGGACGGCTGTCGGTACGGGGATCAACGCCGATCCGGAATTCGGTGCCAAAGTGGCAAGGCAATTAGAAGCTCAGACAGGCATCAAGTTTATCTCATCTGATAATAAGTTTCATGCCCTAACGTCCCACGATGAAATCGTGTACGTGCACGGAGCTGTAAAAGCACTGGCAGCAGATCTGATGAAAATAGCCAACGATGTCAGGTGGTTAGCGAGCGGTCCACGTAGTGGGATTGGCGAATTAACCATACCTGCCAATGAACCAGGAAGTTCGATCATGCCGGGTAAAGTGAATCCCACCCAGAGTGAAGCAGTGACGATGGTAGTGACACAAGTATTTGGGAACGACGCGGCCATCGGATTTGCCGCTAGCCAAGGAAACTTCGAACTTAATGTATTTAAACCGGTCATCATCTATAACATGCTGCAATCTGTACGCCTGCTTACAGATGGTATAAAGTCATTTAATGATAAGTGTGTGAAAGGACTTGAAGCGAACGTAGAGGTGATAGAAGACTTTGTTCAAAGGTCCCTTATGCTCGTAACCGCTTTAAATCCTTATATAGGGTATGAAAAAGCGGCTGAAATAGCCAAGAAAGCCCACAACAATGGCTCTACATTAAAAGAAGCAGCCATCGAATCAGGATATCTGACAGAAGAGGAGTATGATAAGTGGATCGATCCGGCAAGCATGGTTCATAATAAATAGTATGAATTGTCGGCTCCTGCCAGAGTCAGTTCTTTTTAAATAGGAGAGACAGCCAAAATGAAAACCCCCGGCAAACAGACCGGGGGCTTTATCCAAATGAAATTGCTGATTATTTTTGGTACCCGCCACCGATTTGTTGTTCAGCCATTTGAACCAGGCGTTTAGTGATTTCTCCACCTACAGAACCGTTAGCACGAGCTGTAGCATCTGGTCCTAATTGTACGCCAAATTCAGAAGCGATTTCGTACTTCATTTGGTCGATTGCTTGTTGAGCTCCTGGAGCTACTAGTTGGTTAGATGAATTGCTGCGAGATTGTTGCTGTTGCATAATCTGTCATCTCCTTAAAATGTATAAGATTTTTTTTTGGTTGGGTTAGCTGGATTTGCACCAGCCCGCTATTCCATGAGCGACCATTCTAATAATGGCGTAACCCATCGAGTGGAGTAAGAGAATGCTTTGTTACTGCCTTGTTACTAGGTATTATGGTTTGTTTGGGGCAATATATTCAACGTGATGACAGGGAATTTATTCCTGTTAACTTCCTATAAGTTTTCTACATAAATCATCGTGATTGTAAAAAAGATACCACTATACAATGAATTAGATTGAAAGTATGGTGACACAGCATGAAAGCTTGCGCATTATGTAATGGGATCGTTGAATACAGGGGACTTTGCCGTAAGTGCGGGGACTCTACAACAGATCAGGGAAGATATTATGATTTTTATGATGAGTACAGTGCCTATATGGATATCCAGCATGTACAATTAGCCGATGGCATTCCGAATAGCAGCTGCTCTGATACTTGCCTTCATCTTTTCACATGCATACGATGTGGGGAAGAAGAGGGGAAAAGCATAGATTTGACAGAGTTTTAAACGATGGCAAAAAATGCCGCACTCGTGAATGAGTGCGGCATTTTTTTAATGAAGAAATATAAGCTTTTATTTTATCGAATTCTTGACTCAGATTCTGAATCAAAGAAATGAGCTTTGTTCATATCAAAAGCAAGTTCAATTGTTTGACCGGCAGCGATATCGGTACGAGAGTCAACGCGGGCTACAAACTCTTGTCCTTCTAATTGAGAGTAAAGCATTGTTTCAGCACCTGTTAACTCAGATACTTCAATCTTCGCAGTGATTTTCGCACCTTGAGCAGTATCCAGGAAAAGTGGCTCATCATGAATATCTTCAGGACGCACTCCCAGAACAATGCTCTTGCCTACATGACCTTGTTCGCGAAGCACTTTCATTTTTCCTTCAGGTACAGAAACTTTCGTATTTCCAATGACGAATTTCCCATCTTCAAGGGATCCGTGGAAGAAGTTCATGGCAGGAGATCCGATGAATCCGCCTACGAAAACATTTTCAGGCTTATCGTATACTTCTTTAGGAGAACCAACTTGTTGGATGACTCCATCTTTCATGACAACAATGCGTGTTGCCATTGTCATAGCTTCTGTCTGATCATGTGTGACGTAGATCGTAGTAGTTTGTAAACGTTGGTGAAGCTTGGCGATCTCTGCACGCATTTGCACACGAAGCTTAGCATCAAGGTTGGATAATGGCTCATCCATTAAGAACACTTTCGCATCACGAACGATGGCACGGCCAAGTGCTACACGCTGGCGCTGACCACCTGATAATGCTTTTGGTTTACGATCAAGCAGTGCTTCAAGACCAAGGATCTTAGCCGCTTCTTGAACACGACGGTCAATTTCTTGTTTATCGAACTTACGTAATTTAAGACCAAAGGCCATATTATCATATACGCTCATGTGTGGGTATAAGGCATAGTTCTGGAAAACCATGGCGATGTCACGGTCTTTCGGTGCCACATCGTTTACGCGCTTTCCATTGATAGAGAAATCTCCTTTAGAGATTTCTTCCAGTCCAGCAATCATACGCAAAGTCGTGGACTTCCCGCAACCTGAAGGTCCTACAAATACGATAAACTCTTTATCTTGAATATGAAGATTAAAGTCATTTACTGCCGTAACCTTACCATCATAAATTTTGTGGATATTTTCTAATTTTAATTCAGCCATTTTACCTTCTCCTCCTTGAAATGCAATCGTTTTCATCTATAGCCCTATTGTAGAGAAAGCGGATTCAAAACGATATGGTCAACCTGCACAAAGTTCATTATTTTTTTTTATGCAGGTTGTCAGATTGAAAGTTCAAGCATGCGAAATAGGCTAAAATTCCACCTTGAAACGTTTTAATATCAATATTGGTTTTTTCAATGAACTTATCAATTCGATACTGTACGCTATTCCGATGCATAAATAGTTTCTTGGCAGTCTGACTGATATTTGATTGATGTTCGAGAAAAGCTTTAACAGTTTGAATCAATTCAGGATCTTCCTGAAAGGTGTCAGCCACCTTTGTGAAAATCTGTCTTTTCCATTCCAGAGGTAAATGATGCAGAGCAAATTCAGGCAGAACCGTCACCACGGATTGAATGAATGCCTGCTTCTGCACGGTTCTTGAGAATGAAAACAATTCCCGCTCATATTTAAAGGTGAGAGGGAATTGTGGAACCTCATGGAATTGTCCTATGAAATAAGAAAGACTGACGAAGAAGTCCGATTCAATTACATGGGAAATCGACAGTAATTGCGCTTCATCCAAATTCCATTCATTTTTCCCTTCAATGAGCAACCCCATGTTATCATCTTGTAATACAAGAATCGTGTTGAGAGGCAAAAGATGTTGGAACGCCTCTGTTAACAGAAGCCGGTCCAAACTCTCCTTCATTGAGAATTGAATGATACGGAATTCGCCGTCTGTATTTGAAGGCATTGGCCCATTCTTATATAAAAAGTTGAACCATTCCATTGAGTCGGGAGAATCATTGAATGATCCGGATGGACTTATGATTTCTTTGAACAAGCAGTGTAATAACTCCATTTCCTCTTGAGTGATCTCACTTCTATCAATGCCTATGTATTCATCTTCTTCTTCATTTGCAAACCAAATCTTTGTGGATGCAAGACTGGTTGGATAATGGTTTTGGATTATGGCAGCAGGAAATTTTTTACGTAAAGATGTAAACATGTCATCCCTCTTTGTTCATTATTATAGTAAAAAAGGTTATAATGTCTATTGTACTGAAATAGTTGGATTAATCAAAGTGTGCATGATTGCAAAAAATCGCTAATTTTAATACTATTGAAGAATGAATAAATCATTATGGGGTGTCCTAAATGGAATATACTAAAGAAGTTACGAATCGAATGAAACGTCTTGAAGGTCAAGTGCGCGGCGTATTGAAAATGATGGAAGAGGAAAAACATTGTAAGGATGTTGTGACTCAATTATCTGCCGTACGTACTGCCGTTGATCGTACATTAGGTCTCATCGTTGCGAAGAACCTGGAAGCCTGCATACGTGAATCGGAAGAAGAGGGCATCAACGCAGAAGAAGCCATTCAAGAAGCCGTCAATATGCTTGTCAGAAGTCGATAAATACTAAAAGCTGCCGAAGGATCATGATCCTTTTTGGCAGCTTTTTTGTTTGTCCAGCTCCAGCGCCTAGCCCCTCGAGGTCATAAGTCAGTCTTGCTAAAAAGGCCAAAAGCGCCTTTCCAGCAAGCCCGTCTTATGCTTGTCAGGGCTGAACAAGGCGCTTCCGCTTTTCTATTTGTCCAGCTCCGGTGGCTAGAGGCTCGAGGTCATTAGCCAAAAATGCCAAAAAGGCAAAGAGCGCCTTTCCGGCATTCTCGTCTTATGCTTGTCGCCTCTGGGCAAGCCCCCTCCGCTTTTCTATTTCGGTGGTTCTTCGTAGTCCGTTATTTCGATTGCTTCTTCGATGTTGGTTGTGTTTTCCCTCATGTGGACGGAACCACCGGACATGCCTTCGTTGATAAAACGGTCCACATCGAGAAATGCTTTTTCTTTTCCTTCGTAATTGGTATCAGGAAGGAATTGATCATCTTTTTTCATGCTCATCAGCCTCCTTACTTTAGTTTTGGAAAGGAAGCTGAAGTTATACATGAAGGCTCATTAATTTCTTTTTTTTAGGTGAATTATGTACGTTCCATCAATCATAAACGTGGAATAGCATCAGTTCATGAAGCTGCTTCTTAAGGGAGTCTTCCTTATCAGCCGGAGGAGTGGCTCCGGTCCATTCAATTTTACCGTCTTTATGGTAATTCCCTTGATATTTTGTCCCGCTGAAGTAAAAGGAAAACGTCCAGCCGGGGAGCTGTTTATTTTCGAACATGCTTTTATATTGAAAATGTTGAATCATTTTTCATCACCTCCACTATTATTGTAAACGTTTTACTACATGCTGTGTAGGTGTGGGTGTTAAATGTATCATAAATGGAATTCTCCTCTAATAGAATTTATTGAAGAGATAGAGGAGGGACGAAGAATGAATTCGTTTATTCGTGATTTGCAAAAGGCGATAAGTGATGAATGGACAGCCTATTATTTCTATAAAGAATTAAAAGGGCGGACGAATAATCCATTATATGTAGAGTTTATCGATCATGCCCGGAAGGATGAAAAAGTGCATTATGAAATGTTCCAATACCTCCATTATTTATTAACGGGGGAGTATTACGAGCACAAGAAAGAGAAGGTAGGGTTTACTACTTTTAAAGAAGGAGTCCTGAGGGCACTGAAGGATGAGCTTGAGGCTGCAGAATTCTACAGGGACATGCTGCTGGAGATTCCCAATCAACAAGCCTATAAGCCCCTTTTTATTGCCATGACTGATGAAATGGAACATGCTACGAGATTTTCTACTATCTATAATTCATTACGGTAAGAATGAAAAAGGTTGAACCACCTGGATTCAACCTTCGTTATTTTTGGCACTGAGTGTGAGGAATGTGCGGACAAGCTGTTTTCGGCGTTTGCTTTCAATTTCTTCTTCATCGAAGCTCATGGGCTTTGAATTGATTTCAAATAATACAAATCCCCCATGTTCCCGGGGAGCTAAGTCGATGGAGAACTCTCCAACATACCCAAAGGATTTAGCAAGCTCTTCCCCACATGTTTGAACGATCCGTGAGATTTCCTTTTTGGTATGAGCATCTGCGACTTCTTTAAGTGAAATAATCTTCCCACCGGTAGGTACATGAGTGGTGACTTCCTGTCGCTGAGACATGCGGACGCCAATGCCTATTAAACGAAAATCTTCTCCGGTGTGAAGGACTAAAATACGGAAGTCATAACGATGATCATGCAATGTTTTACAGGAGACGGCTTCCTGCATGATCCACTGGTTACTATTAAACCATTCGCTGTATGATTGAAACAGGCGGGATACGTTTAAGAACCTCTCCATTTTTTTAATGCTTTTGCACAGGATACGTCCATTGTCATCGATCTCGATGAGTCTGATTCCTTTTCCTTGTGAAGCGAGAGAGTGTTTCACGTACACTTTTTTATGCGTCGTAAGAAAGTGGGTGAAGGACTCTTCATTTGTGACAAGTTCAGTTTGAGGCAGGTATGGATCGAGTTCACGACTGTTGGACAGAAGCTCGTATATTTTCCATTTGTTAAAGAAATGAGGGTTGAAAAATGGAATTTTATGTTCCTTGATAAAATGGAGGAGCTTCTCGTAGGCATGATTTTGCTCAGCATGCCTCGAAGGAACGCGATTGTATATGACGTTTGGAACGGGAAATAGGCATTTCACCCATTTGTTTAATGGCTGATTGTACATGATCCCGGAAATGGAATCACCGAAAACATCTTGGGGAGAGAAGACAAAACAGATTCCACCTGCCTGTTCAACATCCAGTTGAATCGATCGAAACAATTCAAAATTCCCCTTGTATTTATTCCTTTCCTCCTTACTTGCTACGATTCCGATAAGGGGGACCGCCGGAATATTCTTATGATGGGGTGAGATGGTGAATTGATAGCAATCTTTTGAATCCTTAGAAGAAAGCAGAAAGGAATTCTTCGCAAACCCATAGGTCGTGATGGATTCTTCCACATGAAAAAAGGTCTTCTTCACCCGATCATAAAGGATGTTCATGGAATCATTTCCTCAGGATGATTCAAGCTTTGCTGAGTGAGAAAGATCCCGAATGACAAGGCAAGTTTTCTTGTTAATAAATCAAAGCTCCTCAAATGGGGGTGGGAAAAAATAGATCTTCCCGGCTTAGAGTTTGCTTCGAACATCCAAATTCGGTGATTTTCGTCCACTCCGAAGTCAAAGCCGATTTCTCCAATATACCCTTCCAAATTCCGTTCGATGCTATGTGATAGTCTTAACGCTGCCTCCTTTAGCGCCCCTTCAATAACTTCTCGAACTGCTTCGTCTGGAAACAGCTCCGATAATATTTTCACTTCTCCACCGTTATTCGCATGGGTGGTCACACTTCCTGATCCTGCCACTTTCCCGGCTATTGCACTTACTTGCCAGGTCCCATCCTCACCTTTGTTCGTATGAACCCGGAAGTCGATTGGCCGGTTATTTTCCTGCAACAGGGAAATTCCCTGCTGGACGATAAAAGTATCAAGATTTCGACTCCTAAAGACCGTATTGACAAGTTGCTCCAAGGACTTAAATTTCAGTAAGCGATTTTTACGATCCCCATCCCTGAATCGGCAATAATATTCTTCGGAAGAGCGGTTATACGTAATCTTGTGGATGCCGTTGCCGAGACTGCCATTTTTCGGTTTAAGATAAATGTGATGATAGGAGGAAAGCATTCTTTCCATCTCGTCAAATGATTGAAATGAATGTGTTTCCGGCAGCAGATGCTGGACTGAAGAATCGTTTTCCAGTCGTTCAAACAAATCAAGCTTATTAAAAAAACCTGGATTGTACCAGGGAATACCGTATTCCCTCTGAAGTCTTTCTTTGATGCTCTGGTACGTTTTCCGCTTTTCGCTGCGGCGGTTCGGTAGTCTGTCATAGATAACATTGGGAAAAGGAATCTCCTCGATTTCCCATCCTTCTCCAAAGTGAAAATATCCCTTTATCAGTCCGTTCTCCCAATTAATATGACGCTCTCCAAACACAAAGGGAATGACTCCAAGGGATGATTGAACAGATAAGAGCTTTTTGAAGAAATAGGACCGCTCACCAATCGGGCTTAAGCTAAAGCTTGTGAATCCTGAAGTGAATATGCCAATGAGCACCCCTACATATAAACAATCCTCTTTACAAAAGAGGGAAAGGGAATTTACTTTAGGAGGAAGATGTAGCTTCCCCGCTAAGCCGGAGCTAATGCCAATGACGTTACGTCCATTCGGATGTCGCTTACATTCCGCGGATTGCCGTGCAGTTCCCAGGATCACTGTATGAGGGAACATTTTTTCCTCCAGCTTAAAACCAGAGGGGAGGTAGAGAAGGCTTTCTTCATCTTGGAATTGTTCTATTTTGTACGTTTTAAGCATTAGAAATCACCTCGTCTTAAGGATGTTAGTGATTGTGATGCCAAGAACTCACAATAATCTAATGGAGCATTGTATAAGGATGGCAGTTTCTCTTGTCCCAATGCATCTACCACCTTATGTCCCGGCTTGGAGTTCATATCCAGAATCCACAGTGATTGATCCTCAGCAATCATAATATCAACCCCAATTTCAAACAGGGCTGAAAAATGTTCTTCAAGTATTAAAGGCATTTCCTCCATAATGTCAGTGAGTTCTTCTTCTATAGTGTCCCAGGAGGAATCATGGAGAGTCTTCCAATCACTGTATGATTTATATGAAGCCCCCATACTGATATTGGTCAGAATAGCCTGCTGTTCCCCCACTCGAATCGCCCGCTGAAATTCTCTCCATTCTCCATGAACGTTTTTATTCAAAAGGATGCGCAAATCAAAAGGAGCCCCCTCTTTCGTCAGATTGAGAATCCGCTTTTGACAAATGAATGTATGCTGCTGAAGGATTCGGTTCGCCCACTTGATAAAGATTCCTTTCCTTTGGAAGGATTGTTCCATGATCCCTTCCTTTTTCGTTGTTCGAACGACAATGCCCCCCTGGCTTTCCACAAGATGATAAATAGCAAATCCATGAGCCCCATCGACTGGTTTGATTATTATATCTTTATGTTCAGTAAGTAGATTTAATAAATGATTTCCATCGGTCAGAAGATACGTTTCGGGAATATAAGGGGAGATGGGCGTCTTTTTAAGTTTTTCGTATAGATGCCATTTGTTTGGCAATCCATAGCCGAGAAATCGAATGTGTCCCTGATTTTTCAACCACTGAACGACGGCCTTTGCCTGCTGGGACTGCATATCCTTTTGATAATACGTACGGTCGTAAATATATTCTGGAATCTCAAAGGCTTCATTTTCCCATGATTGTGACTCTTTATTGAAATAGAATCCATCCACGGTTTCGTTTAATGGAGAGATTCCTTTGGGGGAGAACAGATAAAGATCAATAGGATAAGAGAGGGATTGTTGCGCTATTCCAAGAAAGTAGCTGTTCGTTACTTGCGGATTAAGGGTCATAATGCCCAATGATTGGTTCATCGTTTTAATCCTCCTTGTTCATCCATTTTGTGAAACTATATTCATAGAGTGCTTTAACCGACGGACGAATCCGGTCGTTCTCCAAGTATGTTCGTTTAGAAGGCTTGGAATTGACTTCGATCAGCCATGGCTTCCCGCTTTCATCGATGCCAACATCAATGCCGAGCTCGGCGTAATGCCCTTCTACCGTGTCAGAAAGGAGTCGGGCAGAAGACGTACATAACTTCTTCATGTCATTTAGGACCCGAATGCTTTCCTTAGGTGAAAAAACAGCTTGAAGGATCGGAAGAGGCTTTGCGATTCGTCCTCCCTGATCGACATTTGCCACGAATTGATCACGAGAAGCAATCCGGGCAACAGAAGAAACGATTTCCCAATTTCCCTTTCCATTCAAGTGGCAAAGAAATCGAAAATCTAATGGCTGCTCTTCCACTGTAAGAAAAGGAATGGTTTCCTGAACCAAATAAGAAGATGGGTTGCACCAGGATCGAATTTGCTTATAGAGTGAAGAGTAGGTTGAGAAAGAAAGTGGACTCTGTGATGTGAAAGAGTTCTGGTACATGATAAACTCGTTCTCTCTTTTTTGGATTCGCATAATGTAACGTCCCTTGCTCCCGTTTATCCCCTTAACGAAAACATCCTTATATAAGGAAAGCATTTCCTCCAATGAATGGAATCCCTGCACGGTTTTCGGCATTTGTTGTACTAAGGGCGGGCTGTCTTTCAGCGCATTGTAAACCTCGTCTTTCGATAGAAACCCGGAATTGAAAACATGAATGTTCCGTTCTTCAGATTGAGTGAGCGCTTTTTCAAAGGAAGGGGTTCTTTCTACCTTTCTTGAATGACATCGATTGTAAATGACGTGAGGAACAGGAAGTGGTTTAAGCTCCCAGTCTTGATCAAGAAATACCACCCCTTCAGGAAGGTCCCTAACAAAAGAAGAGAGCGGAATAAGATAAAAGAATCCACCTTTTCGTTGAAACCAGGTCTGACACTCTGTAAAATAATCTTTTAAAGAGTGAGAATGAAATGTGTTGAGAGCGAATTGGTTGATTAATAGGGCAACAACCGGCCCTATATGAATGACGCTATGCCTTGAATCGATGGATATCCATATATTTTCCAAATTTGGCATGGAGGAGAATAATGAATCGCTTGTTTCTAACATAATCTGTAAAGAATCAGAGGATGCCTCCCTGCATATGACGTTAAGAGAAGAGTTGCCACATTTAAGCGTCATGTTTCGTTGAAAAGGATATCGATTCATCATCTGCTTCGGTATATACAAGTGATGATGATCATGTTGATGTTTATGCGAACTAAATGAACATTTTATCTTCATCAGTTATTCCCCGTTTGCATAACCCGTACGAATGATTCTATAATGATTTATTGGGCTAATGTTGATATAGCATTCTATGTAAACCCAGGAAAAATGTTCAAACAGAGAAGTAGAAAAGGAAGGTGCAATCATGCTGGATGCTTTCATCCTAATACTGTTCATGGTTTTGATTGGAGCCCTCATTGGAGGAGTCACCAATTCATTAGCCATAAAAATGTTATTCAGACCTTATAGGGCTTACTATATCGGAAAATTTAAAGTACCATTCACACCAGGGTTGATCCCAAAACGCCGGGGGGAATTAGCGAAACAACTCGGGAAAATGGTGGTCGATCATTTAATCACTCCTGAAAGTCTTCAAAAAAAAGTGATGAACGATGATTTTCAAAGGGATGTAACCCATTGGCTAGCGGAAGAATTACAGCCTGTCTTCACATCGGACAAAACAGTGAATGAGTGGCTGGATATCCTGCAGATCCCTGTATCCTCCGATCGTCTTAATGAATGGCTTGAAGAGTGGGTAGCTGTAAAAATGAAAGATACGAAAGCAGCCTACACCTCTAAAAAGCTGGAGGAGGCTCTTCCTGAAAAGTGGCAGGAAAAAGTCGAAGAAAGCATTCCGAAGCTTGTTGACTTCATCGCAAACCGTGCGGAAACTTATTTCACGAGCCCTGAAGGGAAAATGAAAGTGAAGATCATGATCGATGATTTTCTGAAAGAACGGGGCATGCTCGGAAACATGCTTGGAATGTTCCTCGGCAACACGTCTGTTGCGGACAAAGTACAGCCTGAAATCGTAAAGTTCATCAAGCATGAAGGAACCCAGGAAATCCTGTTCAATCTTCTGACAAAAGAATGGTCCAAACTGAAACAAATGCAGCTTAATGAGTTCATCGATCGATTACCGGAAGAAGACTTGATTCAATCCGTCCAGGCATCCCTGGTCAAACTCGTCAACATCGAAGGGCACCTATCCAAGCCGCTCAGAACCTTTCTTGAGCCTCACAAGGATTCCTTCTTCCATAAGCAGCTTCCAAGATGGGTGGATAGAGGGACGGACCTCTTATCGAAGAAGATTCCGAACCTGATGGAGAAGATGCACCTGCAGCATATTGTGCAGGAGCAGGTTGAATCATTTTCAGTTGGAAGATTGGAAGAGTTGGTTCTCGGCATTTCCCGTCGTGAATTCAAAATGATTACCTATTTAGGGGCATTACTAGGAGGAGTGATCGGAATCGTTCAAGGGGTCATAGCCCTCTTTATCTCTTAATTCAACAAGGCTCAAGGGTCCTTCCTAGAATTTCACTCTATAGTTTGTTATAGTGGTGTAGGAAACAAAGAGTGAAATTATAGGAGGTACGTATTTTGGCTATTAACTTATACGATCAAGCGAACGAATTGGAAAGTGCTTTACGTCAAAGCGATGAATTTCTAGAACTGAAGAAGATGTATGACGAAGTAAACAATGACGAATCTGCTAGCAAGATGTTTGAAAACTTCAGAAACATCCAAATGACCCTTCAACAAAAACAAATGAGCGGTGAAGAAATCTCTCAAGAAGAAGTAGAGCAAGCTCAAAAGACTGCTCAACTTGTTCAGCAACACGAAATAATCGCAAAGCTTATGGAAGCTGAGCAACGCATGAGCATGGTCATCAATGACTTGAACAAAGTCATCATGAAACCACTTGAAGAACTTTACGGTTCAATGCAGAAATAATATGGATACCAAAGGGACTAACCTCCGGATCGGGGGTTAGTCTTTTTTTTTGAGTTCTACCAGCTGCTCCATATAATTTCCGAATTGCTCCCACCCCTTGTCATATTTGTCTCCCCTCCTTCATAAAAGTAAAGAAAGGGAGTAGACAACATATAGGGGGGACACCAATGATAATCTATAGAATGTTAGCGTTAAATATTGATGGAACGATTGTAAATGAAAACGGAAAAATTGCGAAGGAAACAAAGGATGCAATTGAGTACGTTCAAGATAAAGGTGTACCGGTCACATTGGTTACAAGCAGAAGCTTTGCTTCAGCAAAGAAAGTAGCCAAAGCCCTTAAGCTCAAAACCCCGCTAGTCACACATAGTGGTGCCTACATTGCTGGGGAGCTTGAAAAACCGATGTATGTAAAAAAGATTGCCGAGGACATTACGTATGAAATTGCTCAATTTCTTGAAGGGTTCTCAAGCCAAGTAGCTCTATCCCATGAGAAGAGGTCAATCATTGGCAAAGCCAATTCCCAGGCAAGGGATATGGCCAAAGTCTCTTGGCAAAGGGAGTCAAAATTACTTTATAGTAAGCAGTTTGTGGATCGTGTAAGTGATCATCTCTTAGAGAATCCAATGTCGGTTCCGAAGATATCTGTTGTCATGGAGCATCGGGAAGATGTGTGGGACGTAGTCGCTTCTTTAAAAGGAATGTATGAAGAAGTGGACGCCATTCCGACATCCGACTATAAACTGGATATCGTGCCAAGGGGCGTATCAAAGCTTCGAGGGTTGATGTATCTGTCTGAACGTCTCGGAGTGAAGAAGGATCAAATCGTGATGGTCGGATCGGGGCTGGATGACATCGACTCCTTGGAATGCTGTGGTCTTGGAGTTGCTATGGGAGATGCCCCAAGACAGGTAAGAGATGCAGCGAACTGGATTACACGGAGCCAAAGCGAAAAAGGCATCCCGTATTTTGTTACAGAACTATTCCGCAAGCAGCACCCGATTCCTTTCCTGAAGAAAATGAACATCATTAAATCATAAACCGATACGAGGCCGGGACAAAAGTGTTTTAGTCTAAGTAAAACCCGAACAAATCTGCTTCTCAGAAGGCAGATTTGTTCGGGTTTATTATTTATTTCGGTACATTTGATTTTAGCTGTTTCCAGCGGTTGATTGGAGTGCAAGACGAAGACTCCTGCGGGAAAAGTAGCTTATGTGAGACCCCGCAGGCTTGCCGAGGAGGCTCACGGGCTACCCGCGGAAAGCGTAGTCTTGCACGGAAATCATTAGCGGTATTAAGAACCTACACTTCTATTGTTCGTCTTTATATCGTGGCATTTTAGTTTTGTCCCAGGCTCGCTGTATTTATTTCAGTGGGGCTGCCTACCATTGACCATTCCCACCCCATTCTGTACACTTATAAAAGCTTATTAGATTTGGTGGAAGGTGATTAGAACGTGAATGTTTTGATAAAAGGAATCGAGGATGAGCGTTTTGAGCGCCCCCTGCGATTGATTGCGAATTTATTTTTTGAAGAATCCGTGATTCACTTTGGCCGTTGTGACGACATGGATCTTCAAGTCAAAATAGAACTTTCAATAGAAGAAAAGATTGAAGCGAAAGCCGTGTTGACAAAGCCGTCTTCTGACGAATCATACACTGCGGCCTATGAACGTGGCTGGACATCATATGAAAATGAAAAGGAACGTTTCAAACAGCTGAAAACAGCAGTATCTCATGTGTATCTGAATGTACTTCAAGACCTGACGGGAATCAGGCAAAAGTGGGGGATCTTAACGGGGATCCGTCCTACCAAGCTTTTACATAAGCAGACTCAGCTAGGGATTCCCCAGGAGGAGATTCAAGCGAAATTGAAGGAAGAATACCTCATTACCGACGAAAAAATTCAGCTGATGCAAAACATCGTGGACCGTCAGTTATCGGTTGTGCCGGATCTCTATGATCTCCAGAATGAAGTGAGCATCTATATCGGAATCCCGTTTTGCCCTACCAAATGTGCGTATTGTACATTTCCTGCATACGCGATTCTCGGTAAACAAGGTAGGGTCGATTCGTTCCTGGCCGGGCTTCACTACGAAATCCAGGAAATGGGACGCTGGCTCAAAGAGAATAATGTCAAGATTACGACGATTTACTATGGTGGAGGTACACCGACAAGCATCACGGCAGAAGAAATGGATGCCCTATATGAAGAAATGTATCAATCATTCCCCGATGTGGACGCGGTAAGGGAAGTGACGGTAGAAGCAGGGAGACCGGATACAATTTCCCCAGATAAACTAGAGGTACTAAAGAAATGGAATATCGACCGTATTTCCATCAATCCTCAGTCGTATACACAAGAAACATTAAAAGCGATCGGCCGTCATCACACCGTGGAAGAGACCATTGATAAATTTCATTTATCCCGCAACATGGGAATGAACAACATCAACATGGATCTCATTATCGGACTACCGGGTGAAGAGCTTCCAGAACTTCAGCATTCACTGGATGAAACCGAAAAGCTCATGCCTGAATCGTTGACCGTCCACACTTTGTCCTTCAAGCGCGCGTCTGAAATGACGAAGAATAAAGATAAGTATAAAGTGGCAGACCGGGTGGAAATCGAGAAGATGATGGACCTTGCTGAAGAGTGGACCAAGGCACACGGTTATGATCCCTATTACTTATATCGTCAGAAGAACATTCTGGGTAACCTCGAAAATGTCGGCTATGCTCTCCCGGGGCAGGATAGCCTCTATAACATCATGATCATGGAAGAGGTCCAAACCATCATTGGCATCGGCTGTGGCGCTGCGAGTAAATTCATCGATCCGAAGACCGGAAAGATCACGCATTTTGCCAATCCGAAAGAGCCAAACGCCTACAACCTGGGATTCAAAGAATATACCGATAAGAAGATCAAGATCCTCAATGACTTATTTTCATAATAACAAGCTGTCCAGAGAACTTCTGGACGGCTTTTATTTATATTTAAGGACGTGTTGCTATATGAATGACTAACGGAATTTTTCAACAATACTTAAAGGATTACATCTGAAAAGGTCGAATTAGTAAGGTAGACATAGAAATTCAGAAAATATTTTTGTAAACGCTTACTAATATTGAGGGGAGAGATCGAATATGATGCAAACACCTCTGCTTTTGACACAAATGATTGAACGAGCCGAAAAGTATTTTCCTAACAAAGAAATTGTTTCACGTACTGAGTCCGGAATAAGCCGCTTCACGTATAAACAGTGGGGAGAAAGAACAAGAAGACTTGCAAGCAGCCTATCAAAACTTGGGGTTGAAGAAGGGGATAAGGTCGGGACACTTGCCTGGAACCACCATCGACATCTTGAATCCTATTTTGCGATTCCTTGTAGTGGGGCTGTCCTACATACGATCAACATTCGCTTATCACCTCAGCACATCGTATATATCATCAATCATGCCAAGGACCAGGTATTGCTCATCGACTCAGACATCGTACCGCTCATTGAAAAAATCAAAGACCAGATACCGACAGTCAAAGCGTTCATTGTAATGACCGATGGAGACTTGCCGGAAACCACTTTGGAACCGGTTTATCATTATGAGAGATTGCTGGAGGAAGGCGACCCTGCTTTCCAATTCCGTACTGACATTGATGAAAATGCTCCTGCCGGGATGTGTTACACCTCAGCCACAACCGGAAATCCTAAAGGGGTCATTTATTCTCATCGTGGAATCGTCCTGCATGCCATGGCGCTGGGGCTTGCTGATACCACTGGTGTTTGTGAAAGAGACGTGGCCCTGCCTGTCGTACCGATGTTCCATGTGAATGCATGGGGACTTCCATTTGCCTCGGTGTGGTTCGGGACGAAGCAGGTTCTTCCTGGACCATATTTCACTCCTGGATTGCTGGCTCAGTTAATGCAGGATGAGAAGGTAACCATCTCTGCAGGGGTCCCGACCATTTGGCTTGGCTTGCTCAATGAATTAGAGAAAAATGAATATGATCTCTCCAGCCTTCGTTCCGTTCTATGCGGGGGTTCTGCGGCTCCTAAAGGAATGATTAGAACCTTTGAAGAGAAATTCGGCATTCCGTTCATGCATGCATATGGAATGACGGAAACAAGTCCGCTTGCCGTGATTGCTGCTTCGAAAAGCTATCATGATGATCTTTCCCCAGAAGAAAAGCTTGATCTGAAAGCAAAGCAAGGGATTCTCGTCCCTGGACTAGACATGAAAATCGTCGGGAAAGACGGAGAAGTGGCTTGGGATGGAAAGGAAATGGGAGAGCTTGCCCTGAGAGGTCCTTGGATTGCTTCTGAATACTATGAAGATGAAAGAACACAGGAAGCATTCCGTGATGGCTGGCTGTATACAGGTGATGTGGTCACCATCGACGAAGAGGGCTACATTAAAATCGTTGACCGCACAAAGGACTTGATCAAATCAGGTGGGGAATGGATTTCTTCTGTAGACCTTGAAAATGCCCTCATGGCACATGAACATATCTTCGAAGCAGCGGTAGTTGCCGTTCCCCATGAAGAATGGCAGGAACGCCCGATCGCTTGTGTGGTGTTAAGAGACTCGGGAAAAGGAAATGTGTCCAAAGAAGAAATCATGGACTTTCTGAAACCACAGTTTGCCAAATGGTGGCTGCCGGATGAGATACTGTTCCTTGATGAGATTCCCAAAACGTCAGTAGGTAAATTTTTGAAGAGAGCCTTGCGGGATCAAGTACAGGTTAAAATGAAACAAACATAAATCGTATGAGAGGTCGGTACGAAGTCGACCTCTCTTTTGAATTATTATACTATTCAAAATAATGATTCCTAAAAATAGGATATTACGCTATGCTAGAAGAAAGGGGAGGGATTTTTTTGACAGTGTCAAATCAATACGAAACAGTAAAATTACATAAAGAAGGTAAGGTGGCAAGGCTTCAGCTGAACCGGCCTCAATCTCTGAATGCGTTGGATGCAGGGCTTATGGGAGAGCTCCTGGCTGCGTTAAAAGAAGTGAAAAATGACCCATCGATTTCTTTATTGGTCCTGACAGGGGAAGGAAAGGGGTTTTCTTCTGGAGGAGATATTAAATCCATGCTTTCATTAAGCGGAGAAGAACAGTTCTCAAGTATTATGGATACCATCAGTGAACTGGTGATGACGCTTTACACCATGCCGAAAATTGTTCTAACAGGTATACATGGTGCTGCTGCAGGTCTTGGTTTCAGCCTGGCGCTTTGCTCCGACTATATTTTGTGTGAAGAAGACAGCAAGCTCGCCATGAACTTTATCGGCATCGCACTGATTCCGGATGGTGGAAGTCATTTTCTTCTGCAGGAGCGCCTGGGAACACATAAAGCGAAACGATTGATTTGGAACGGTAAAGTATTGGAAGGGCAAGAGGCTCTTATGAAGGGACTGGTTGACGAAGCGATTCCTTCAGGAAAATTGGAAGAAGGCATAGAACGCTATACAAAACAAGTATTAAGTGCACCGACGAAGGCGATGCTGAAAACGAAAGATGTATATGTCACATTAAACAAAGAAAGACTTCAGCGGGCACTTGATCTGGAAAAAGAAGGGCAATGGCTCATGCGCCAAACCTCGGATCACCAGGAAGGCATTCGCGCATTTGTGGAGAAAAGAAGACCTGAATTTAAGGGAGAATAATAGTTAAAAAGAACTAACCTGAAGGGGTTGGTTCTTTTTTATTATACATTCAGCCTTTTAATTTAAAAATGCATTACAAGCCACTTGACGTGACCCGCAATGCAGGATGTAAGCCTTACACATGAAACAACAACAGTTTCCCCAGAGGAGAAGTACAGCGATGAGTATGATCGGAGTACCCCTTTTCTTCTAACATGGATTCTCCCATTTTCTTTGCGTCGCTGTCGGATGAAGCTTCGAATGATTCATCCAGAATCTTTTTTCCGTCTTTTTCAAAAACCGTCAATTTGTATACTTTCATTGTGATATACCCCTTTGTATAGAATTCATGTACTCTTTTATTTTTTCATATTATCATTTTTTTGGAAAGTCTAAATAGTTTGATAAAGAAAAAAGGATGGAAAATGAAACCTTTTTTGGATAGAATCGTAGAGTACTAGAGAGAAAAAAGATGCTCGTTTTATGGGTATGGGAGGGAAATGCTGAAATGGGTTTGAATATACAACAGGTAACCAAACGGTTTGGACAATTTACAGCAGTTGATCAGCTGTCACTGAACATCCCACCGGGTGAAATGTTTGGGTTCCTGGGCGCCAATGGGGCCGGGAAGACGACGACATTTCGAATGGTGTTAGGGTTGTTAGATGCAACGGAAGGGCAGATTACGTGGAAAGGGAAACGGATCGATTATTCTACAAGTCCGGAAATTGGATATCTGCCTGAAGAAAGAGGACTATATCCGAAAATGAAGGTGAGCGATCAGATCGTCTTTCTGGCCCGTCTTCGTGGGATGGAGAAAAAGATTATCCTGAAGGAACTGGATTACTGGCTGGAACGATTCAATGTTCCTCAAAACGTCAACAAGAAAGTAGAAGAACTTTCAAAAGGAAATCAGCAAAAAATACAGTTTATCGCATCGGTTATTCATAAGCCCAGTTTACTGATTCTCGACGAACCGTTCAGCGGTCTCGATCCGGTTAATGTTGAACTGTTAAAGGATGCGGTCCGGGAAATCAAGAATAATGGAACGACAATCGTGTTCTCCAGTCACCGCATGGAGCATGTGGAGGAGCTCTGTGAAAGCCTGTGCATCATGCATAAAGGGCGTCCCGTCGTGCATGGTGGCTTGAAGGAGATCAAGCGTTCTTTTGGGAAGAAGAATGTGGTGATTCACTCCGATTTTGATCTTCTATATCTGAAGGATTTGAAAGGAGTGACGAAGCTGAAAGAAACAACGGAAGGAGTGCTTCTTCAGGTCGAGTCTGAGGCTGCTGCCCAGGGGGTATTTCATGATGTTGTTCAAAAGGGATTCCTTCGTAAGTTCGAATTAGAAGAACCTTCCCTGAACGATATCTTCATAGAAAAGGTGGGAACTTCTTATGAATAATTTCTTCTTGATCCTTAGTCACTCTTATTTATCTAAGCTTAAGGCTAAATCTTTTATCATATCCACCGTCATCATTGCCGCAGCCCTTGTATTATTGGCCAATTTTGACAGTATCATATCGAACTTCAGTGATGATGACACGAGTAAGATAGCGGTTCAGGACGAAACGGGCAAGCTGTATGATCCGCTTGTGCAACAGCTGGAGATCATGAATAGCGAGATTGAGCTTGAACCTGCCACTCAATCGATGGAAGAAATCGAAAAGAAAATAGAATCTGAAGAAATAAAAGGATTACTCATTTTGAGTGAAAGCGCTGAAGGCCTTCCACAAGCTCTGTATAAATCCAATTCGTTATCAGAGTCCAATGTGACCGGGGAATTACAAATCGCCCTGCAAAATGTAAAGTCTTCACTGGCTGCAAGTATTCTGGAGCTTTCCGGTGAAGAGCTGGCACTTCTTAGCGTTCCTGTTGCCTTTGAGAAGGAAGCCCTTGTTGTAGGAGCCAAGTCTGAAGAAGAACTAAGTCAGGCAAGGGGTATTGTATATGTTCTATTATTCTTTATTTATTTCTCTGTCATCGCTTACGCCAACATGACAGCCATGGAAGTCGCGACAGAGAAAAGCTCCCGGGTCATGGAAATCCTCATATCGAGTGTCTCCCCGGTGAAACAAATGTTTGCCAAAATTATTGGAATCGGCCTCGCAGGGTTAACACAGTTAGCCGTAATCCTGGCTGTAGGCTATTTTACAATGATTCAAAAGAAAGATGAACTGGTCGGGGGTTTCTTTGAAGGATTCGGATTTGAATCTCTATCTGTAGGTGTCATCATATATGCGGTCTTATTCTTTTTATTAGGGTATTTCCTGTATGCAACGCTGGCTGCATTACTGGGATCTCTTGTCAGTAGAATCGAAGATGTACAGCAGATGATCATGCCGATGACCTTCCTGATCATGATTGGATTCTTCATCTCCATGTTCGGTCTTGGAAATCCGGAATCCAGTTTTGTCACGATCACTTCGTATATCCCGTTCTTTACACCGATGGTTATGTTCCTTCGTGTAGGGATGCTGAATCTTCCAGTGTATGAACCCGTTATAGGAATTGTGGTCCTCCTTGTGACGATCATTATTCTTGGAGTATTTGGAGCAAGGGTGTATCGCGGAGGAGTGCTCCTATACGGAAAATCTAATTCATATAAAGATATTAAAAAAGCAATCGATATCACATCGAAAAAATAATAGGTAAGAGCAGGCTGTCTCCGTCGTCCGGGGCAGTCTTTCTCTATGAATCGCGTGAAATGTTGAATATATACTGAAATTATCGCCGGTTTTAGGATATAATGAAAGAATATAAGAACGTATATTCGTAGTGCAGGGAGGGAACTTCATGGGGAAGATCCGGTTTTTTCATGTAGCAGATCTACATCTTGATAGTCCTTTTATCGGACTAAAACATTTACCGAAAGAATTGTTCGAACGAATACATAATAGTACCTTTGCCTCTTTTGAAAAAGTGGTAAGGGAAGCGATTCATAGACAAATTGACTTCATGATTATCAGCGGGGATCTGTTTGACGAAGAAGATCGCAGCATTCGTGCGCAGGCGAAATTATTGAAGCAATTCAAGCTGTTACATTCAAACAACATTCCTGTATACGTTGTTCACGGGAATCATGATCATCTTGGAAGCTTTCGATTAGAGCTCGATATGCCGGATAACATACATATTTTTAACACAGAAACAGAAGCGAAACAGCTTACTGTAAAGAATGGGACAACTGTGGATATAGTCGGATTCAGCTATGGTACAAGACATATCCAGGAGAGAAGGATTGCTGATTATCCCAAACGTTCCGTTGACCGCTATACGATAGGCATCCTCCATGGAAGCGAAGGAAGTGTGCATTCTTCACATGAAACGTACGCTCCTTTTGCAGTAAGGGAACTATTGGAGAAGAATTATCACTACTGGGCTTTGGGGCATATCCATGAGCGGCAGATTCTGCACGAAGAGCCCTACATCGTGTATCCAGGTAACATCCAGGGAAGACATCGAAAAGAAACAGGTGAAAAAGGATGCTATGAAGTGGTGCTTGATCATCACCATACAGAATTAACATTTATCCCGACTCACGACTTGATGTGGAAGACATGCACCGTATCCCTTCAGGGTGTTCAGCGCTTTGGGGAAATCTTTCAGCGTATCCAGCAAGCTCTGGAATCTCTTGAAGAAGGGGATGTGTTAATTGAGGTGATCTTGACGGATGATGAATCACTCCCTCAAGACATGGCTGGCAAAATAGAAAATGGTGATCTACTGGAAGCATTGCAGTCAGAATACGAGAGTCACCGGGGGTTGAAGTGGATTCATTCAATACGATGGAATCATACACAAGCAAGTCGTGGAATGGAACAGGATCCATTCAAACAGGAAGTAATGGAGACTCTGGAAAACATGGGTGAAGAAGAATGGAAGGATGCCCTGGCAGAACTGTTTGAGCACCCTTCTATTTACCGCTTTCTGGATCCCTTAAAGGAAGAAGAGAAGAAATCTTTAATAGAAGAAACAGAGCACTTGTTACAAGATAAAGGCTGATCGTGGAGGTGAATGGGGTGAAACTGCTCGAACTTCATATTTATGGATACGGAAAAATAGAAAACAAGCACTATACGATGGGTGACCTTCAATTATTCTATGGGGAAAACGAAGCTGGTAAATCAACGATTATGTCGTTCATACATAGCATTTTGTTCGGGTTTCCGACGAAGCAGCAATCCCTTCTCAGGTATGAACCGAAATCTACTACAGAGTATGGGGGGAGAATTCTTTGCAGCATGGAAGGACAAGGACTCCTCACTATCGAGCGGGTTAAAGGGAAGGCCACAGGGGACGTGACCGTTCAATTCGAGGACGGAAGAACCGAAGGAGAAGAAACCCTTAAACACCTGCTCGGAAATATGGACAGGACAACTTACCAAAACATATTCTCATTCAACCTCGAAGGCCTGCAAAACATTCAGCGCCTCAAAAAAGATGAACTGAACCGCTACCTATTCTCTGCAGGCTCTACAGGGACGGACCTCCTGTTACAGATGGAACAGAATTGGCAGAAAGAAAGGGAACAGCTGTTTAAGAAATCGGGAAGAAAGCCGATGATCAACGCAGTGTTGACACAATTAAAACTCCTTGAAAAACAAGTAAAGGAAGGAAAAGAAAAAAATGATCAATACCGTCCTCTCATAGCAAAGCAAAAATCGTTAGAAACCCGGATTTCATCCTTAGAGACCGAAAAGGCATCTCTTGCTGAAAAGAAAGAGAACCTGATTTCAGTTAATGAAAACTGGGAAGCACTCACTAGCTTCAAAGGAGTGGAGGAGAGGCTTACCCAATTGGAAACAATTGAGTTTCCTGCAAAAGGATTAGAGCGTTTAAACGAACTTAAAACGGAAGAAAGACAAGTGTCGGCATATCTTGAAACCTTGGTGACGAAACAAGAAAATCTGCATGATAAATTAGAGTCAGAAGTGATTGATCCTTCCCTGGTTGAAGACCTTCCTTTTATAGAAAAGATATTGTCTCAACAGTCTTTTTATATGAAATGGAAAGAAGAAAGCAGTGAACGGAGCAGAGATCTGAAAACGGTGCGTAGTAAGATCAACGCTACGATCCGTGAATTGGGATTAACAATAGAGATGGAGGACATCCCGGCCCTGGATACTAGCTTAATGATGTCTGACCGTATTCAAAACGCACTGGATCAGCAATCAAAGCTCCTTCATGAACGGGAAAGCTTTCAGAAGCATTACCAAGAGGAAGAAGAAGAACTTCACAACATCGAAAGGAAGTGTGATAGCTTAGAGGACCGGCTGATGGAAGAAGATGAGTATCAAGAATTGCAAAGAACGGTGAAAATGGAATCTTCCCGGCAAGCTTCACGGGACCAGGCACATTGGATGAGCCTGCAAGTGAAAGAGGCTGAAGAACGTTTCATCAGAAAAAAGTCCTCCTTCTCCCGGCAGCTCTTCTTAATGGGTGCAGCACTCCTTCTTTTATTCGGGATTGGGTCATGGGCAATCGTGAACGGAAATGGGCTCATTATCGGTATCAGCTTGCTTCTTCTCATTGTAGTAGGTGCATCGGGAATGCAGGCGAGGGGTAATCTGAGAGAAGAATCCAGCATCCTTCAACAAACTAAAGCACGAGCAAAAGAGTTTCAGCCGGAAGGTCAAATGGAATTTCACTCTTTGGATAGGGCTGAGCAAAGCCTAAAGCAGCAAATGGAGTTGAGGAACGAGTGGAAGCAGCGAATTCTTTCATTAGAAGAGCAACAGGCAAAACTCCAGAAGCTCCATGCAAAACAGAAGGAAGTAGAGAAAGAAATTGTTTCAGGAGATGAGAGGATATCCGGTCTGAAATCAGAGCTCTGTTTACCTTCTGATTTTCACTGGAAGTGGCTGCCTGATGCGTTTGTCAAAATGAAAGAGACCGTCTCGAATTATGAGGCTTATATCCAACTTAAAGAAGAACAAGAATATGTGGTCCGAAAGTTGAATGAGTATAGGGACCATTGTCAGGAATGGTTCCACCGACACTCTCTCACGTTTACCACAGTGGATGAGGCCATAATTAAACTGAAGGGAATCATGCAGGATATTGAAAAGAAAACCCTCATAATCAATAGCATCCAAACGGAGCTCGAGCCTCTTTCTTTCGAGATAGAGAAGCTCAGAATTGAAGGTGGAAAGATCCGTGAAGAGGTTGGAACGCTTCTCCAATCTGCAGGGTGCATGGAAGAAACGGAATTTCGAGAAAAAAAACTTCACGCCGAAGAGAGAATGGACCTATCGGCTCAATATAATGGAATGAAAACGAGGCTGACCGAACGAACACTCAACACGTTTCTTCGGTTTGATTCAGAGGAAGATAGCAGAAAAAAATTAAAATGGGTATCGAAACGAATCGAAGAGCTTTCAACTGAGCTCTCTGCTCATCAAAAAGAGCTCGCTACCATTTCGTATGAAATAAAAGTGCTGGAGGAAGGAAAGAGCTACTCCACGATCCTTCAGGAGTTTCAAAGCAAAAAGGCTGAGCTTCAAGAACTTGCGTATGACTGGTCCAAATATACGTTAGCACAAGTGGCCTTAAGGAAAACAATGGATCTTTACCAGAAATCGAAGATGCCTAAAGTGATGGAGCTTGCAGAGGAGAACTTTAGAGAGCTGACGGAAGGGCACTATCTACGGATCTTCTTACGGGATGATGAGATGATCAGGGTAGAGAGGAAGGACGGTGCAGTTTTCCATGCAGTGGAACTCAGTCAAGGAACGAAAGAACAGTTATACATCTCGATTCGCTTTGCCCTCATTCAATCTTTCCGGGACAAGTACCCATTGCCGGTAATGATCGACGATGGCGTAGTCAACTTTGATCGGGAAAGAACGAACGCATTTCTAAAGCTGTTGAGGAAAATGGCAACGAACCATCAGACTCTGTTCTTCACCTGCCATTCTCATATAAGAAATGAGTTTACCAAGGATGAAATGATCGTGTTAAAGCGAATGGATAAGGAATCGATCCGAAATGCATGATTCTTTAAAGAATTTGAATTGGCAATAATTTCTCAGATTCGTTACAATACTACAAGGAGTTTGTTTACACGAGCACGGGAATGAAATGAAAGTCAGAAAGAAGGAACACATAGTATGACAAAAACAAAAGGGTCCAAACGAAATCGGGGACCGCTGGCACTACTGAGCTTTAACTTATTTATCGTCATGGTTGGAATCGGGCTGGTCATCCCCATTCTTCCTTTCTACGTCGAAAAATTCAACGCCAATGCTCAAACGCTTGGAGCGTTGGTGGCTGTATTTGCCTTTATGCAGTTTTTATTTGCTCCTATCTGGGGACGGTTATCTGATCGAATCGGGAGGAAACCATTAATCACCATCGGCCTGATAGGGTTTGCCATAGCTGAATTCATTTTTGCCTTTGCTGTAGGATTATGGATGCTATTTCTGTCCAGGATCCTGGCAGGCGTTTTCGGCTCAGCATTAATGCCGACTGCCATGGCCTATGTATCAGATGTTACGGATGAGGACAATCGGGGGCAAGGGATGGGGATCCTTGGTGCCGCCATGGGTCTTGGAATCGTCATCGGGCCTGGAATCGGAGGATGGCTGGCAGAAATCAATCTCTCCTATCCATTTATCTTTGCAGGGATCGCCGCCTCCATTGCAGCAATCGTTTCGGTCATCATATTACCGGAATCCTATCCAAAGGAAAAAAGAACCTTTGACCCGAATGAAAAACGTGAAAACCGCTTCGTGGTCATGAAGAATGCGGTGATGAGTCCGGTCGGGTTTCTGTTGGTACTCGTATTCATCATGAGCTTTGGATTGGCGAATTTCCAATCAATCTTCAGCTACTATGCACTTGAACGATATGGCTATGGTCCACAGGAAGTCGGGATCATCATTTTGATCATTGGTATCATCGGTACTCTTGTTCAAGGAGTGGGTGTGGGAAGGGCGACGAAGATCTTCGGTGAGGAAAAGGTCGTAACCGGCTCATTGCTCCTCAGTGCACTGGGATTTGTCATCATGACATTTGCCACTAACTTTGTAGGGGTCTTGATCACAACCGCCGTTTTCTTTGTCGGAAACTCCTTGCTCCGTCCATCGTTGAATTCCCTTATTTCAAAACTGGCAGGAGAACGACAGGGGACCGTCATGGGGCTGAACAACTCATTTCTCAGTCTTGGTAATGTCGCTGGACCGTTACTTGCCGGGACACTGTTTGAGTGGAATATACATATTCCCTACTTCTTCGGAGCATTCATTATGCTCGTAGGACTGGTAGCGACGAAAGTCTGGATTAGCAAGAAACAAAAAAAAGCATTGGTGAATTAGGCTTTAGTACCGTCTCCGGGTGGGGGCGGTTTTTTTGTTGTGGAAAGAGAGGGACGGACCTCTGGAATTTGATCATCGTTTGGCACAATCCTGGCCCGCATCACGCTCCAACCCTTTCCACCCCTGTACTCTATCGAAATATGATATACTGAAACTACTACTAATATAGTTGGACGGAGGAGAAGAGATGTCTGGGATTACCCAATTTAATGTCGGAGAAACAATCGAATTACCCCTATTAATTAAACAAATGACCAAAGGCACGACAAATACAGGTAAGCCGTTTTTAACGCTGATTCTGCAAGATAAGAGTGGAAACATGGAAGCTAAGCTTTGGGATGCTTCTGAGCAGGATGAGAAGGCATACCAACCTGAAACAATCGTACAGGTTGTTGGAGACATACATAGTTATCGTGGAAAGAGTCAGCTCAAGATCAAGCAGATTCGCCCGGCTTCCCCGGCAGATGGTTATGCCATTTCGGACTTCCTGGAAACGGCGCCAGTAAGCATTGAGGAAATGACGAGTAAAATCACTCAGTATATTTTTGAAATGAGAAATCCAAATATACAACGCATCACAAGGCACTTGATTAAAAAATATCAGAAGCCTTTCCTGGAATATCCGGCGGCTACCAAGAATCATCATGAATTTGTGTCAGGCCTTGCGTATCATGTTGTATCGATGCTGGACCTCTCGAAGGCCATTGCAGGACTGTATCCATCCCTGGATTCAGACCTATTGTACGCCGGGGTCATTCTTCATGATTTAGGCAAAGTCATAGAGCTTTCAGGTCCAACCTCTACTACGTATACGATTGAAGGGAATCTGATCGGTCATATTTCGATCATGGTGAACGAGATTGGAAAAGCTGCAGATGAGCTTGGAATTGAAGGGGAAGAAGTGATGATCCTTCAACATCTCGTATTGAGTCATCATGGAAAAGCGGAATGGGGTAGTCCTAAGCCGCCGCTCATTCGTGAAGCTGAAATCCTGCATTACATCGATAACGTGGATGCAAAGATGAATATGCTGGATCGTGCATTGGAACGGGTGAAACCAGGGGAGTATACAGAAAGAGTATTTGCCCTTGATAATCGTTCATTCTATAAACCGACTTTTCATAAATAGGTAACCTGTTAGACCCCGGATAAAGGAGCGGGGTCTTTTTAGTAGAATAAAAGATTAAATCCAGTTATGTTTTATCTCTTCACTACATATAGTGTTAATAAAGAGGACAAACCTATAAGGAGATGAAGCAAATGACACTACCTATTTGGATGTACTTGGTTGTAGCAGGGATTTTCGGGAGTGCCTTTATGACGATTAAATCAGCTAAGGAAGAAAAGAATATGGAAGATGAGTGGATAGAGAAAGAAGGAGAAGTCTACATTCATCGTATGAAAGAGGAGAAGGAGCGGAGACGTCAACTTACGTCTTGATCATAGAGAATAAAAAGGCCTGATGGAGTGGATCCGTCAGGCCTTTTTGGTCTACTCTTCGGCAGGTGCTGGAGCTTCTTCTCCTTCAGGTACAGCAGGAGCTTCTCCGCCTTCAGGTGCAGCCGCAGGGTTCAGCACTTGATCAAATGCTTTTTTAAGATCTTTATCTTTAATGTTTAAGTCAGCTTTTTCGATTTCAGCTTTCATCGCTTCCTGGATTTTTTGAGGATCCACTTTCGAAAGCTTCAGTTCTTTTTCGATTTCCTTTTTCATCTCGTCAAAGGATTTCTTTTCTTTTTTATCTGTCACTTCAATGATGTGGTAGCCATATTCTGTTTTGATCGGCTCGCTCACTTTGCCTTTTTCTAAAGTGTCCAGAGCTTTAGAGAATTCAGGTACGAAGTTTTGACGTCCTGCATTGTCTACCCAGCCTAAGCTTCCGCCATTTTCAGCAGAACCAGGATCTTTAGAGTATTCTTTTGCAAGTTCTTCAAATTTTCCACCATCAGCTAATTTTTGTTTCACTTCTTTAGCTGTTTTTTCATCATCTACAAGAATGTGACGAACTTGAATGTCAGGCTTCCATGTCTCGTAGTATTTCTTTACTTCTTCTTCAGTAACTTTCACGTCAGAGATCGCAGCTTTTTCTTGAAGTAATTGAAGCTTTAAGTATTCTTTAAACGATTTTTCATCAAGATTATATTGTTGTAAGAACATTTCGAATTGAGGTCCCAATTGATCTTTGGCTTCATTCAGCTTTTCGTCAACTTCCTCTTTCGACACGTCATACTTTTCTTCAAGTACTTTCGTATAAACCAATTCTTGAAGGGCTTGTTCCATTTGTGGAGTGAATTTTTGCTTCATTGATTTGTAAAGTTCATCTTTTGTTACGTCTCCAGCTTTTGTTGTTGCAACAACTTCACTGTTTCCTTCAGCACCGTCTCCGCTGCATCCTGCAAGTCCAACGACTCCCGCAGCCAATGATACTGAAATGATCCATTTTTTCATGGTGACCAACTCCTACAATATATTCGTTTGATGGCTTGTCAAATTTCTACAAACCATACTATAACATACTTTTTCCATGAAAAAAAATATTTTCCATATTAATCTTCAGAAAAATGGGCATTTTACACACCCATTTCCTAGGTACTTTCATATGATAAGAGCGAAGAGAGAAAAGGAGGTAATAAATATGAGCTGTGGATACAATTCCGGATTCGCGTTAATCGTAGTGCTGTTCATCTTATTAATCATCGTTGGTGCCGCATTTATTTGCTAAAAAAAATTAAATTTATGACATTAGCCTAAAACAAACGGCAGCTAACTTGAATAAGATAAATTAGCGCTTCAAAGGAGGTGGAAAGTTATGGGTAATGCATACGGCGGAGGTTTCGCGTTAATCGTAGTACTGTTCATCCTGTTAATCATTGTGGGTGCAGCATGGCTATAATTTTAGCCTCAGGGTTTAAAGTTATCGGATAAAGACTGTAGAGGGGGCAATACCTTTAGAAAGGCGGCCCCTTTTGCTTTATTCATATTTAGGCGGCTTTTTCATACATGAAAGGAGGAAGCGCAGATGTCAGGTGCTTACGGCGGAGGATTTGCGTTAATCGTTGTTCTATTCATTTTGTTAATCATCATTGGTGCAGCATACGTTTATTAATTAAACGATGACTTATAGAAAAAACAAAGCAGATCCTGACTTTCCGGATCTGCTTTTTGCTTGTCGCCTCTGAACGAGCCGCCTCCGCTTTTCTGATTGTCCAGCTCCGGCGGCTAGAGGCTCGAGGTCATAAGGTAAACCTACCAAAAAGGCAAAGAGCGCCTTTCCGGTAGGTTTACCTTATGCTTGTCGCCTCTGAACGAGCCGCCTCCGCTTTTCTATGTAAAGAGAATTTCTATATAAGAAGAGACCAGTAGTATGGTGATTAGGATATTGATGGTTCTAAACACCTTTGGTTGGCGTTCTTCAGGTATTTCTTTTTGTAAACATAATGCGTTTGTCATTTTATTTATATAGAATAAGATGAAAACAGCAAACACTAAAAACATGGAGATCATCCAAACCCCTCCCCGTTATCTCCTTTAAGCTATACATTACCAAATAATTTCTCTAATTGGTAGCGAGAGTATTGCATTAATCATGCAAATAAGGCTTTTTGCATTCTTTTTACCATTCCGTCCAAGTGCACCCAGGAATTTTCGATCAGTAAATGAAGAATCTTCGTGAAAATACCTGAGAAAAGCAGAAGGATGATTTCTTCCATCGAGTGTGTGTTTCAATGGCCGTCCATCATCCTTACTGATAAATCAATATTTCGTATCCATCATCGTTCTCTTCAATTAATGCATTCTTTGGGGAATCCATGAGTTGCTTTGCATAAATAAAGTCAATGGCACAGATTCCTGAATGAAATGCAAGCAGCATTGTAAAGTAATGAGAATAGTGCGGAAAGTGGATGCATCCGTATAGCAAAATCCCGTTCAACACAAAGAATGGTGCCACCAGGGCAAGCATATAACGGTATTTTGAGATAGGCTGATCTACTCGCAAAGAAACGATCGGTAAAAAGAATAGTTTCCGATTGCATCTACATTTCATTTTTTTTACAAAGGGTAGTATCGGTACAATGTGAAAAAACTTATGCAACGGATAGATGCTCAACATTCCTATGAAGAACACAAGGAAATGGTTATCATAGAATGCACTTGGAAATAGTAAGTTAATTGGTACGTATATTAATGAGAATACCATCATCATGATGATGGATGAAAGTAAAAAGACTCGGTAAAATCCGAATTGTTTTTCCAGATTGATTGTTTTCCAGCAATGCATAAAAAAATCGCCTCCATTAGACGAATAAATCATAGTTAAGTGCCTAACATACTTTATTACGATTGCCGGAAAAAATCAATACATTTCAGGCTGATTTTTTCATATTTTTTAGAAGAACTTTTTGGGAAAGGTATGTTATAGTTTTGTACAATGAGAGTATGAGAATTTTTTGCAATGATTGAAGGGTGATTAAGATGAATGATTTACTGAAACGTATAGAGAAACTCGAGTATTATCAACGGTTAATGGCGGAGATGATCCCCGAAAATGGTTTTCCATTTCATCGAATGATCATTCGTATGGGTTTGTCGGAGAGAGAAGTGAAGGAGTTCTTTATAGTTTGTGATAGGTTGAGCATGAAACTCCAAAAGCAAAAAGCGGAAGGATTCGTGTACAATACTCCGCTTTTCAAAGAGTTTGAAGAAGAGCTTCATTCAAAGCTGAAGGTTCATGAAGTGGTTGATAGCTGTTTAGCTCAAGACATTTATCCAGCTTTGATGAAACAGTTAAAGAAGAGCATGTAGATCAAGCCAATTCTTCTTCATCTTGAAATAATTCCCCCAGTTTTCCGTTATCATCAGAAAAATCATTTTCAATGTTATGAAACGATTTTTCGAATATCTCCATAAAATCATTTCCATATATATTTCGCACGACGGTCATCATCTCAATCATTTCAGGGAACTTTCCATATAATTCCCTTAATGGGGAAACTCCCTGGAAGATTGAGTGGCTCTCAGGCTTATAGTTCTTCATTAACTCAAGAAGTATATTTTCCCCTTTAGCCGTCAATTGAATATAGGTGTTCCGTTTATCGTTCTCCCGTTTAGAAAACTGTAGTAATTCCCGTTCTTCTAATTTCTTGGAGAAGTTAAATGCAGTTGAAACGTGCATAACACCAAACTTGGCTACGTCTGAAATGGAAGCACCCTTTAAATGATACGCAATCCAGAGAATATGATGTTCGTTGATATTTAAGTCGTATGGCTTGATCCATTGCTGCCAGTCCTTTTCTATGGCCTTCCACAGAGCTTTACTAAGCTGAGCCATCCTTTGACTGAAGAGCATAGCCTCTTTCAAAGTAAATTCTCTTTCCTTCATCTCATTCACCCACTTTGCTAGAAAATCTTTTTAAATCTAAGTAGTACCAAAATGACTTACTAAAACAACTAGTACAAAAAAGAAAGCGCTTATATTTTATTATGCCAATAAAGTAATAATTAATAAAGGTTAAATTGACAAAATTTTTCGAAGTATATAATTTTTGGTTTGGACATACTGTGAAAAACAGAGGTTGATGGGTGGATGGATACTGTAATGACGGGATTTTTTCATGTAATTATTATATTGAAAGAAAAGACGGGGGATAATAATTTTTTTTCAAAACATGTTTCTTCAGAATCGATATAATCCCTATTTCATCAAAAAAACCCCACAGTCTTTCCTCATCATTAGTGAAAAGGGCTGTGGGGATCTGGTTATTGATTCGGTGTATTTGCTGAGTTAATCGATTTTTCCAAGTCTTCAATGGTTCTTTGGATGGATTGGATTTCTTCCTGAAGTCTTCGATTATTTGGCTCTGTCGAAGCCTGCCATTGTTTGAAAGAAGCTTGAAGATCTTTCGAAAGCTGCATGACCGTTTCTTTTCCTTCCTGAGACAGGGTGCCGATGGAATCTTTCAATTCGCCAATATTCACCTTCATCTCTTCGATTACTCCAGTCCATTCATCTTTCTTGTCCTTGATTTGTGCCCGGATATCTTTCCCCGATGAAGGAGACGTAAGAAGGGATGCTACTCCTCCAACCACTCCACCGATTAAAAGCCCGTAAGCCAGGGATTTCTTGTTCACTATGATCACCTCGTTCTTCTAGTTCTATAATACTCTATTTCTACAATCGACATGTATTCTCCTTTTCCCTTTTAAAACAGATTAAAACAAGTCAATTCATAACTTTCTTATTTGCAGCATAAAAATAAAGGTAAGAGGTGGAGTAAAGGAGGGGTTGTAATCGATGGACGGGATAATCTTTGGTTTCTTTGCCCTCTGTGCAGTCTTATTTCTAAGTATGGTGTATAATTTCATTTCCATTCAAAGGCCGGGTATGTATCCTCCTAAGAATATATTAAAAAAGCGTGCTGCCATAATGGGGTCCGGTGGGGTGATCACCTTTTTGATTGGAGTGCTCTTATGGGTTGCAGTCAAGTAAGATATAGAAAAAGCCCTCCATTCAGGTGGCGATTCACAATGAATGGAGGGCTTTACTATGATTAAATTAGGATAGCTGTTCTGTTGTGACAGCTTCTCGAATGGTTGAACGTTTTAAAATCCCGTTAATGATTGGATAGACCACAAACATTGCCCCGGCGTTAACAAGTGTAGCTGGAAGTACGACTGCTGCAAATAGAGCAAAGAAAGCTCCAGGCAGACCGACAATCACATAAGCAGAAAGTAAGAATATACTTCCTGATACGAGTGTACCAATAGCTGTTAGAACAGAAGCCCCTACAAGTGAACGAGTGACCTTTTTAGTAGCCAGGAAAAGTCCGTAAAAAACGAATGCCGTGATCGGTTTATCGATCAGGTTAGGTAAGAATCCTCCAGGGAACTGTGTTGTCAGACCTGAAATGACTCCAGTTAATAAACCTAAAAGCAATACGTTTTTCTTAGCTGGAAATAATATAATGCCCAGAAACATCATCGTAAGCATCATGTCCGGCTTCATTCCTAAGAAAATTCCAGGAATCACTGTGTGCAGGACGGCTCCGATCCCCACTAATAATGACAGGGATACAAGTGTTTTTGTATTCATTTCTCATCTCTCCTCAACTAAACTATACTATTTGCTTCTCCTAATGTGCACTGTTGCCATTAGCGAAAAGATAGGTACATTATAACATACCGAAAATCGTTGTCAAAGATTAATTATTCTGAAAAACCCGATTCCCTTTAGCTTCAGGGATCAGGCTCGATTTTTATGAAAGATGCTGTGCTATGGATTCAGCTATTCCTTTTAAGTCTTCTTGAGTGTAGTCATCATTATGAGTCTTCCAAACGGCTCCAAAGCCATCTCCCTGGCCGTAGCGGGGAATGAAGTGCATGTGGAAATGGAAGACAGATTGTCCTGCTTCTTCACCTGCGTTGCTTAACAAGTTCATTCCAATTGGATTAAACTCGGCCTTTATACTCTCAGCAATCCTAGGTGCAACGGAGAAGAGGTGGCTTGCCATATCGGGAGTCAGCTCATAGATATTTTCTTTATGTACCTTTGGAATTAGTAATGTATGTCCTTTCGTCACTTGACTAATATCAAGGAAAGCAAGGACATGTTCATCTTCGTACACTTTCATTGCAGGGATCTCACCGTCGATAATCTTGCAAAAAATACAGTCACTCATATTTACTCCACCTTTCAGTAATGGCATTTTTATGTATTTTATCATGAAAGAGAAAATAAATGAAGAAGAGACAGGAACGATTTTCCTGCCTCTCTTCTTGAAGGGGTAATACTATAAAGGTTTATATGTCAGGCTTCATTCTCTTTGATAAACACCTCATTCGCTAGTAGCTTCTGTAGTGATACATTCTTAAGTTAGAATGAAAATTGTTCAATGCGACCATCCCCTTATCTTTTCGCTATTTAAGCAATTCAGACAATAGAAACTGTTAGCCGTCTTGGACAAACACCTCATTTGCTATAAGGATGATATGTGTAAACCATTAGAAACATGAATGACTTTGTGCAATGTGACCATCCCCTTATCTCCTAAGCTTGAGAAGCTAATAAAGTAAGTTGATTCAGTCAAAGTGTGCTTTAACAAACACCTCATTTATCAATTTTTTGAACAAATGAATATGGTGAGTGTGTCATTCACTATAGAAGACGACAATCCTTACAGTCGCAAACAATAGTGAAATCGGTTAGCTGGTCTTTAACAACCATCCCCTTTTTCTTATTGCTGGCCCCTTCAAATATTATGATGTGCAAATCGGTTATGGTTATGAATGCTAAAATATGGCATGGGAAATTGGTTTAACAATGCCTTTACCATGAAATTTTGATAAAATAGAGAAAACCATGTAGAAGAGAAAGGACGTTGCTGTTCGTGTCATTATTAGAAATCAAACACCTGGTTGGCGGATATACCCGAAAACCGGTATTAAAGGATATAACATTCTCCATACATTCAAATGAAATTGTCGGATTAATCGGCCTGAACGGAGCAGGGAAAAGTACGACGATCAAGCATATAATTGGTCTCATGGAAGCAAAGCAAGGAGAAGTGGTTATTAATGGTCACACCTTGAAGAGTGATGCCGATCAGTATCGAAAGCAGTTTTCTTACATACCGGAAACACCGATTCTTTATGATGAGCTTACCCTTGAAGAGCATTTAAAACTTACGGCCATGGCTTACGGCTTATCGGAGTCTGAGTATAAAGGAAGAATTGATAAACTGTTGATGGCCTTTCGTATGGAGAAGAAGATGAGCTGGTTTCCTGCCCATTTTTCAAAAGGAATGAAACAAAAGGTGATGATCATGTGCGCCTTTCTTATTCAGCCCAGTCTCTATATCATTGACGAGCCGTTTGTTGGATTAGATCCACTCGGGATTCAGTCACTGTTGGATTGGATGCAGGAGATGAAGCAAAATGGTGCTGGAATACTGATGTCTACGCATATTTTAGCAACGGCAGAAAGATATTGTGACTCATTCATCATCCTTCATGAAGGGAAAATTCGTGCAAAAGGAACGCTTCAGGAGCTTCGTAAGGAATTCTCCATGCCGGGTGCAACGTTAGATGATATTTATATCCAGCTGACAAAGGAAGAATCCCATGATGAATAAGGTGGAAAGTATTTGGAAGAAACGAATTGTAGAGTATAATCAGGAGCTTCAAAAGTATTTGAAATACATGTTTAACGATCATTTACTATTCGTCCTGATCTTTGCTCTGGGAGGAGCAGCGTATACATATAATCAGTGGGTGAAAACCCTGGATCCTGCTTTTCCTGCACCACTCATCATGGCGGTGATCATTGGGCTGATACTTGCCTGGAGTCCGGTTTATACGTTTCTGAGGGAAGCGGATGCCGTATTCCTTTTACCATTAGAAGGGCGTTTATCGAGTTATTTCACCAAATGCATCTGGATCAGCTTCATGTTTCAATCATACATTCAACTGCTCGTACTGGCTGCTCTCATGCCAATGTATGTAGCAGTATCCGGGAGCAGCTTTGGAAGCTTCTTTCCGTTACTTGGCTTTGTATTGGCCTTAAAGGTATGGAATCTGTATGTACGCTGGTTCATGCTGCGATTTCAGGAAAGGGAAGCCCACCTGACGGACAGCTTGTTACGCTTTTTATTAAGCGGTGCTCTCGTGTTCTTGGTGCTATCTGACGCTGAATACTGGATGGTCATCGTCGTTGCCTTCATCATGCTCGGATATGCGTTTTACTTTTTTCAATCAACAAAAGGTAAAAATCTTAAATGGGATTTGTTAATCAATCTGGAGCAGCAGCGAAAGCTGATCTTTTACCGGATCGCCAATATGTTCACGGATGTGCCTAAGCTGAAAGGGAAGGTGCACCGGAGAATATGGCTTGATGGGCTTGTGCGGACACCTTTCTCTCAATCATCGACGTATCGGTATTTGTATCTTCGGTCGTTGGTGAGAACAAGTGAATATTCGGGTCTTTACATTCGGTTAACCTTGATCGGTGCTCTGTTGATTTATTCGAATTCTTCTTTTATCTTCAGTATTCTGACGGCATTAGTGTTTCTTTATTTAACAGCTTTTCAGCTGATCCCATTGTTTAAACGGTTTGATTATAAAATATGGGTACTCATTTATCCCGTATCACGGGAATTAAAGAAATCCTCTTTTCAAAAAATCATGAATCAGGCCATGATGATCCAAGCCGCTCTGTTTTCCCTTCCTCTATTTTTAAAGGGGGAATGGATAGAAGGGCTGATCACGTTACTGGTCGGGTTATCATTTTCAATTCTATTTAGTCAGTTTTACTTAGTCCAGCGATTGAAGAAGATGGAAGAAACATTATTTTAGTGAAACAATCCGCCAGAATGAAACGTATAGAAAGAGTAAACAGATAAAAAAGGATGGTGGTTCAGTGTGAACCATGAAAGAGAAGAGCTCGATTCCTGGAAACGTAAGTTCAGTAGAAAATCTTCCATCTTCCAACGTGTTTCGAAGCAGGCTCAAACTAAAGTGAATCAATGGATCCCTGAGAAAGCACATAACGTAGTAACGGAAAGTATCAAGAAGATGGTAGAAGTAACGTTAAAGGGAAGCGGGTGGGTACCCCTTCAGCAGGTCTCCGTGAAGTCTTCACTGAAGGCAAGAGAAGCGCTGATGAAGGAACGAATGGAATTTTACAGGAAAGCGGCAACGATTGAAGGGGCAGGAACAGGTGCAGGTGGAATCTTTCTCGGCCTGGCAGATTTTCCGTTGCTCCTATCAATCAAAATGAAATTTCTGAGCGAATGCTCTGCCATTCATGGCTATGATACAAAACAATATGAGGAACGACTGTTTCTGCTATATGTCTTTCAGCTTGCATTCTCCAGCGATTCTCATAAAAAACATGTCCTCGACATCATCGAAAACTGGGATGTGGAAAAAGAAAAACTGAAAGAATTGGACTGGAGAACTTTCCAGCAGGAGTATCGGGATTACATTGATTTCGTTAAATTGTTTCAACTCATTCCCGGGGTAGGGGCTGTGGTGGGAGCCTATGCAAACTATCAACTTCTTGATCAATTGGGGGAAGTGGCAAAATATGCTTATCGGATTCGGTACTTTCATGATATAGAATAGTAGTGAGGGAAGGTCGACGTGATGGTCGATCTTTTTTTGTGAGGATAATTGGTAGGCTTTACGGGAAGCAAACGCTTTTTTTTATTTCCTCTGAATATTCAGGTATAGTTAGAAAGTACGTTATCATTATAGTAGTGAGGTGTGAAATAGATGAACAAACGCAAGAAAGGTTTGAGGGTGTTAGGACTTATTCTATTCTCATTCTTCTTCTTTTTAGCAGGGGTGTTCCACTTTATTGAAGCTCAAGGATTCGCAAAAATGATCCCTGAATTTATTCCTCTAAGGGAAGAAATCGTGTATATTACGGGAATGATCGAGTTTATATTGGCTGTACTCCTGCTCATTCCAAAGACTCGTGAAAAAGCGGGGGTCATCACAGCGATCTATTTAGTTCTCATCTTTCCTGCCAATATTTATGCCGCCATTAAAGGAATTCCAGCTCCAGGGAATGAAGAAGCGAATGTTGTGCTGCTTTGGGTGAGGTTATTATTTCAACCGCTATTGATCTGGTGGGTCTTGGTGGTAAGTAAGATCGAAAAAAATCATCGTTTTTATTAAGAGTAAAGGATCAGGCCATTATGGCGCCTGATCCTTTTTTTGACTTACTTTGTAAGCGTCTCTGTGACAGAATGCCTTTGTTGATATTGAACGGCAGCAGACGCCAGTGATTTAGCGGCAATCAGAAGAGCCTTTTCGTTAATATCAAACTTGGGATGATGGTGGGGGAAGGCAACTTCAACATTATCCGGCTTGGCACCTGTAAAAAAGAAGGTACCCTTTACACGTTCTAAGTAATGGGAGAAATCTTCCCCGCCCATTTGCATTTCAATTTCTTCCACTCTATGAACTTCATCGACTGTATCCACACTTTGAATCAATAGATCCGTTTCCTCTGCGTGATTCACGACAGCAGGATATCCGCGTTCATACACATATTCAAACTCACAACGGGCTGAAAGACATGCACCTTTCAGGATCTGTTCGATTTCTTCTTCGATAAAGTCTCTGACCTCAGGATTGAATGTACGGACTGTTCCAATGAGTTTAGCGGAATCGGCAATCACATTAAATGCGTTATCTGCCATAAATGAACCGATTGTCACGACGGCAGGGTCAATCGGATTCACTCTTCTGCTGACAATTTGCTGAAGCTCGGAAACGACTTGAGCCCCGATCACGATGGAATCCTTCGTTTTATGAGGCTGTGCCCCGTGACCGCCGGACCCCTTGATGACGATTTCAAATCTATCAGCAGCAGCCATGATGGGACCTGTCCGATATAGAATTTTTCCGAGAGGCTCACTTGACCATAAATGAGTTCCGAAAATAACATCCACTCCATCCAGGCAGCCCGCTTCAATCATGGGTTTCGCTCCGCCTGGTGCATATTCTTCCGCATGCTGATGAATCAGAACTATAGTGCCGGATAGCACATCGCGCATTTCATGCAGGGTTTTACCCAATACTAACAGTGTTGCTGTATGACCGTCATGGCCACATGCATGCATGACGCCAGGAACGGTTGAGCGATATTCCACATCCTTTTCATCCTGGATGGGGAGGGCGTCAAAGTCTGCACGAAGAGCTACTGTTTTTCCCGGCAGGGCTCCCTCGATTCTTGCTACCACCCCATTGCCACCGACTTGTTCCTGGACGGGAACCCCGATTTTATTGTAGTAATCAGCAATGAATGCAGCTGTGTTTTTCTCTTGGAAGGATAATTCAGGATGCTGATGGAGGAATCTCCTGATCTCAACCATTTCTATCCAACGTTCTTCTAATTTCTGATATAATTCATTCAGCAAGTGCACAACCTCCTAATATTTGATGAATATTACGAATATTATAACACTAAATATTGAGAGGGAAGTAATCAGAGTGAAATTCAAGGAGGATCAAGATGAAGAAGTTTCAATACATAACGGCCATCATTTCATTTGTACTGTTTATGACCATCGCACATTTTGTTTTTTATGAGATGGAAATTTTAGGTGAGGATTATCTATTGTCGAACATGAGCAACCTTCACTTTATCGAATTGTTTTCCGTAATCGGTACTGAATTAGTGATTGGGATTGCATCCATCGCCCTTATTTTATATCTTTGGTGGGCCAAGAAGGACTTTATTGGAATCATTACCGTTGTTGTCCTGGTAGCGGGAAGTAACGTCCTGAATAAAGCAATCAAAGGTTTGATGGAAAGAGAAAGGCCTCCATTTTCACATGGAGAGGAAGGGTTCAGCTTTCCAAGCGGCCATGCCATGGTAGGGCTTGTCTTTTTACTGGTCATTGCATACTTCATTAGTAGAGAGATATCTTCTACCGGAATGAAAGTGACCCTCTTTATCCTGGCCATCATCCTTTCCCTCCTGACAGGCATCAGCAGAATAGTGGAACAGGCTCACTATCCATCAGACGTCGCAGCCGGATACCTATTGGGATACGCCTTTTTTGTCCTGTGTATCTTTCTTTATGAGAAGCGGCCCAAACAGGAAAGATAGAGGGACGGACCTGAACCAAGGTCCGTCCCTCTCTTTTGCAGGTTAGGATCATTTTTTCCGTCTAGAGACCGAGGCAGAATCATGCCGGTGCTCCTCTATAAACGAGAGAAAACAATCTATAATGAATGTAGTAACAGGAATTCATTTATTTATAGCGAAACTAATAGTAGATGTGAAGGTGGTGTTGGTATGAGGTATAAGGGAAGAAAACAATGGTTTTTCTCGTTCCTGTTGATGGCGATAGGATTGTTGTTATTACTATTGAATATTGGTGTCATTTCCTTGGAAATAACGCAGATATTTGTCAATATTATTCCAATTTTGTTGTTGCTCCTTGGCTTGAAGTGGACGGTAGACAGTTTTCTGAAGGAAAGCTTTGGGAAATTACTGTTTGGACTATTCAGTATGGTGTTAGGGGGGCTCATTATACTTGATGGGTATGATGTAGTGAATTTCGACTATGGAAGCTGGTGGAAACTATGGCCACTCTTTATTATCACAATCGCCATTCAGCGTGTTATCAGAAATAAACCGATCAGAGTAAGTATAAGCAACGAATACCCATTTGAGAAAACATCCCAAATAGGTTTTGAGAATGAGAAAGATAAAACCCCTCCAAAGAAAAATAAGATGAACAGAGGTTTTATCGTCGGAGATATTCGATTTTCCGAGCCAAACTGGCCCCTTGAAAATATGAAGCTTTACAATGCCATTGGAGATTATTATTTTGACTTCAGTAAAGCCTTTATTCCTGAAGGGGAAACGCCTATCGAAATCAAAGGCTGGATCGGCGATGTGAAAATGATCATACCTGAAAACGTACCTGTAGAAATCACCTTGAAGGTACAAGTCGGGGATATTAAATTATTTGACCAAAAGTCAGCAGATATTCGTTCTGAGCTTTATTACCGTTCGCCGGAATACGAACAGGCAAGTAAGAAAATCAAGCTGGCTGTTGACGTGAAAATCGGTTCGATTCGAATAAACCGAGTGTAACGTAAGTAAAAGGAGGGGAGAATTTGAACAAATCCTCAAACATTCGCAACTGGATTTTTAAAAGCTTTTTCATGATGTCCACCATGGCTGTCCTGCTTTTCTTTATATCGCTTCAGGTCTATTTGTACTTCTCTGAAGGTCCAAGTATTTCTCTTGAACTATCGATTTATTTGACTATGTGGTTAGCCATCATACTTCTATTATTAAGTATTTATTTTGGATTTCGTACGGGGTATACATTCAAAGGGAGAATCGATGATATTTCTACATTCGTTACCCTGTTAAGAAGCGGGAAGTTTTCTGCAAGGGTGGATCGCTTTGAACATGATGAGCTTGGAATATTATCTGATGAATTAAATCAACTTGCTGTGTTCATTCAAGAGCAGGTCAAGTCATTACAGAGATTAGCTGATGAGAAATCCGAGCTTGCCGATCAAGCTCATCAGGCAGCTGTCATGGAAGAGCGACAAAGACTTGCCCGGGATCTTCATGATTCAGTCAGTCAGCAATTATTCGCGTTGAATATGCTTTCTTCTGCGGCGCAAAAAAGCATCGACACAGATCCTGAAAAGGTTGGTACGATTGTAACACAAGTGGCTGAAATTGCAGGGAAAGCGCAAGGGGAGATGAGGGCTCTTCTTCTTCATTTACGACCGATCGATTTAAAAGGTGAAAGTCTTTGTGAAGCGTTAACCATTTTAATTAGAGAATTAAAGGAAAAAACGCAGATTGAAATCGAAGCAAGCCTCGATGGGATTGAGAATCTTTCAAAGGGGACCGAAACCCATATGTTCAGGATTATTCAGGAGAGCCTTTCCAATATCCTGCGTCATTCAGAGGCAACGAAAGTGAAGATTGTGACGGAGAAAAAGGACGGTTATGTCACTCTGTACATAAGTGACAATGGAAGAGGTTTTAACCTGAGAGAGAACAAGATGACATCGTACGGACTTCAGACGATGAGAGAGCGTGCCGAGGAAATCGGGGGATTGTTTCAAATTCGTTCTAAAGAGAAGGAAGGAACGTATATTGACCTGAGAATTCCGGTCTAAACCAAAGGGGGAAAACAGGTGGATAAGGTGAAGGTGATGATTGTAGATGATCACGAAATGGTTCGATTAGGGATGAAAACCTATTTGCTGACAGAGGATCGGATCGAATTCCTGGGGGAAGCGAAAAGCGGTAACGAAGCGGCTCAGCTTGCGAAGCTGTATATGCCTGATGTGATTCTGATGGATTTATTAATGGAGAACGGGAATGGAATTGAGGCAACTAAGAAAATCCTAACCTTTCATCCCCACTGTAAAATCATCATTCTTACAAGCTATTATGATGATGAAAAAGTGTTTCCAGCGATAGAAGCAGGAGCTCATAGTTATTTGTTGAAAACGGCAAGTGCCGAAGAAGTGACATCGGCTGTTTATAAAGCGATGAAAGGGGAGTCCGTCATTGCCTCCAAAGTGGCGGATAAAATGATGAACAGATTCCGCCCTCAGGTAAGAAAACCACATGAAGAGCTGACTGCGAGAGAAATGGATGTATTGAAATGCCTGGGAGAAGGGATGACGAATCAGGAAATTTCTGAAGAGCTTTTCATAGGGATAAAGACCGTTAAGACCCATGTAAGTAACATCCTGAGTAAGCTCGGAGTCGCGGATCGTACGCAGGCAGCGATTTATGCGAATCGGAATGGGATATTATACAGTAAGAATATGAAAGAATAGGTAGTACTACAGATAACGCAAAGGGGCTTAGTCAAGGGGAATGGAATCATTCCCCTTGACTAAGCCCCTTTTGCGGAACAGAAAAGTTACTTAGAAAGTAACAGGTTTGCTAAATTTGAATCGTGAAGATAGTATGGTTTCTGTTGAAGAGATGGTGGCGAATTCATGATGTAGATTAGCCAGTGAAAGTCCGTGAACAATTTCAGCTGAAAATAAAGAACCATCATAGGAATATGTTTCAAAGCATGCTGTGGCATCAAAAGGAACCGTCACATCATAACCTAAGTTCTGAGCCATGCGAACCGTAGTGGATACACAGTGATTCGTCGTGAAGCCCATCACTACAAGGGATGTGAACTTTTCTCTTTTTAAATATAAATCCAGGTCTGTATCGATAAAGGCGCTGTTGACGTGCTTAATGATTTGCTTTTCGTTTCGTGAAGGACGGAATTCGTCTATAAAATCGAACCCTGAGCAGCTTGAATGCAGTTGTGATTCCATATCATTGGAAGAATGCTGTACGTGAACGACCGGCCATGCCTTTTCTCTCCATGCGCGAAGAAGCTGATAAGCATTTTCTTCCATAGCAGGATTATTCCGCTTTCCCCATGAAGGATGACTAAATGCCTTTTGAAAGTCAATCAGAAGCAAACACGTTTGACTCATCGGTACTCAACTCCTTTCATAAAGGGTGTTGTGTAAATAAATGCAAGGTAAATATCTAGGACCAATACGATAAAGTATACTGTTAATAATTTGTAATTATGTATGTACACTTTAAGTGTAATTGTTAAGTTTGAGGGACCGGAGAGTAGCTGGCATGAAGGAAAATAAAAAGCTGCCTCAAAATCCGGCAGCTCATGTGTCACTCTTCACCTGTTACATGGTATTCACTTACATAGGAAGCGCGAGGGAAGATATCTTTCTTATTATCAATTCCCTCTTCCGTTCCGCGCTTTTCATGTGCTTTCTGGTATTGCTTGGATTCCTGCCACCCTATGAAGCTTTTCTCATCTTCCCATTGTGTCATAATCACATATGTATCCGTGTCTAATGGGCGAAGAACCCGGATAGCCGTAAAGCCCGGAACTTCTTCAATCAATCCTGCACGGTTTTTAAAACGGTATTCAAATAGTGGGCGACCTTCATCTGTGACAGGAATGTTATTGAAAACCACATATCCTTTATTATTAAGTTCCCCTGATTGATCGACAATTTCATATTTACGGGGGGACTCAAAGACACTTTCACCATTTGTCTCATGAAGCAGCATGGCATCTTTCCCCTGCATTAAGATCATTTTTTCATCTGTATGCCGATTCATTAATTTTTGCAGAAATTCGTGGGTTCCCGTTGTTATATACACCTTCATCCAAATCACCTCAATTAATTAGTTACCTCTATTATACTCTTCCCTAATCCTTTTCTCTTGTAACATGTTTTCTGGATATTTTTTCATCCACCTTGAAAATCGGCAAATTTATGACATTTTCCCTTGATAACTATACAACTCTCTTTAAAACGTCTATAGTTTAAAAGGGTTACAATTCGTACGGTCTTATTGAAAAATAGTACAATTTTAGAATCTAATTGAATTAGTATACAATGGGAATAATGGAGTTACATAGAAAGGTGGACGAACAAAGGTATGAAACAAATGAATGATACATTTTTACGAGCAGCAAGGGGAGAGAAGACGGACTATACTCCGGTTTGGTATATGAGACAAGCTGGGCGTTCACAACCTGAATACCGCAAAATCAAAGAGAAGTATTCTCTGTTTGAAATTACACACCAACCTGAGCTTTGCGCATATGTGACAAGGCTGCCGGTGGAACAATATGATGTGGATGCAGCGATCCTTTATAAAGACATTATGTCACCACTTCCTTCCATAGGAGTGGATGTAGAAATCAAATCAGGAATCGGCCCCGTGATCGATAACCCGATTCGTACGACAGCGGATGTAGAGAAGCTGGGAGAAATCGATCCCGAACATGATGTTCCTTACGTATTAGATACCATTAAATTATTGACTGTTGAGCAACTGTCCGTGCCGTTGATCGGCTTTGCCGGTGCACCTTTTACAATGGCAAGCTACATGATTGAAGGCGGTCCTTCGAAAAACTATAATAAAACAAAAGCGTTCATGTATGCAGAACCTCAAGCATGGTTTGCATTAATGGATAAACTTGCCGCTATGACAGTGACGTATGCGAAAGCTCAAATCAAAGCAGGAGCGTCTGCTTTCCAAATTTTCGACTCATGGGTCGGCGCATTGAATATACAAGATTATCGTACTTTCATTAAGCCGGTCATGGAGAAGATCTTTACAGAATTGAAGGAAGAGAACGTACCATTGATTATGTTTGGTGTAGGAGCAAGCCACTTAGCGAATGAATGGCATGACCTCCCTCTTGATGTAGTTGGATTAGACTGGCGCCTGCCGATTAAAGAAGCAAGAGAAAGAGGCATTTCCAAAACAGTAATGGGGAATCTGGATCCTGCGATTCTATTAGCTCCTTGGGACGTTATTGAAGACAGAGCCAAAGCGATCCTTGATCAAGGAATGGAGCTTCCAGCTCACATCTTTAACTTAGGACACGGGGTATTCCCGCAAGTTAATCCGGACACATTAAAGCGTCTGGCAGCTTTCGTACATGAATACAGTGCCAGGTAGAGCACATTCATACGTGTGTAACCATGGATTCATATCAAAAAACATGGCACAATAATGGAATGTATGATACTGATAATGAGGTGAAATGGTATGACAAAGAAAAAAATGGGCCTATTGGTGATGGCTTATGGAACTCCATATAAAGAAGAAGATTTGGAACGTTACTATACACATATCCGACACGGAAGAGCACCTTCAGCTGAACTGCTGGAAGACCTCCGGGAACGCTATGAAGCGATCGGTGGAATTTCTCCACTGGCAAAAATCACCCTGGATCAAGCGAAGAGTCTTGAAGAACATTTAAACAGCAAACAGGATGACATTGAGTTTAAAATGTATCTTGGGCTGAAGCATATCGAACCTTTCGTGGAAGACGCTGTTGAACAGATGAATAAAGACGGCATTCAAGAAGCCGTTTCGATTGTACTGGCCCCTCATTTCTCAACGTTCAGTGTTAAATCCTACAATGGACGGGCAAAGGAAACGGCAGAAAAGCTGGGTGGACCACACATTACATCCGTTGAGAGCTGGTATGATGAACCTAAATTCATTCAGTATTGGGCGGATAGAGTAAAAGAAACCTATGCAAGCATGTCAGATGAGGAACGCAGCCATGCCGTCCTGATCGTATCCGCTCATAGTCTGCCGGAACGTATCCTGCAGTCAGGCGATCCGTATCCAATGCAATTAGAACAAACGGCGAAGATGATTGCTGAGGGCGCAGGCGTGGAGGAATATGCAGTAGGATGGCAAAGTGAAGGAAACACTCCTGATCCCTGGTTAGGTCCTGACGTTCAGGATTTAACCCGTGATCTATTTAAAGAAAAAGGGTACAAGACATTCGTCTATACGCCAGTAGGGTTCGTATCCGATCATCTAGAAGTGCTTTATGACAATGATTATGAATGTAGAGTGGTAACAGATGATATTGGAGCTTCGTACTATCGTCCGGAAATGCCCAATGCCAAACCTGAATTCATCGATGCAATGGCAGATGTCGTGTTAAAACACCTTAAATAATCTCTCGTTTTTGGCTGAAACAAAGGAAGGACTGAGGCATATGAGTTTACACTCACCGCTTTAGTCCTTCTCTATTGTTCAATTAGATATATTGTTAAAGAAGGCGATGAACGTGTTGGAACAACAAAATAAAAGAGTCGTAATCATAGGTGGAGGGATCACCGGATTAACGACAGCGTACTACCTGCAACAGGAAATAAAGGATAAAAACCTTCCGATCGAAGTGAAGCTGGTGGAAGCCACCCATCGGTTGGGTGGAAAAGTGCAAACCTTGAAAAGGGACGGGTATGTGATCGAAAAGGGACCGGACTCATGTTTAGCCAGCAAACCAGAAGTCTCCCGCTTAGCGGAACGACTCGGAATCGAAGGAACGCTCATTCGAAACCGTAAAGGCACATCCTATGTGATTGCGGGCGGTGAGCTGTATCCGATACCCGGGGGATCCATCGTAGGTATTCCAACTCAAATCGCCCCATTTATTACGACCAGTTTGTTTTCATTGACCGGAAAGATGAGGGCAGCCGCTGATTTCGTGCTTCCCCGCTCACAGGAAACAGAAGATCAGTCACTGGGGAAATTCTTTCGAAGAAGAATGGGGGATGAAGTGGTTGACCATTTGATTGAACCCCTCTTAACCGGAATTTTTGCCGGGGATATCGATCAATTAAGCTTAATGTCAACTTTTCCGCAACTCTATGAATTAGAGCAAAAACATCGTAGTTTAATCGCAGGTATCAAAAAGAGCGGTCAATCTGAAAATTCAAATGAAAAAGGGAACTTCCTGACATTTACAGGAGGGCTTCAATCTCTCATCGATGCCATGGAAGCAGGGCTTAACCCGAATACGGTATACAAGAGCATGAAAGTAACCAGCATAGAAAAAGAAGACAGCAATGTTTACACGATTACCTTCACAAACGGTGAACAGTTGGAAGCCGACAGCGTAATCGTCACCACACCTCATCATGTAGTACAATCCATGTTTCCCTCGTATCCTTTCTTAACCTTTTTAAAAGAAATGCCGGCTACATCAGTGGCAACCGTAGCCATGGGATTCTCACAGGATGCCATCAAAAAAGACATCGCAGGTACGGAATTCCTTGTATCAAGAAACAGTGACTACTCCTTGACGGCGGGAACCTGGACCCATAAAAAATGGCCACATACTGCCCCGGAAGGAAAGGCATTATTGCGATGTTACCTGGGGAAATCCGGTGACGAAACCATCGTCGATTTATCTGATGATGAAATTGAGCAGATTGTCCTTGAAGATCTTAGCAAAGTCATAGATATAGAGGGTGCACCTGACTTTACAATCGTTTCCCGTTATAAGAACTCCATGCCTCAATATACAGTTGGCCACAGGGAACGGATCCAGGACATGTATGATCAGGCTGAAGCAAGTCTGCCTGGATTATTTATCGCCGGGAGCTCTTATGAAGGAGTAAGTATTCCTGATTGTATCGTACAGGGGGAAACGACTGTATCGAAAGTGATGGGGTATCTGAAATAGGATTATGGCGGCCGCCAGGGTTGGCGGTCTTTTTTGAATCTATTAGGGTTGGGGAACTAATAGGAAGCTAGGCGATTTTTCTTCAAGTTGTACAAACAGAAAGACACCTCCTGCAGACAACAGGAGGTGTACCCCTCACTTCACAACCCGATACCTGGAATGCTGCAGCATCCAGTTCTGAGGAAATGCAGATCCCAGAACCCAGTAGCTTAAGCCTCGCAGTCTATACTCATCCACCGTTTTCTGTTTGGCCAGCATGCTTCTGGAGTCTTCAAACCAGACTTCATGCTTTTGGCCGGTTTCATCCCAATAGGTGAAGTAAGGGGATTGATATACGTCGTTGTATTGAATCCTTACACCATATTTGCTTGCGAGATCAAGTGCTCCTTGAGGGGAGACCGTTTTGGCGAAGGTTCCGTCGACCCATGGAACTTTCCAATCTCTACCGTAAAGGGGGGCGCCCATCATGATTTTGTTTCTCGGAATGACCGTAACGGCATAATCAAGTACTTTCTTCACTTCATTAATCGGGGCAATCGCCCATGGCTTGCCGCCTGCCCATCCCCATTCGTATGTCATGATGACAACGAAGTCGACAATTTCTCCGTGAGCTTTATAGTCATGGGCTTCATATAAAAGTCCTTTTTGGTCAGCTTTAATTTTAGGTGCAAGGGCCGTCGACACAGAGTACCCTTTAGGTTTTAGTGCTGCAACGGTTCTTCTTAAGAAAGTATTATAATTTTCCCGGTCTTCGGGATAGACATATTCGAAATCAAAATTTACCCCTTTATAGCCTTTCATCTCCATTTTCTTTACGATAGATGAGATTAAGGTGTTTTGCAGAGATTCACTTTTTAGGATGGTGGCAACAAGATCAGAGTCGAATTTACCTCCTGTGAAATTCGTGAGAACCAGTAGAGGGTCGACGTTTTGGTTGTATGAGGCTGAAATAAGAGCACTATCATTTAACTCAGTGACCGAACCGTCTTTTGTAATGGAATACGTAAACGGAGTCAAGTAGGTGAAATAGCTGCCCAAACCGTTGACTTCCGCTACACCTTCACTATCTGTCCGGGTAATGTAGGCATTTACTTCCGTGGTGAGTTTCGTGTTTGGAATCCTGATTTGCTGGTTTGGATAGATGAGAGAAGGATTCGCAATGGAATTGGCATTTAATATTTCCTGTAGCGGGACTTTATAGTTATAGGAAATGGTATAGAGAGATTCCCCTGACTTTACTCTATGAATAAAGGAAGGCATAACGATCAATTGACCGACGAATAGCATGGCAGGGTCAGAAATCTGATTGAAATCGATCAGTTCTTTTAAACTTATATTGTACTTTTGGCTGATGCTATACAAAGTGTCCCCTGGTTGCACGATGTATTCTTTTAAGGGTTCCGGAATGAGAAGACTTTGTCCAATCACGAGAATATTGGGGTTTTTCAATTGATTTCCGTATGAAATTTGATCGACGTCGACACCATATCTTTGTGCGATCGACCAAAGAGAATCCCCGCTATTGACAACATAAATATTCATAAGACACCTCCAAACAAACCTTATCTATATAGCCTATTCAGAAGGGCTTATTCTATATGAAGGATGGATGATATACTATAAGAAAAAAATCACTTGTGTATTGTCAAGAAGTGTGATAAATTTATCAATGTTAATAAAATGACTAAATTACAAATTTGGTCAACTGGTCATATTAAGGGGTGGGGTCATGGCGATTGATCGAAAGAAACAGGTTCTGGAGGCTGCGACGAATTCGTTCTCACTGTTTGGCTATAAAGCAACGACGATGGATCAAGTGGCAAAATTAGCGAACGTGGGAAAAGGAACGATTTATACGTTTTTTAAAAATAAGGAAGAATTGTTTGATGAAATTGTATCATCGTTAATCAATGAAATGAAACAGGAAGCCGAAGAAGTGATTGATCCACAGGAAACCTTCTCGGAAAATGTTCATCGTGCATTGTTCCGCATGCTTGAATTCAGGAAAGAGCATAAGCTGACCATCAAGCTTTATCAAGAAGCCCGGGAAATGGGGACTCCTGCTGTATCAGAAGTCATTGATCGCATGGAGGAAGTGGTCATTGAATTCTTGAGTCAACGAATTGAAAAAGCGATTGCTTCAGAAGCGATTAAGCCATGTAATCCTGAAATGACCGCCTTTGTTATGTTGAAGATGTACGTTTCACTTATTTTCGATTGGGAACGAGCACATGGTCCACTTGATAAAGATGAAATTGCCAATCTCTTTGAACTATATTTAATTAAAGGATTATCGAATCGATAGTCCTTCATCTTTGGTAATGAATGACTAAATGAATGAAATAGTCATTTATTTTTATGTTAAAATGACTATTTGAACTTATTGGTCAATAATTCAAATTCAGAAAAATAATAGGAGGAAAAACATGAAGAATTCATTTATTGGTTCAGAATTCAAAGCGATTTTCAAAAATAAGAAACTTCTCATCCCGATTCTAGCCGTTCTTTTCATCCCTGTTTTGTACAGTGGTATGTTCTTATGGGCATTTTGGGATCCATATGAACAGCTGTCAGACTTACCTGTGGCGGTTGTAAACAGCGACCAGGGAGCAGAGTTTGACGGGAAGGAGTTGCATATTGGAGATGAACTTGTTGATAAACTGAAGGATAGTGATCAATTTGATTTCCATTTTATCGATAAAGAAGAAGGATACAAAAATTTAGAGAAGCAGGATTATTACATGCTTGTTGAGATTCCGGAGGATTTCTCTGAAAACGGAACAACGTTACTAGAAGATAACCCTAAAAAGCTTTCTCTGAAATATGTGCCTAATGAGAGCTTTAACTTCCTATCTGCTCAAATCGGGGATACGGCCATGAAAGAGATCAAAGCAAGTCTCTCTAAATCGGTTTCCGAAACGTATGCTGAAACGATGTTTGATAAGATTCAAGAAATGGGAGATGGTTTCCAGACTGCCAGCGACAAAGCGGGCGAAATCAATAATGGGGCCATTGATCTATCTCAAGGGGCCAACAAGCTTAAGGACAATTTAGCTGTCCTTGCTGAAAAAAATGTAGAGATGACGGACGGTGTGGCAAAAACTCGTGCAGGTGCTGAGAAACTCGCAAAAGGTTCTCAGGAATTATCGGACGGAGTCGGGGTCATGACGGATAAATCCCAACAACTATATAAAGGAACACAGGATGTCCAGTCAGGGATTGATGCCCTTGCAGCTGGAATCGATAAAAGCAAGGCTGGATTGGAGCAGGTGGATTCAGGTCTAAATAGCGCAGTGGACAATACAGCCAAACTGCACGCCGGATCTCAAAACCTGGCAGAAAAAATCGGTGCTCTCCAGGGTGGAGCGGATAATGCGAAAGCAGGCGCTCAAGCCATTGGAGCAGGGGCTACAAAGCTTGAAGAAGAACTGGCACCATTTATGGGCAGCCTTCCGGAAGAAAAACAGGCAGAATTACAGGCTGCCATCGATCAGATCAAGCAGGGGGCGACCGGTCTTCAAACGGGTACCGGAGCTCTAAGTACGGGTGCATCCGAGCTTCAAAAAGGAGCGAATTCTCTTGCTGGAGGAATCGGGGAATTAAATAAAGGTCAAATGAAACTACAAGGTGGAATCGATCAGCTTGTAGCCGGTTCAGCCCAGCTTGACGAAGGCTCCAATCAGCTTGTTGCCGGTCAAAACAAAATTGTGGAAAACTACGGTTTATTAAATGAAAAGCTTGGGGAAGTATACCAGGGAACAGCAAGCCTCGCTTCAGGTGCAAACGAACTAAGCTCGGGTCTTAACAGGGTATACGATGGTTCCCATCAATTAACAGATGGTTCTAAGAAACTTGCCGATGGTTCAACACAATTAGCAGAAGGCTCTACGAAACTATCAGATGGAACAACAGAATATGAAACAAAATTAAAAGACGCAGCAAAAGAAGCTAACAGTGTCAATGCGGATGACGATACGTATGACATGATGGCTGGTCCCGTCGATGTGAAAAATGAGAAAATCAATCATGTTCCAAACTACGGAACTGGATTTGCCCCATATTTCTTATCTCTGGGACTATTCGTAGGGGCGTTATTAATCTCCATTGTGTATCCATTGAGAGAACCATCCGATCGACCATCAAGCGGAATGAATTGGTTTCTTGGTAAATTCGCTGTCCTTACTTCAGTGGGGATCATCCAATCACTGATTGCAGCAGCCATTTTACTCTTTGGATTGGGGCTTGAAGTAGAAAGTGTACCATTATTCTTACTTTCTACTATTATTACGAGTCTTACATTCCTGGCACTGATTCAAATGCTCGTTACGATCCTTGGGGATCCGGGACGATTTGTAGCGATCATCATTTTGATTCTGCAATTAACGACGAGTGCAGGTACTTTCCCACTCGAATTAATCCCGACTGCGCTGCAGCCAATCAGTGCATTGTTACCGATGACATATTCGGTGTCAGCATTCAAAGCTGTCATCTCAAGCGGGGACTTTGCCTTCATGTGGCAGAACCTTTTCATCCTGCTGGGATACTTCATTGTGTTCGTCGCATTGACGTCCGTGTTCTTTGTAGGGCTATTCAAGAAACAATATACGAAATCAGTAGAAGCATAAGGAAAAAAACGGTAGATGCCACACACATCTACCGTTTTTTCTTCATGAAATGGACAAACCCTTGGTAAGCATGAAGGTGTATACTAATTGGAGAGAGGTACATAATGTTGGTACACTGAAAAGAGAATGCCTAAAGGAGAATGTTGTCATGAAGAAAATAAGCTTGTTTATGCTGTTAGGTTTCCTTGCATTGTTTATCGCTGCATGCGGTAATTCAAATGAAGATAACGGGGCAAAAGAAGATGAGAAATTGGAAGCGATTGAAGCAAAGTTAGAAGTGCCTGAAAAAGGGGAGAAGGGTGAAACCGTTTCTCTCTCGACTAAAGTCACTCAAGGCGATGAGAACGTCGAGGACGCCGGTGAAGTCAAATACGAGATTTGGAAAAATGGTCATAAAGATGAAAGTGAAATGATCGAAGCAAAGCATGATAAAGCCGGTGTATACAAAGCTGAAAAGACATTTGAAGAGGACGGCATGTATACAGTGCAGGTCCATGTAACAGCCCGTGATATGCACACCATGCCGAAAGCAGAAATTGCGATTGGTGAAGTGGAGGCAGGGGAACATGGAGAGAAAAGCGAAGACGGTCACCATGACCATCACGAAAGTACAGTATCTATCCATCTTAAGAAGTCTGATACGATTAAGATGAATGACGAAGCAGAAATGAACGTTCATGTGAAAAATGAAGAAAAAGCATTAGAAGAAGCAGAAGTGCGTTTGGAAATTTACAAAGAGGGTCAGGAAAAACACGAATGGGTGGATTTAACAGAGGGTGAAGCTGGTATGTATAACGGTTCGTATGCTTTCCCGGAAACGGGTACGTATCATGTACAGGTTCACGTGACCAAAGGAGAAGAAATTCACGAACACACTATGCAAAAAGTAGAAGTACAATAAACATAAAAAGGATGCCCTTCACTTTGAAGAGCATCCTTTTTATTACCCCTTGTTCCTTAATATTTAATACTCGTAATCAGTCGTACATTTTTCACAATAAATGCCGTAGCATTCATGCTGCTCTTCAATTGTATCTCCACACTGTGCACAAGACTTAGGCGGCAAATTTCGAAAGAACTCCACAATATTTTTTACCATGTTAATCACCCTCCGTAAATTTGTTTTCACCCATCAATTGTTTGTGTTATATAACTGATGTGTTAATTTATTTTATTGTATTATAACAGTATGTATTTCGTCAACGATTAATTCAAAAATAGGCGAAAAAAATGAAAAAATAGGCACAATGAAGTATAGTAGGGATACATACTAAATTGAAGGGCGAGGTTTAAAAATGAAGCTTACCGTTATTGGCCAATGGGGCGGCTATCCGAAGGCAGGAGAAGCGAGTACCGGGTATTTACTCCAGCATGATGGCTTTAAACTGCTTATTGACTGTGGCAGTGGTGTACTATCCCATCTGCAACATCACGTAGAGGCTACAGAGATAGATGCGGTCCTTCTTTCCCACTATCATCCCGATCATGTAGCAGATTTAGGTGTACTACAACACGCTTTATTGATTCAATACTTCCTGGGGAAAAATAAAGGTACATTACCTGTATATGCCCATAGGGAAGATCAACGGGGTTACGATACGATTACATATAAAGATTTAATGAAAGCCCATGAATATAAGGAGGATACATCATTATCAATTGGTCCTTTCACTGTGACATTTGTGAAGGCCAAGCATCCCGTGCCGTGTTACGGAATGAGAATTGAAGCAGACGGCAAATCGCTGTTCTATACAGCAGACTCGGCTTTCAAAGAGTCATTTGTTCCATTTGGGAAAGACGCAGATGTACTGCTCTGTGAATGTAATTTCTATGGAGAGATGGATGCTTCGAACGCTGGTCACATGACGAGTCTCGACGCCGGGAATCTTGCTCAGAAAATGAATGCCGGAAAGCTCATACTGACACATTTACCTCATTTCGGCGAACTGGAGCAATTGGTTACGGAAGCGAAAACCATTTATAGCGGCGAGGTATTGTTAGCGAAAAAAGATATGGAAGTAGATATTTAGGAGGAAGAATGATGTTATTTATCGATAATAAAGGGATCACGGATCCAAGGATCAATCTTGCTATTGAAGAATATGCACTGAAGAACTTAGATATTAATGAGAGTTATTTATTATTTTATATAAATGAACCTTCCATCATTATCGGGAAGAACCAAAATACGATCGAAGAGATTAATACAGACTACGTGGAGAAGCAAGGTCTTCATGTCGTTCGCCGACTGTCCGGTGGGGGAGCGGTCTATCACGATTTAGGAAACCTGAACTTCAGCTTTATCACGAAAGATGACGGAGAGAGCTTCCACAACTTCAAAAAATTCACTGAACCTGTTGTAACAGCCCTTCATAAGCTGGGGGTGAAGGCAGAGCTTAGCGGACGTAACGATATTATCGCAGAAGGCAGAAAGATCTCCGGTAACGCCCAGTTCTCCACTAAGGGCCGAATGTTCAGCCACGGAACGCTCTTGTTCGATTCCGAAATGGAAAACGTCGTGTCAGCTCTACGGGTGAAAAAGGATAAGATTGAATCAAAAGGGATCAAATCGATTCGAAGCCGTGTGGCCAACATTTCTGAATTCCTGTCAGAAAAAATGACCATCGAACATTTCCGTTCAACCCTTCTGGATTATATTTTTGACGGAAGCGACGTAGAAGAATATGTCCTGACGGAAGAAGACTGGAAGAACATCCATGAGCTTTCAAAAGAACGCTATCAGAACTGGGATTGGAACTACGGTAAATCACCGAAATTCAACCTTCAGCATTCTCACCGCTTCCCGGTCGGATCGATTGATGTCCGTTTGGATGTAAACAAAGGGAAAATCGAGAACTGTAAAATATATGGCGATTTCTTCGGAGTCGGGAATGTAGAAGACATCGAAGAAAAGCTTATAGGCACCCGCTACGAACGAAAAGACATTGCCGGGGCTTTGGAAGGTGTTGACATTCAACACTATTTCGGAAATGTGACGAAGGATGAATTTGTGGATTTGGTGTATTAACGATTAATAACTCTCCTTTTATGAGGAGGGTTATTTTTTTGTTTGAAAAATACTACAAAAAGTATCAGATTTTTTAAAAAATTCCAATAATATTTCACATTATGAAATTATCGTAAGTTTTATCTTTAATAAAGTTATAGTATGGAGTCAGATTAAGAAATGAGGAGGTGGCATGTAAAATGGATATTCGCGATTTAAGAAATTGTTTTGGTAAGTTTGCCACGGGAGTAACGGTTGTTACTTGGAAAGGTGATAACAATCAGAATCATGGGATTACGGTAAATTCGTTTACGTCTGTTTCTTTGGACCCTCCATTAGTGTTGGTATCTATTGATAAAAAAGCCAAAGCCTACGAAAGAATGAAAGATAAGCCTTTTGTTATTAATATATTGGCAGCCGGTCAGGAAGCGGTGGCCTGGCAATTTGCTGGAAAAGAACAACAAGGATTGCAAATCGAATGGGAAGATACCGAATGTGGTCCACTTATTAAAGGTTCATTAGCTACAATTGAATGCAATCCATGGAAGGAATATGAAGGCGGGGACCATGTTCTATTTGTGGGTGAAGTTCAAAATTACCATTATGAAGAAGGTAATAGTTTAGTCTTTTTCCAAGGTAAATTTTTAGAAACCAATTCAATCGATAACTACGTAAAAAAGTAGTGGTAAAGGGGGATGTTTAAATGACAATTCGTACTGGAGCTCAGTATATAGAAGGTTTGAAATCACGTCAACCAGAGATCTGGCTGGGAGGAAAGAAAGTAGAGAACGTTTATGAGGAAGAAGTATTCCGCCAGCCAATCCATGAAATTGCAAATCTCTACGATATTCAAAATGATCCAAAAATCAAAGAGGAAATCACCTACATATGTGAAGAAACAGGTGAGCGATTTTCCCACGCATTTAAAGTTCCAAAATCGTATGAAGATTTAAAGGCAAGAAGCAGGCTTTTTGAAGTTTGGGCTAAAGCAACCTTTGGGCTTATGGGAAGAACACCCGACTTTCTTAATGTAACGATTACTGCAATGGCCAGCAATAAGTGGTTTCTAGAACAATATAATCCGGAATGGGCAAAGAATATGGTGAACTACTACGAATATATTCGGACCAACGACTTATTCTTGACTCATGCCATCATTAATCCTCAAAATGACCGCAGTAAAGCTTCTCATGAACAGGAAAAAGAGTTTACACATCTAGGGGTTGTTGAAGAAAGACCTGATGGTTTTATCGTAAGAGGAGCCAAGATGTTAGCCACACTAGCTCCAATAACTGATGAAGTGATCATTTATTCATTCCCAGGGTTTCAGCCGGGCGATGAAAAGCATGCCATTGCATTTGCTTTGCCTATAGACACACCGGGGCTGCGAATTATTTGTAGAGAGCCGATGCAGGATGGAAAACGATCTGTGTTAGACCATCCACTCGCATCCAGATATGAAGAAATGGATGCCTTACTTGTCTTTAATGATGTATTTGTGCCAAGTGACCGTATTTTTATCAATCAAAATATTGAAGCTGCTAATCTATTATATCCAAAGACTGGAATTGGCCAGCAGCCAGCCCATCAATCAGGGGTAAGAGGATTAGTAAAACTGCAATTTGCTTCTGAAGTAGCAGCAAGAGTGGCAGATTCCATTGGTGTGGACGGATATTTAAACGTTCAAACACAATTAGGGGAGCTTATGCAGTCTGTTGAAGCAGTGCGCGCCTTGTTAAGAGTGGCAGAATACGAATTTGAAACGACGTCCAGCGGTGAAGTGAGACCGGCCGGTACACCTCTTGAGACCATTCGCGGAATGCTGCCTAAGCTTTATCCTCGCGCCATTGAAGTGATGCAAACTGTCGGTGCTGGTGGATTATTGATGTCACCAACATTCGCTGATTTTGAACAACCTGAACTTCGGGAAGATGCTCAGAAATATTATGTAGGACGTGTTGGGGTAACATCAGAAGAACGGGTTCAATTATTTAAACTTGCTTGGGATTTATGTGGTGAAGCATTTGGACAGAGGTTACTGCAATATGAACGTTATTATTCAGGAGATCCTCTAAGAAGACTGGGTCGTTTCTATGCAGGATTTAAACGGAATCACTCTTTTGAAATGGTTGACGAGGCATTAAAGGGATCAAAAGACCTTCAAGGACAACCGACCCCATAAATGTAAGCGCTTTATTTTATTTGGATGGAAGCAGGTAATTCAACAAGATTTGTCAAAGTTCTTAAATTGGTGCTGTTGGCCAATAGTAGGATGAGGGGGATAATAAGTGATTTCTTCTGTGAAAAAGATTTCCAAAATTCTGAATTGCTTTACCAATGACGAACCGGCACTAGGCAACAATGAAATTGCCGAAAGACTAGGGATGAATCCAAGTACTGTCCATCATTTAGTGCGTACTCTCTGTGAAGAGGGAATGCTGATTCAAGATAGCAGAAAAAAATACCGATTAGGCTGGAAGCTATTAGAATGGAGCAATCACGTTATGTATCAGCAGGATATTTATAGCGAGGCCACACCATTCTGTGAGAGTCTCATTCGGAAATTTCACGGTACCGTCCATATTGGTATGTTCGATTCAGGAGAAGTTCGATTCGTGTTAAAGGTGAAATCTAAAACATCACTTCCAGTACCCACATATGTCGGGGCAACGAAACCGGCTTATTGTACGAGTACGGGAAAGATTTTGTTGGCTTATAACCCGTCGTTAATTAAACCTACGATTGCCAAGGGGCTTTTACAACGTGCACCTAATACAATTACATGTATATCAAAATTAAAAGAAGAATTAAAGCAAATTAAAGCCCAGGGTTTTGCCATTAGCAATAATGAGAATGAACTTGGGCTATATGGTATAGCGGCACCTATTCGATCATATACGGGTCAAACGATCGCTGCGCTTAATATGGTTGGACCAATCTCATATATGAATGGCAGCAATCGTAATGAAATGATTAGAAGTGTGGTAAATACAGCTGAAAAAATCTCCAAAGATATCGGCTATATAAGCAGTGTATTGTAACAACTAAAATCATTCAGGAGGTTATGAAATGACGACTCAATCAAAATCATTTTTAAAAACAAGGGTTCTGGATTTATTGAAAACAATTGAAGATAACAAAGATCTATTGAAGCCGCCTGTGAACAATAAAGTGCTTTGGGAAGACTCTGAATTTATTGCCATGCTGCTTGGAGGTCCTAATAAACGTCGTGATTTCCATGTGGATCCTTCTGATGAATTCTTCTATCAAATTAAAGGCAATGCATACGTAGAATGCATTAATGATGAAGGGAAACGTGAAGTGGTAACTGTAGGCGAAGGTGAGATATTTATGCTGCCGGCAAATGTACCCCACTCTCCTCATAGAGTAGCAGATTCATATGGAATTGTTTTAGAAAGAAAAAGGGATCAGGGAGAACTTGAAAGCTTTGTATGGTTCTGTGATAAATGTGACCATGAAATGCACCGGGCGACTGTTCAACTGACAAATATCGAAACTCAGGTGAAAGAAGCGATAGAACATTTTAATTCAAGTGAAGATTTGCGTATATGTGAAAATTGTGGGAATAAAATGCCCCCTGAAGCTGAGGAATGGAAATGAGAGTAGATTTTCATACCCATATCATCCCGAAGGACCTCCCGGATTTTGCTGAAAAATACGGAGGGAAATGGCCGGTTCTTCATCAAACATGTGCGTGTGGAGCTAATATTTTAGTAGAAGGAAAGATATTTAGAGAAGTGACCGATCAAGTGTGGAGTCCTGAAAAGAGAATACAGGATATGGATAGAGAAGGTGTAGACATTCAGGTGCTTTCTCCCATTCCCGTCACGTTCTCTTACTGGGCAAATAAGGATGCAGCACTTGAAATGGCACGGATTCAAAATGACTTTATTTCAAAAACCGTTCAAGAGCACCCCTCCCGTTTTGTAGGATTAGGGACTGTTCCCATGCAGGATGCAGCAACAGCAGTAGCTGAAATGGATCGTTGCATTAATGAATTAAATTTATACGGGATTGAAATAGGTACAAATGTAAATGGTGAAAATTTAGATGCTCCTGAATTCCTTGAGTTTTTTGAGATGGCTGAGAAATGGAATGTACCTTTATTTATTCATCCGTGGGAGACGATGGCTAAGGATCGAACACCACGACATAACTTTATGTATACCATCGGAATGCCGAGTGAGACAGCTCTTGCCGCTGCCAGTCTTGTTTGGAGCGGTGTGATAGAGAGATTTCCTGATTTGAAAATTTGTTTTGCCCATGGTGGAGGGTCATTCCCGTACATTTTACCAAGACTGGATCAAGGGTGGAAAGTATGGCCGCAATTACGATTAACAACGCATCCACCAAGTCATTATGTGAAGAATTTCTATTTTGACTCCTTAAACTATGATTCTTTAAATGTGAACTACCTAATTGATCGATTTGGTCATGAGAAAGTAATGATGGGGTCCGATTATCCATTTCTATTAAGAGAGATTCCACCGGGAAGAGTAATAGATGGAATGAACGAATTAACAGACGTTCAAAGACGAATGATCTTAGGTGAAAATGCGTTGAGATTCTTAAATATAAAGGAGTTAAAATCTGACTATGGAACAAAAACTAATGACACCAGAGGAGAAACTTCAAAGTCTGGGACTTAAGCTTTCTCCTGTACGCCCTGTTGTGGGGAATTATGTTAGTAGAGTTCGTGTTGGCAATCTGATTTTCACTTCTGGTCAAGGAGTCGATGAGTATCGTGGAAAGATTGGCACTGACTTTGATGTACAGGAGGGTTATCTGGCTGCCCGTCAATCCATGATGAATCTATTAAACGTTTTGAAGGATGAACTTGGAGAACTTTCTAGAGTTAAGAGAGTCGTGAAAATATTAGGATTTGTCAATTGTACAGAGAATTTTACGGATCAGCCAAAAGTAATGAATGGTGCATCTGATTTATTAGTAGAGGTTTTTGGTGAAAAAGGCAAGCATGCCAGGTCAGCTGTGGGGATGGCACAATTACCTGGAGGAACAGCCATTGAAATTGAAATGATTGTAGAAATTGAAGACCCATTAACTTAAATGAAATGAAAAAAGGTGACATGTTTGTCACCTTTTTTCAAAAATAATAACGTGTGAATAGTAGCAGGGGGGACTTTCAGTGCATATAAAAGAAAAATCCAATCAGAAAGTTAGACCAATAGATTGCAGACATTTCATTAATGGTGAATATAGAGATTCATTTGATATGAAAACATTCGAAAATATGAATCCAGCTACAGAGGAAATAATGGGAAGGGTATCGGAAGGCGGGAAGAAGGAAGTAGACGCGGCTGTAAAAGCAGCAAAAACCGCTTTAAAGGGACCCTGGAAAACCTTTACTACAAGCCAACGTTCTGCCGTTTTAAGACGTATTGGCGACCTGATTCTTGAACGTAAGGAAGAATTAGCTGCACTTGAATCCATGGATACGGGAAAACCGTATCAAATGGCACTTGAAATTGATATTCCAAGAGCTGCCTATAACTTTCATTTCTTTGCCGACTACTTGACCTCTATGGGAACAGAGGCATATCAGCAAGATCAACAAGCCCTTCATTACTCCATTCGCCGGCCCGTTGGTGTAGTGGGGATGATCAATCCTTGGAATCTGCCGTTATTACTTCTTACATGGAAGATGGCACCTTGCCTTGCAGCTGGAAATACAGCAGTTATGAAGCCTGCTGAGTGGACTCCCATGACAGCTACGGTATTGGCAGAAATATGTAAAGAAGCAGGAGTACCTGACGGGGTAGTGAATCTTGTTCATGGTTTTGGACCTGGCTCGGCAGGGGCTGCCATTACGGAACATCCTGACGTTGATGCTGTTACGTTCACAGGGGAAACCAAGACAGGAACCGCAATCATGAAAGCCGCTGCCCCATCTTTAAAGAAACTATCATATGAACTTGGCGGGAAAAACCCTAACATCATTTTTGCAGATTCCGACCTGGATGAAGTGATCGAGACGACACTTAAGTCAAGTTTTATGAATCAAGGGGAAGTATGTCTGTGTGGTTCCAGAATTTATGTTGAAAGTTCGGTGTATGAATCCTTTTTAGAGAAGTTCGTTGCCAGAACAAAAGAGCTCACTGTAGGTGATCCATTCCGTGATGAAACCAAAGTTGGCGCAGTAATAAGTAAAGAACACTATAATCGAGTGTTGGGTTACATACAATCAGCCAGAGATGAAGGCGGAACTATCCTTGCCGGGGGAGGTCGTCTCCAGGAAGAAGACAAAGGGTATTTTATCATGCCGACGATCATTGTTGGTCTTGATAAGGACGCAACATGTGTACGCGAAGAAATATTTGGGCCAGTGGTGACGGTGCTGCCTTTTGAAACGGAAGATGAAGTCATTGAACAAGCAAACGATACTCATTATGGATTAGGGACGACGATTTGGACAAATGATTTACGAAGAGCCCATCGAGTAGCTCACCAAATAGAAGCAGGAATCATTTGGGTGAACACCTGGTATTTACGAGATCTGCGCACTCCATTTGGAGGAATGAAACAAAGCGGTATTGGCAGAGAGGGAGGCATGCATAGTTTCGAATTTTATAGTGAGCTCTCCAATATCACGATTAAATTATAGGAAAGGTGGGCTGATCATGTTAGAGAAAACGATGAGTGAAGAGATCAAGAACTTTTCAAATCAACTTATAGAAGCTGAGAGAAATAGAGAGGGGAGTAAACCTTTAACAGAATTAAAACCATCCATCACCATTCAAGAAGCCTATCACATCCAACTGAAAACGATCGCCAGGAAAGTCGAAACGGGTGCAACCATAGTGGGCAAAAAAATTGGTCTCACGTCCATCGCCATGCAGGAACTACTTGGTGTCGATGAACCAGATTATGGACACCTTCTTGATGAAATGGCCATTGAGAACAATGGAACAGTGTTGAAGCCTCAAGTTCTTCAACCTAGAGTGGAGGGGGAAATCGCCTTTGTCCTTAAAGAAGAATTGCGAGGTCCAAACGTAACTGTAGAAGATGTATTGAAGGCTACGGATTATGTATTACCTGCATTAGAAATTGTTGATAGCAGAATTACAGATTGGAAGATTAAATTACAAGATACGATTGCAGATAATGCTTCATCAGGATTATTTGTATTAGGGGATCGACCAGTATCAATAGAGGACGTCAATTTAAAAGAAGTAGGGATGAACTTCTATCGTAATGGTGAACTGATGAATACGGGGAAGGGTTCGGCAGCACTAGGAGATCCAGCATATTGTGTAGCCTGGCTTGCCAATAAACTTCATGAGTTTAATTTGACTCTGGAACCCGGGGAGTTGATCTTATCAGGAGCTTTATCAGCTGCTGTATACGCACACCCCGGTGATGGGTTCTCTGCCGTGTTTGATGGTCTAGGACAGGTTTCATGTACGTTTGAAAGGTAAGGAGGAAAAGAAATGAAAACGAAAGTTGCCATAATCGGGTCTGGGAATATAGGTACAGATCTAATGAAGAAATTGCTTCGTTCAGATGTATTGGAATTAACGGCAATGATTGGTATTGACTCAAATTCAGAAGGATTAAGAATGGCACAGGAACATGGTCTTTCAACATTTTCAAATGGGTTGGATGGGTTCTTAGAAAAACATGAAATGGCAGATGTATTATTTGATGCAACATCTGCAAAAGCCCATCATCATCATGCTGAAGTATTAAAAAATCTCGGTAAGAAAGTGATTGATCTTACACCTGCTGCCATCGGTCCCTTTGTTGTTCCACCTGTAAACTTACACGAGCATTTACATGAACAAAATGTAAATATGATCACTTGTGGAGGGCAAGCGACCATTCCCATCGTGCACAGTATAAATTCAGTAGCTGAAGTGGAGTATGCAGAAATTGTTGCCACCATTTCCAGTAGAAGTGCCGGTCCGGGCACAAGAGCTAATATTGATGAATTTACAGTAACAACAGCCAAAGGTCTTGAAGTGATTGGAGGAGCTGAAAATGGAAAAGCGATTATCATTCTTAATCCAGCTGAACCTCCAATCTTAATGAGGGACACGGTTTATTGCTTAGTAAAAGGAAATGTGAATCAAAAAGAGATTACTCAATCTATCAAAAACATGGTAAAGAGAGTGAGTGAATATGTTCCTGGATACCGCCTTCGAACCGATCCTATTTTTGAAGACAATAAAGTGACGGTTTTCCTTGAAGTGGAGGGCTCTGGTGACTACTTACCGAGTTATGCCGGAAACCTGGATATCATGACTTCTTCTGCAGTGAAAGTAGGGGAAGAACTAGCTAAATATGTAATGACTCAGCAGACATAATACTTCACCTCGAGTAAATGAGAAAGGAGAATGAGTGTGACAAATCGGGATATTACTGTGACAGAGGTAGCTTTAAGAGACGGAAGTCATGCTATCGGTCACAGCTATACGGTGAATCAAGTAATAAATGTAGCAAAAGCCTTAGATGAAGCAAATATTCCTTATATTGAAGTCTCCCATGGAGATGGATTAGGGGGTTCTTCACTGCAATACGGGCTTTCAAAAACAAATGAATTTGATTTGATTTCAGCTGCTGTTTCGGTATGCAGACAAGCAAAGATAGGGGTTCTGCTCTTACCGGGAATAGGAACGGTTAAAGAACTGAAAAAAGCAGAGCAAGCAGGTGCAAGGCTCGCTCGTATTGCTACCCATGTGACAGAAGCTGATGTATCAAAGCAACATATCCAAACGGCAAAAGAATTGGGTATGGAAACGGTCGGTTTCTTGATGATGGCTCACATGGCACCCCTGGACAAATTGATACAGCAGGCGAAATTAATGGAAAGCTATGGAGCGGATACCATTTATATTGTAGATTCTGCAGGGGCCTTGCTTCCTCATGAAGTAAGGGAAAGAGTGAAAGCATTAAAGCAAAGCATCCATGCAAATATTGGATTTCATGCCCATAACAATCTTTCACTGGCAATGGCCAATACTCTTGTAGCGATAGAAGAAGGAGCAACCTGGGTCGATGGGAGTGTCCGGTGTTTAGGTGCAGGTGCTGGAAATACACAAACAGAAGTTTTGATCTCGATACTGGCTCGCATGAACATTGAGACGGGGATTGATCATTATAAAATGATGGATTTGGCAGAGGATATTGTAGCCCCAATTTTAGAAAAACCACAAGAAATTACAAAAGGGAGTTTAATTCTGGGTTACGCAGGTGTCTATTCGAGTTTCTTACTTCATGCACAAAAAGCGGCCAAGAAATACAATGTTGATGCAAGAGATATTTTAGTGGAATTAGGCAGAAGGGGTGTCGTAGGAGGACAAGAAGATATGATTGTCGACGTCGCCAGCGAATTATCAAAGAAAGCTACTGTAAGGTAGAAAGGAGCCGAAAATGGAGACTAAAACACAGAACTTAATAGAATTAGCGAAAACCATTGATTTTCATCAGGTGAAAGGAATTGAGATGGATAAGATTACATTGGCTTATCCCAACTTAACGGTTGAAGAATCCTATGAAATTCAGAAATTATGGGAACAATGTGCCCTTCAAAGGGGAGATCATAAAATTGGATGGAAAATGGGTTTAACGAGTGTCGCTAAACAACAATCGGTTGGTGTGAATGAACCAATCTATGGGAGACTAACTCAATCAATGGAGATCAATCAAGATTCTCTCTCTCTTCAAGGATTGATCCATCCCAGAGTTGAACCGGAAATTGCATTTGTAATGAAGAAAGCTTTAAAGGGAAGCCACTTAACACCTCGTGATGTTTGGAGTGCTACAGAATTTATCATGCCTGCAGTTGAGGTTATTGATAGCCGGTATAAAAATTTCTCTTTCACTTTAGTGGATGTTGTGGCAGATAATGCCTCGTCCTCTCGTTTTATACTGAGTGATCAAGCCTATTCCCCTTTGAACCATTCACTTGGAAATCTGGAAGTTTCCATGTTTAGAAATGGAGAAAAAGTTCAATCTGGTCTGGGTTCTGCTGTTTTAGGGCACCCTGTCAAATCCATTATTGAATTAGCCAAAATGTTGGATCGAGATGGCCAGGGAATCGAAGCAGGGATGGTTATTTTAACTGGAGGAATAACCGAAGCAATTAATATCTATGATGGTGACTCTTTGAAGGTTGATTTTGGTCCCCTTGGATTTATTGGTTTTAATGTGTGTAATGGGAAGGATGAATAGGGTGCCGATTGCTCATCTTCATATTCTCGAAGGCAGGAGTCCCGAAGTGAAAGAAGAGCTTGTAAAATCTCTGACTCTTTCAATTTGTGAATGTTTAGAAACAAATCCTGAACAAGTAAGAATATTAATAAATGAAGTTCCAAAGGGGAATTGGGCAGTTGGTGGGACGTTGAAAGAATAGTAAGTATTTTATTTGAGGTGCTCATGGTGCAAACACTTTTAACCTTCAGGAAATCCTTTAAAGTAAGCACAATGAATCCTGTTTGTTGCGAACAGGGAACAGTCATTTCCTCAACTAGAATCAGAAAACTTATCGAGCAAGGGAAAAATTTCGAAGCTATTAATCTGTTAGGGTTACAGCTGCAACTTTAGAGAATGCATTCATTGGATTTTCAATATTTGAAAACGCTTTAATAATGAATGAGGGGGAAATGAACGTGAAAAGTTTGAAAAAATGGGGATTAAACTTGTTGAGTCTTCTTCTTGTATTAGGTGTATTGAGTGCTTGCGGTTCCGGAGAATCTGAAAAAAGCAGTGCATCTGAAGATAATAAGGACAAAACTTATAACTTTAAATTAGCTCATATTACACCACCGAGTCATATGTGGCATAAAGGGGCAGAAAAATTTAAAGAAGAGCTCGAAAAGAGATCAGAAGGTCGTATGAAAGTAGAAATTTATCCATCAAGTCAGTTGGGAACGGAAGCAGATATGGTAGAACAAATTGCTGCCGGCTCAGTCGATTTTGGTCTGATAACAGCTGCATATATGAGCTCAAGGGAACCTTCATTTGCTGCGTGGTTTACTCCTTATGCGTTTGAAGATTTAAATGCGGCAAATGAAGCAAGAGATTCAGAGGTAGCAAAGAATATTCTCAATACGATCGATAAGCAAGGTTTAGTCGGCCTGGACTATTTATTCGCCGGCCAACGAGTGATGTTGTTTAAAGATAAAGAAGTTAAGGACCCATCAGATATGGAGGGGTTAAAACTGCGCGTTACACCTAGTCCGCCAATGCAGGATTTCTATCAATTCTCTGGTGCTTCTACTGAGGGGCTTCCATTACCGGAAGTATATTCTGCCGTTCAAACTGGTGTGATTGATGGAATGGACATGGACTTGGATGCAGCCATCACCAATAAATATCATGAAGTAGTTAAATATGGAGCAGTGACTAATCACATGGTTTGGCCTGCAGTGGCGATGATGAATAAAGGAACTTTCGAAGGACTGTCTGAAGAAGACCAGCAAATTGTCCGTGAATCCATGGCGGCAGCCGCAGATTTCGCAGCAACTACAAGAGCTGGACAAGAAGAAGAATTTAAACAGACTCTAAAAGATGAAGGTATGAAAATCTACGAGCTTGATTCTGAAGTATTTAAAGAACAGATGAAGCAGTTTGATGAGAAATATGGTCCGACAGATCCACTTATTCAAGAGTTTATTGATACCTTCCGTAAATAATAGATTAGCAATAGGGGGTCCAAATCATGAAAGCGATAAGTAACGGCATTTCTTCTATAGAAAAGATACTGTCAATGATCCTGATGTTTTCGATGGCCGTTATCGTAACGTTAGCAGTCGGTTTTCGTTATATCCTTAATTCCCCATTATCATGGGCAGGAGAAGTTTCTATATTTCTCCTGATCTGGATTAGTTTTATAGGAGGGAGCTTGGGGCTGAAGTATAAATCCCAAGCCTCCGTCACAATCGTATTAGAATATGTCTCTTCAAAAGTTAAAAGGATCATTCTTATTTTAGGGCATATGATTATGCTCGTTTTTCTCGTTCTCTTAATCTATTACAGCATTAGTTGGATTTTATCACCTAGTGTTGCTTATCAAAAATCCACAGCCATGTTAATACCAATGTGGATTCCTTATTCAGCAGTACCATTGGGTCTTTCATTTGCAGGTATCCATGTATTATCTAACCTCTTTGATTTGGTAAGGGAGGGGAAGTAATTGACAATATTAGTGGTCTTTTGTTTCTTTATCCTCCTCTTTATGTCTGTACCTATCTCCCTTGTACTGGGAATCACAACCGTACTCTATTTTCTAGTAGTAGGAAACGTAACACTTTTGTCCTCTACTCCCATGAGACTATACTCAGGGTTGGATAATTTTGGTTTATTGGCCATTCCTTTATTTATGCTGGCTGGAGAGTTAATGAATGGTGGTGGTATCACCACAAGATTAGTAAAGTTTGCAAGAGTCTTAATCGGTCATGTCAGAGGCGGACTCGCGTATGTCACGATTATTGCTAACATGTTTTTAGCTTCCATACTGGGATCAGCTAATGCTCAGGCTGCCATGATGAGTAAAGTCATGGTTCCCGAAATGGAAAAAGAAGGTTACGATAGAGAGTTTTCGTCAGCATTAACATTAGCCTCTTCCATAGTAGCTCCAATCATTCCGCCCAGCATGATTTTTATCATCTATGGAACTCTATCTGGTACTTCCATTGGTGGTTTGTTCATGGCGGGAATCATTCCAGGTATCATGTATGGAATCGGTTTTATCAGCTTAATTGCCTTTCTTGGATATAAATATAATTTTAAGAAGTCGACAAGAGCTTCTGCTAAAGAAATTATGACGAGTTCATTCAGTGTACTCCCGGCATTACTTGTTCCGTTTATTATTATTTTTGGAATATTAAGTGGAGCATTTACAGCTACGGAGTCTGCTGCTATCGCCTCACTGGTAGCCTTTATTGTAGGAATGTTATTCTACAGGGAACTAAAGTGGAGAAAAATCCCTGGTATTTTAGTGAATACCGTGACGGCAACAGCGACGGTTACTTTTTTAATTGCAATGGCCAATATCTTTGGCTGGATGATAGCATTTGAACAAATCCCACAAGCGATCGTAACGCAAATGACATCCTTATCAGATAACCCATTTGTTTTCCTGTTGTTGGTAAATATACTACTGCTATTACTAGGTGCGGTACTGGATGGAATAGCGGCCTTAATCATATTAGTACCTGTTTTTATGCCCCTGATCACGGCATTTGAAATCGATCCGATTCATTTTGGGGTCATCATTTGCATCAACCTGACCATAGGCCTTCTCACACCACCTGTTGGGACTGGTTTGTTCATTGTTTCCTCGATTGCAGATGTGAAATTTGAAAGACTGGTCAAGGCAACCATGCCATTTCTCATGATGGGAATCTTCATCTTATTTATCATCACCTACTGGGAAGGGGCAGTGATGTGGATCCCGAATAAGCTTGGACTATAAACACTATGACAGATTTTTTATAGAGAGCAGTTTTCTAAAAAAGGAAGCTGCTCTCTTTTTTTATAGGTAAATCCTCCCAACTATAATATAGGGCTAAATATTTATGTACCATTATGAATATTTATTCTATCATTATACTATTACATAATTTGGAGGTACATAAATGAAACAAAAGATTATTGCAGGAATTGCCAGTTTTACTCTATTATCCACCACGCCATTCAACGTTCTAGCAGAATCTCCTCAAACGACGATTCAAAGTACTCAACTTGATGAGAAAGATAAAAGCTTATTCAATAGCGAGCACTATGATTTTGTGAAGTACTCTGAGATCGAAGAGAAGCTTGATGCAATCGCACAGGAAAGCAATCGTGTGACCGTCGAGAAGAGTGATACAAAATCAGCGGCCGGTCATGATATGTATGTAGTGACCGTTTCGGATGCGAAAGCGAAAGGGAAGTATGGTTACTATAAAGGTCTGCGTAAGAAAATGATCAAATCGCCTGATAAAGCACAGGACTTTATCGATAAGCACCCTGATCTAAAGGTTCCGGTGATGATCAATGCATCTATTCACGGCACAGAATTTGTTGGAACAGACGCAGCTCTGCAATTAATCGAGCGCTTTGCCACGGAAAATGACCAACAAACGAAAGGGATTCTCGAAGATCATATCCTGATCTTCAATGTGGTGGCAAACCCGGATGGGCGTATTGATGCTACGCGTTTCAACGGGAATGGAATTGACCTCAACCGTGATTTCATCACTCAATCCCAGCCTGAAACTGAGCATATGGTAGATCTGATCACGGAATGGAACCCGATGGTGTTTCTTGATCTGCATGGATATGTGAGAGGGTATGGCGGCCCGACAAATCCAGGTTTGATTGAGCCTTGTACGCCGCCTCATAACCCAAACTATGAATATGATTTGTATTCCAAGTGGGCATTGAATCAAGCGGAAGCGATGGAATCCAATATCGTTTCGAATAAAGAAAACTATGAAAATACTCATACGGAATCGTCAAAAGTAGATTATCAGAATATGGAAGGGACTTATATCCCGCAACGTGATGATGCTGCCGGCTGGGATGATTATCCGCCGATCTTCACTCCAATGTATGCCATGTACCACGGGGCATATGGGTATACACTTGAAGCGCCGACCAATGATTGGGACGGAGTTCAATGGACCTATGATGCCGTGATGGGTGCACTGGGATATGCGAGCGAGAACAAAGTGGATATGGTAAAAGATCAAATCGAAGTCTTTAAACGGGGTGTCCAGTTCGACCACCCGTTCCATACGGAAGGCCATTTCCCATCTGCTTATATTCTGCCAAATGATGAACAGGATCAAACGGCTACTTTGAAAGCCGTTCTTCATCTTCAAGATAATGATATTGTCGTAGAAGAAGCTCAGAAGGATTTCACGTTTGATGGCGTGACCTATCCGAAAGGAACGTATATCGTACCGATGGATCAAGCAAAAGCCGGTCTTGCGAACACGATGCTTTGGGACGGGGAAGACATCACTGAAGATACACCGAGTATGTATGATATCTCTGCATGGAATCTGCCTGAATTATGGGGCTTCAATGCAGTGGAAGTGAGCAGTGACACTGAACTGAATGTAAAATCGAAACACGTAAGAGCACTGAATGAAAGTGGAGAAATCGTCGGGGACGGACCTTATGCGATCCCGAATACCTCCGTGGAATCGATTGCGATTGCTAATCAATTACTGAATACCGGTCACACTCTTCAAAGAGGTGAAGATGGAACATTGTATGCAGGTGCCGATGCAAAAACTGAACTTTCTGACCTGGTGAAGAATAATGCTGTCACGATTTCTTCCCAATCTGTTCCTGTTGAAGCGAAAGAAATTACGTCCCGGCATGTGACCCTCTTAAAAGATGGAGGAATGAACAAAGCTCAATCCCACTCTGGAACAAAGCTTGCCCTGGAACGCCTGGGCTTTACAGTGGCAGAAAAGACTCCCGGACAGGTAGCAGAAGAGGGTCTGGGTACAACAGATGTGTTTATTTATAACGGGAGATCGAATCTCATTTCCTATCAAAATAGTGTAGCCAATTCGGAATTCGGTTTGAAGGATGCAGCGCAATATGAAGCATTTAAAGCCAATGTGGAAGGTTTTGTAGCGGATGGTGGACAATATCTTGCCGTCGGTGCAGGTGCATCTCAAGCCACTACAAAGCTTGGATTAAGTGATGTGAAAGTGGAAACAGGCGGTTCCAACAGCAACGGAATCGTACAATTATCACACACGGATTCTACTTACACAGCTGGTTACGAGACAGAAGACCTTGGGTTTGTTTATCAACCAACATGGTACACGAACACAGGCAATGCAGAAATTCTATCAAGCTATCAAAACAGCAGTGACTTCTTCCTGGCCGGACACTGGAAAGACAGTGAAGCAGCTCAAGGAAAGCCTGTTATCGTGAAGGATGAAAATGTATTGTTGATCGGACTCGAGCCAACATTCCGGGATCATACGGATTATCTGTTCAGACTCGTTTCAAATGCGATTTTTGCACAATAAGAAAATGGAAGAGCCGTCCAAATTGGGCGGCTTTTTTTCATCAACATACTTGTATTAATACTATTCTTTATATAGAATATATTTTGAATACTTTTAATAGTTTGATGAATGACCATTCATTCAGTTTATCTGAAAAGGGGAGGGATACAATTGAATATCGCTACAAGGTTAGACCAAATCGCTCAAGAGAAAGCAGATAAAACAGCCTATCATTTCTTAAATACCTCCAGTACATACGGGGAATTAAATGCAGCTGTATCGAAATTTGCAAGTGGCTTAGAGCAATCGGGTCTGAAAAAAGGGGATCACATCGCGCTTGTATTAGGGAATTCACCACATTTCGTCATTGGATTATATGGGGCATTACGAATGGGGTTAAAGGTGATACCAATCAATCCGATCTACACACCGGATGAAATTGGCTACATTCTGAAAAATGGTGACGTGAAAGCCATTGTCACTCTTGATTTGCTATTCCCATTAATCGAAAAAATGCAGCATCTATTATCCGATGTCGAGCAATTTATCCTGTGTGAATCAGGAGATGAACGGGCAAAGGACATTGATTTAGAGAAAATCTCGCTTGCATACCCTAAAATGAAATCGTTTACAAGCGTTCTCGGTAAGGGCGATTCTGCGTTTAAGGGGGAGGAAGTGGATGAAAATGAAGTAGCCATCATCCTTTACACCTCGGGAACGACGGGGAAACCGAAAGGCGCCATGCTGACACACAAAAATATTTATTCCAATGCAACCGATGTCGGCAGCTATTTACGAATGAATGAAGATGACACCGTCATTACAGCTCTGCCAATGTTTCATGTATTCTGTTTGACGGTGGTCCTGAATGCGCCATTGATGACAGGGGCGACCCTTTTAATCGTTCCGCGTTTTAGTCCGAAAGCCATTTTCGACCTGTCGAAGACCTATCAGCCAACCGTATTTGCCGGCGTACCAACCATGTACAACTTCCTGTTCCAGTATCCTGAAGGAAATCCAGAAGATTTATCATCTCTCCGTCTCTGTATTTCAGGCGGCGCTTCCTTGCCGGTGGCCTTACTAAAAAACTTTGAAAAGAAATTCAACGTCATGATTTCTGAAGGCTACGGTTTATCCGAAGCGTCTCCTGTGACATGCTTCAACCCGCTGGATCGACCAAGAAAGCCGGGATCCATTGGAACATCGATCATGAACCTGGAGAATAAAGTCGTAGATGAATTGGGAGAAGATGTACCAGTCGGACAAGTTGGCGAACTGATCGTCAAAGGCCCGAATGTCATGAAGGGATATTACAAAATGGAAGAAGAAACAGCGGCAACGATCCGTGACGGCTGGTTATACACCGGAGATCTTGCCCGCATGGATGAAGAAGGGTACTTCTATATTGTGGACCGTAAAAAAGAACTGATAATCGTGGGAGGTTACAACGTCTATCCGCGTGAGGTCGAAGAAGTGCTGTACAATCATCCTGGAATCGTGGAAGCAGCGGTCATCGGTGTCCCGCATCCCGAACTGGGTGAAGCCGTGAGCAGCTATGTTGTGAAAAGCGAGCCATCCTTAACAGAGCAGGAAGTGCTGGATTACTGTAAAGAGCATCTAGCGAAGTACAAACTTCCAACTTCCATCGAATTCATTGATGAGCTTCCGAAAAATACAACTGGGAAAATTCTAAGAAGAGCGCTGAAAGAACAAGTGCTTCAATCATAAAAAAAAAGAAGATGTTCAGTGAATCACTGAGCATCTTTTTTTACGTTATTTCATCAACTTACTAGCCTGTAAGAGCTTTGATTCCCCTTTTTCCCAGGTTTCAACCTGCTCGATCGCCTGCTCGGGTGTGAATCCCTGGCCAACCAGTACACCTGACAAAATGAATTCCTGGAACAGATGGGTAAGGTTGATGCCTTCTTCCACTTCAGACAGGGCTCGGGTTACAAGTGGTTGAATATATTCAACCCATTGATCGGGAAGGCTTTTCGTATCCCGATAATAGTGATATAGCCAGTCAATTTCATTTGGGTGTAGATTCGCATAAGCATGTTGTGGAACATAAGGATTTTGATTGAAAGGATAATACAAGATAAACACAGCTCCTTCGTGGGTAGATGTCACGTTTAGTCTATGCATCAAAACGGGATGTGTTCAGCCTGATTTAAAAAATGAAAGGGTTTTCTCGGTTTGTGTCGAATCATACATAGGGAGGAAACACTTAAACAAAGGGGAGAACAAATATGGAATCGATCTTACTAGAACAAAAAGGCAACGTCGCCACGGTCACAATCAACCGAACGGAGGCAATGAACGCCTTTAATTACGATACACTGAACGAACTCCAGCAAGTAGTCGAAGCACTCCGCATCAACCCTGACGTCAGAGTCGTCATATTCACAGGAAGTGGAGAAAAAGCCTTCTCGGTTGGAGCCGATCTCAAAGAACGCAAAACCTTGACCGAACAACAGGTCATCCGTAATGTCTACAAAATCGGCGAAGTCTTCCAATCCGTCTCTACCCTCCCACAACCGACCATCGCCGCCATGAACGGCTACGCATTCGGCGGAGGGATGGAGCTGGCACTGGCATGCGACTTCAGAATCGCTGTAGCAGGCACCACAATGGGACTGACTGAAACAAGCCTGGCCATCATCCCGGGTGCAGGCGGAACCCAGCGCCTTCCACGATTAGTAGGGGAATCCAAAGCACTGGAGCTTATTCTGACGGCTAAGCGATTAACTTCAGAAGAAGCATCGGACATCGGACTCGTTACAAGAGTAGTAGAAAAAGAGAATTTCCTGGGTGAAGTTCATGCATTCGTGGAACCAATGCTGGCTAATGGCCCGATTGCCCTGCAGCAAGCTAAGTTCGCCGTGAAGAATGGTATGAACGTAGACCTGCAGACCGGGTTGCAGATTGAAAGAAAAGCATATGAGATTACAATTCCTACGGAAGACCGTGTGGAAGCATTGTTGGCGTTTAGTCAGAAGCGGAAGCCGGAGTTTAAGGGGAAGTAAATTGAGTTAATCCACAATCAGGGGCAGTTACTAAATTCAAAAGACCAAATTTCTCAAGTATATCACTGAGAAATTTGGTCTTTTTATATTCACAAGTTCCTGGATTAACAATTACATCTCAAGTCTTACATTAAGGTAGTCCCCAAGTCGTTAGATAAAATATTTATTAAATGGTAATTTTATGTAAATGTTATATGGAATTCGATTTAGTAAGGGGGATTAAAGGTTTGAGAAAAGTACTGATAGCTATATGCTTGTTTTGCAACATCATTTTTTCTTTTCAATTCCATGCAAGGGAAGAGAGTGATAATCAAAAAGAACTCTTAGAAAGATTTATGAATGAATCGATGAAGGAGTATAGAATTCCAGGGGCTTCTTTAGCGATTATTCAAGATGGAAAGCTCATGTTTCAACAGAGTTGGGGGGAGCAAAGGAAAGGGGCCCCTGTCACGAAGGATACCTTGTTTACGATTGGTTCTGTCAGCAAGCCATTAACCAGTCTTGCTATCATGAGGTTAGTGGACGATAAGAAGATTGCACTTGATCAGGAGATTGATCGTTATTTGCCTGCCTTTCATTACAATAGGAATGGATTTGATAAGAAAATCACCATTAGGCACCTATTAACACATTCAAGTGGAATCAGTTCTTATGATGGGTTGGAAATTGCAGATCGTAATCTGCGGGGGAAGTATGCAATAGATGTTGCGGTTCAAAAGTTGAATAATGTTGATTTGAATTATGAGCCAGGGGAAGTGCATCAATACAGCGCTGCGAATTATTTACTGTTGGGAAAAATCATAGAGAATGTCACAAACCAAACATTTTCGGAATTTATGGATGATGAGATATTCAGTGAGCTTGGGATGGGTCGGACCGTATCGAATTTCGAAGCAGCTAAAGCATTGGGGTATCAGCCCGGCTATCAATCTTGGTTTGGAAAGCCTATGAAAAGTAGAGGTTTTTTTGATGATAGCGGGGCCCCATATGGTTACATGGTCTCTACAACGGATGATATGTCAAAGTTTATTAAATTTTTGTTGGAAGGTGGGGACATATTATCTAAGGATTCATTCGATACTTATACTTCACCTCATTATCATAGAAAAGAAGATTTGTATTATGGACTGGGCTGGAGAATCTCTACAGAGGTTGATAATTCTTATTATTTTCACGGCGGAGAAACACCTGATTCACGAACTGAATTATTCATAAACCCCCAACAAGACTATGGATTTATCCTACTCACAAACAAAAACAACTTCTCTGAAGTACTTTCGACCGTTTGGATGAGGGATGGAATCAAGATGATTGTGGAAGAGGGAAAGTCCCCGGAAGTGCAGCAATTGAATCACCACATGCAATGGAGCACTTTAATAGTAACCCTTTTTCTTCTACTCTTGTCATCCTGGAACTTTTATCGGCTAATTAAGAAAACGAAGATTAAGTCGAAGCTATGGATATTTATTGGAGTGCTATCTATACTGTTATCAATTAGTATGATTCCACTACTAATTTATATGATCAGTTCACCTTGGAATACAATCAACCTATATGCACCTGCTACCGCTATTCTCATCAAGTTATTAGTTGGTATACTGGCAACGAATGGAGTTCTTTTATTATTTGTTGTTTATTTCAAAAAAAGTTCAGATGGTGATTGAAGGATAATACCAGTAAGTAGAATGTATTACTCAACTAAAAAAAACGATTTAACAAATATGTTTCAACCAGGAGGTTCCAACTCGGAGCCTCTTTTTCACATGACCCTTTTTAAACACCAAAAATCATGTAAAATAAAGAATCATACTAAAAAAACACTGGAGTGACTCCTGTGAAGAAGAAACAGCTTAAACTAAGTACCATCATCATTCTCTTCGTGTGCAACGTTGTCCTGGTATCACTTGTGATAACCGATTTGCTTATTTCCAGGACGATTAATGACAACATTGAGTCTAGTATTGAAGAAAAGGCAAAAATCGTTTCCCGGACGGTCGCTCATTCCACGATTGTGAAGAGCGGTTTAGAAGGGGAAGGGAATGCAGATCGAATTCAGGAATACGCCCTTGATATCCAGAAATCAGCAGAGGTTCTGTTTGTAGTGGTCATGGATATGGAAGGGATACGTAAATCTCATCCTGATCCCGACCGTATCGGCAAGCATTTTGTCGGAGGGGATGAGAAAGATGTGCTCCAAGGGGAGGAAACATTGTCTATTTCAGAGGGGACTTTGGGCCAATCCGTCAGGGCATTTTCTCCTGTCTTTAACGATGAAAATCAACAGATAGGGGCTGTCGCAGTAGGGATTTCCCTCGGTAGCGTGGAGGAAGCATTGGACATGAGTCACCGGAATATTTTAGTGGGATCCATGATCGGGATTATTGTTGGTGTCATAGGGGCTGTTATTATAGCCAGATACATAAAGAAAATTTTATTCGGGTTGGAGCCGATTACGATTGCGAAAATCTTGGAAGAGCGGAATACGATGCTCCAATCGGTACATGAGGGGGTGGTGGCTGTCAATAAAGATACGACCATCTCATTAGTGAACAAATCTGCTCTCAAAATATTTAATAAAGCGGGACTAAGCTCGGATCCGATAGGAATGCCCATCAAAGAATACATGCCTCACACAAGGTTGGAAAGAGTCATCGCAACGGGGAAACCTGAGCTTGACGAGGAGCAAATCATCAACGGGGTATCTATTCTGGTAAACCGTGTTCCGTTAATCGTCAATGATGAAGTGGTCGGAGCAATCTCTACCTTCCGTGATAAAACGGAAGTGAATCAATTAGCAGAGCAGCTAACAGGTGTCAAGTCGTATGCGGAAGCGCTCCGTGCCCAGTCGCATGAATTTATGAATAAGATGCATGTGATTCTGGGATTGGTGAAGATGAAGGATTACAATCATTTAAATCGTTACGTGAAAGAGCTTGTTTCCTTACGGGTCGATGAAGTGAGCACGGTGACGTCGAAAGTGAAGGATCCTGCTTTGGCTGGTTTTATCATGGGGAAACTGAGCTATGCAAGGGAAAAGAACGTTACATTGACCATTGAATGTCACGACTTTATCCCGGAAGCCAAAGATCCTTCTGTTACACATGAACTGATTACCGTGATTGGAAACCTATTGGATAATAGTGTTGAAGCGACGGCAAATAGTGATGAAAAGGAAGTTCTGCTGGAGCTATTCTATCAGGACGAGCAATTTGAAATGGTCGTGACGGATACAGGAAAAGGAATGGCGGATGAAATGGTAGAGGATATCTTCACCAAAGGATACTCTTCTAAAGGGGAAGGAAGAGGATATGGTCTCTTCTTAGTGAAAGAAAGTCTCCGTAAATTGAATGGAACCCTGCATGTTGAATCAAAGGTAGGATCGGGAACGACGATGATTGTTCAAGCTTCATATAAGGAGGTGAAGAAGGGTGATTAATGTATTGATCGTGGAAGATGATCCGATGGTGGCCCGGTTTAATCAAAGGTATCTCGAAGAAATCAAAGGGTTTCATTTAATCGGGAGTTCGAATTCGATTGAAGATGCCATGGTGAAAGTAAATGAGTATAAGATTGACTTGATCTTATTGGATGTCTACATGCCCGGGAAGCAAACGGGGATGGACTTATTAGAGCAAATACGCAAGGAACAGCGGGAGACAGATGTCATCCTCATCACAGCGGCATCAGAAGTCGATAATATCCAGAGTGCCCTTCGCATGGGTGTAGTGGACTACTTGATCAAGCCTTTTGAATTTGAACGGTTTAAAAAAGCATTGACGACTTATCGGGAGAGTAACCGTATGTTTCAAAAGCAATCTACCATCGATCAGAGCGAACTGGATTCACTTTTACTTAGGGATGTGCAAGCCGCGGAGAAGGTCCCCCTTCCTAAAGGATTGACGAGCAGTACATTATTATCTATCTACGACAAGATTGTGAGTTTCGAAGGAGAGTCGTTTTCTACAGATGATATAGCAGACGTGACGTCCATTTCACGGGTGTCGATCAGAAAGTACCTCAGATTTCTGAAAGATATCGGCGTGGTGGATGAAACCCTGATCTATGGTATCGGAAGACCTGTCTATCAATATACATGGAACAAACTGAATAGCTCACGTATTCAAAGCTATTTGTAAGCAGCCCATCCGGCTGCTTTTTTTAATTTCAAAAGTCAAACAATAGTTTCATAATCTATGAAACGATAAAGCGTTTTCATAAAATGGTCATATAGTGTAAGCGGTTACGCGAGAGCGATTGAAGGGGTGTAAGGTTGCTGGAAAGACCAGCAAAGGAAACAGTTCGGTTTAAAATTTTAAAAACGACAAAGGGGATGAGAAAGATGGGACAAGCAGCATCAACACTTTCCTATAAGAATGAGAAAACAAAAGAGAATGTGACGCATACGAAAGATCGATCTCTTCAGATTTTCAATATGCCGATCCTTTGGTTCCTGGTCTTTACGGGCATCACGCTTGCAAGCTTGTATACGGGGAACCTTCCAGGGGGCATGATTGGAAGCCTTCTCGTCATGATGATCCTTGGGGAATTATTTGGATGGATAGGAGATCGTACGCCAATCGTGAAAACGTTCCTTGGCGGAGGAGCGATCATTGCGATCTTTGGATCAGCTTTTATGGTTTACGCTGGTTTACTTCCGGAAGCCACCGTCACGTCCATGACCGACTTCATGAAATCAGGCGGATTTTTGAACTTCTATATTGCTGCATTAATCACGGGAAGTATCTTAGGAATGAATTCAAAAGTTTTAGTTAAAGTGGGACTTCGCTATTTCCTTCCGATTTTCGGAGCGGTAGCCGGAGCCGTGATTGTTGCAGGAATCTTTGGATCTCTTGTCGGATTTACCCTTCAAGAAGCGATCCTCGTCATTACGATGCCTATCATGGGTGGTGGAATGGGAGCGGGAGCTGTCCCCATGAGTCAAATCTATTCTGAAATGATGGGGAATGATCCGAGCTATTATATTTCAATGCTCGTGCCGGCACTGGCATTAGGGAATGTATTTGCCATCATTTTAGCATCGGTTCTTGATATAATCGGAAAAAAAGTACCTTCCCTAAGTGGAAACGGTCAGCTTATGAAAGGTTTTACCTACGAAAAAACAAAGCAGAAGTATAACATTGAAAAGATGGGAGTAGGCTTACTCGCTGCCCTGACATTCTTCACGGTTGGAACATTGCTGGGATCCGTTCTTCCCCTTCATCCATATGCCATCATGATCATACTTGTGGCTGCAGCGAAGATTTCAAACATGATCCCTCAAAATGTTGTAGAAGGAGCCAGTCAGTGGTATCAATTTGTAGCAAGCAACTGGACGTTCGCTTTATTATTTGGGATCGGTGTCGCTTACACCGACTTAGATACCGTTATTGCAGCGTTAACGCTGCAATATATCTTGACCGTATTCGGAGTGGTATTAGGGGCGATCATCGGAGCGGCGATCCTTGGGAAAGTCGTTGGCTTTTACCCAATTGAAGCTGCGATCACCGCAGGATTATGCATGGCGAATATGGGAGGAACAGGGGATGTTGCCGTATTGTCAGCATCGAAACGAATGGAGCTTATGCCATTCGCTCAAATCTCTTCCCGATTAGGCGGCGCATTGATCCTGCTGTTGGCCGGATTAATTATCCCGCTGTTGTAAATATGGTACACTTAGGCTTGACTCTAGCAGTCAAGCCTATCTTTCATTTTAATAGATTGTGGTGACGTAAATGGACGTAATATTAATTGTACTGCCTGCATTACTGGTCTTTGCCGTTGGATATATCGGTCAAAAGAAACTTGGTTTCGAGATCAATTCGATTTCGAAGATGGCCATTTACTTAATGTATCCGTTTCTTGCATTCAAGACCTTTTACGAGAATGAACTGAATATGGATTATCTTTATATTTTTCTCTTTTGTATCGCGCTTTGTGTGATTTTGATTGTATCTATTAAAATAGTGGCTAAGTTTAGAAACTATTCAAAACCGAAAGTGTCAGCCATGATTCTATCCGGGGTATTCATGAACAGCGGCAACTATGGAGTACCGATCATCCTATTCGCTTTCGGTGAGCTCGGGTTTCGCTATGCGGTCATTATGATGGTGATCCAGTCATTTCTTATGAATACAATCGGCCTCTATTATGCTGTCAGTGGCAGTGATAAAAAGAGGGAAACCAGGGAAATATGGATGAAGATCGTCAAGATGCCGATTCTGCATGGTGCTTTTCTTGGATTGGGCTTTCAATTGTTTCATATTGATGTGCCGGTGTTTATGAGTCAGACCATTGATCTGATTTCCCAGGCAACGATTCCTACTATTATGGTGGTGTTAGGGATGCAATTAGCGACATTGGGAGGGAAGAAGGTGGAAAGAGGCGCCCTTTCCTTTATAGTGATCATGAGAATGGTAGCTTCACCCATCATAGCTCTGGTCGTTGTTTCGTTCCTGCCTATTTCTACCATGTTGGGATCGATTCTCATTATTTTGGCAAGCATGCCGACTGCTGCGAATACTACGATGTTTTCATTGCAGTTCAATACAGAACCTGATTTAGTATCGACAAGTACACTTGTCACTACACTTATGAGCATTGTGACGATTCCGATCATGTTAGCTCTTGTATCCTTATAGAAATGAAGCTGCTTGAGATTTCTCAAGTAGCTTTTTTTAATAGATGAAAGGATGTGGAAGTCTCTCTTTTTGACAACTGTCGTCGAATCTATTACTATTGTAAAATAAATTCCAACCAATTCAATCAGATTAAGGAGGATTATTCATGGCTGGCTATGTTCAACCGATTAATGAACAAAAAGGCCCAGAGAAAGCGAGTACCCAATTGAACCCCCCACAGACATCTTTAGTGGCCGGCGGTTTAATCATTACAGCAATTCTTGGCCTATATTTACTCTTTACACAAGAAATTGCCCAAACCGTGTTACTGGTGCTGGGGCTGCTGTTAGGATATACATTATTTCATGCAAGATTCGGATTCACTTCTGCTTTCCGAAGAGTGATGTCTGTAGGGAACGGGCAGGCACTGCGGGCACATATGGTGATGCTTGCCGTTGCCGTAACGCTGTTTGCTCCGATCCTTGCGACAGGGTACACATTCTTTGGGGGTGAAGCGGCAGGTTATGTATCGCCCGTAGGTATAAGTTTACTGGTAGGTGCCTTCCTGTTTGGGATTGGCATGCAGCTTGGAGGAGGCTGTGCTTCAGGTACCCTTTACGCAATCGGTGGCGGTCGCTCCGTTATGTTTATCACATTGCTATTCTTTATTGTCGGTGCCACAGTCGGAGCCTATCATCTTCCATTTTGGACAGAGGAAATGCCGTCCTTTAAACCTATTTCATTAGCAACCTCTACCGGATTAGGTTATTTTGGGGCATGGCTCGTTTCGATTTTATTCTTTGGCTTCATTGCGTGGATTACACTGCGGGTGGAGAAGAAGAAAAACCCGCCCCGCATGGCGACACTCCCAACGACTAAAGGCTGGAAACGGATTCTACGTGGATCTTGGCCACTTATCGCAGCTGCGATCGTGCTGGCTGTGTTAAATGCCCTCACTCTCATGACACGGGGGAATCCTTGGGGAATCACTTCTGCCTTTGCTCTATGGGGATCAAAGGTTGCCGGAATGTTCGGGGTCGACGTGGCAAGCTGGGGCTACTGGACAGGAGCCAATGCTGAAGCTCTTCAAGCATCGATCTTTGCTGATTCCACAACCGTATTAAACTTCGGTGTCATCCTTGGAGCATTTCTTGCATCTGCTGCAGGTGGCCTGTTCCGTTTTAATAAAATCACTGGGAAAAATGCCATGGCGTCTGTCATAGGTGGGCTGCTGATGGGATACGGTGCCCGTTTGGCCTTTGGATGTAACATTGGTGCTTACTTCGGAGGGATTGCTTCCTTCAGCCTTCACGGTTATATTTGGGGGATCCTTGCCCTTGGAGGTACGTTCCTGGCACTTTATCTTCGTCCGTTGTTCGGATTGTCGGTGCCGAAACCGAAGGATACATTTTGCTAACTGGATAGTTTGAAAAATCCTGCATGTCGTTACACATGCAGGATTTTTTTGGGATTATTCACCACCATAATAAATAACCATCTGGCACACAGCTGTTTCTCCTGAATGATTTACATACTCATGCCCGGAGTCTGCGGCAAAACGAATAGAACTTCCTTCTGTCAGCAGATAGGTTTCTTCCCCGATATTAAGGGCAATCTTCCCTGACAGCACCGTGATGTATTCCTCTACCCCCTTCGTATGCCCTTCATTTCGATACGAGCATCCAGCCTTCATTTCAACCCGGTAGCTTTCCCATTTTTTCAGGGGATCGAAAGGGAAGATGGGATAAACGATGTAGTTTCCGTTATCTTCAAGAACAGGCTGGACGTCTTGATAATGAATGATGGATACTTGATTACTTGGCTTTTCAATCAGTGAAGAGAAGGATACCTTCAAACCATTGGCGATCTTCCATAGAATTGCGACCGTCGGATTCGAATCACCACGTTCAATCTGACCGATCATCGCCTTGCTTACACCGGTGCGCTCTGCCATCTGCTCAAGGCTGAAGCCGCGCTCCCTGCGGATCTTCCGTATATTATCACCAATTTGAATCGGGAAATTTTCCATGCCAAAACTCCTCTTGTATACTATAGTGTCTATATGTATAATATAATGAATTATCAAAAATTTAAAATAGTAAATTACTTCTATTATAAAGGATGTGAGAGGATGGAGGCACTGCTTTCCACGAAAAAAGTGAGTGATTTTCGTCTGGGTCTGCAGGGAGGGCTCAGCATAGCCATCGGATACATGCCTGTTGCGTTAACCTTTGGGTTGTTGGCACGGACAACCGGCCTCACGGTCACGGAAACGGTACTGATGAGCATGCTCGTGTTTGCAGGGGCTGCTCAATACATATCGCTGAGTCTGATCGCGGTTGGTACCGGGATCATTGAAATTATTCTTACTACGTTCATCGTAAACATCCGTCACTTCCTGATGTCGGCTTCTTTAAGTGAAAAGCTCGAGGAAGACCGACTATTTAAAAAGCTTTTTTATGCGTTTGGGATTACGGATGAAACCTTCACGGTCATCAGCGTCAAAGATGGCAAAGTAAGAACAGGTTTTGCCGTCGGGGTGATGCTCATTTCATACGGAAGCTGGGTCGTAAACTCTGGTGTAGGCTACTTCATCGGGGAAATCCTTCCCGAATTTTTACAAGCGAGTATGACGATCGCTCTTTATGCCATGTTTGTGGGACTCCTCGTTCCTTCCATGAAAAAAAGTGTCAAGGTCACGTTTTTAGCCATAGTGGCCGGTGTGTTGAATAGCATCCTGCTTTTCACGACGAACCTTTCAAACGGCTGGTCGATTGTACTTGCTACCCTCGTTTCAGCCGTGATTGTGGAATTGGTGGTCATGATGAAGGGAGGAGGGAGAGCGAATGAATAGCACGATAGTTTTGATGATCATCGGTATGGCGATTGTCACGTATATTCCCAGAATGCTTCCTTTCCTCGTATTTAAAGGGAAAGAACTGCCTCCATTCCTTCAAGGGGTATTAAAGAATGTTCCTTTTGCCGTATTGGGCGCTTTGATATTTCCTAGCATCTTGTTGATTCAAGAGGGGAATCTTATGTTTGGAGTAGTCGGGACGGCAGCCGCATTTGTCATTGCCTTTCTGGGTGCCAACGTCATCCTTGTGGTGGTCGGGGCGATTTCTGTTCTGTCTTTATATTCGGTATTCTTGATGTAAGCCGCGATTCGGGTCGTGGCTTTTTTTGTTGGATAGAAAGGAGAGGAATGATGCGGAGGTATGTCGATTGTTGAAGAATGGCAGATAAATCATTAAAATGGCAGTTAAAATTTTATTTTGGCAGATATCGGTCCAACCCCCTAAGTTTGGACACCATCTTCATATTTCTTAAGATTGCTTAGTTTTTTATTTTTCTACCGCGCTCTCGCTTGCTGGCCTCTTATTCTTTAAACTGGTTACCAGTTCAAAGAATAAGAGGTCACATGGTTAGCTTGAGT
>NZ_JBITPL010000024.1:0-352906 GCF_050467885.1 Rossellomorea sp. NRS-1567 | reverse complement strand
CAGGCAAATGTGAAGAAAGAGCATCTCTTAGGGGTTGCTCTTTCTTTGTTGTGTGTGGATGGATATGGAAAAAGACGCAATAAAATAAAAAATAGACGCAAAAACTGTCGTAAATGACGCATAAATTTATAAAACGACGCAATAACTATCAATTCAGACGCAATTATTTAAGCCGGCACAAAGAATCAACGAAATAAAGGGCACTCTCTACAAGTTGAAACTAAAAGTACTAAATTTTCATAGAGTCTTGCTATATTTCTTTCATTCTCAACTAAAACTTGTAAAAAGAGCAATTCTACCATTCTTTTAACTACCGATTATCACATCCCTCTTCACAACTTGCCAAGTCCCCAAATTCGAAAACAAAATAGTCGTTACAACATCACCCATCACCCATCCCTCTCCATCACCATACCCAACCAAGCACATCGCTTTTCTTTTGAATAACCTGCTCTTATACTATAAACAAGTTCTAAAGGGAGGTTTTTCAAATGACAGCAACCAACATGCTAGAACAGTACAATGAATATATTTCTAAATTTAAGCAGAATGCATCTCAGGAAGTACAGGATAAAATGGGAAAAGCAATCAACGAATTGGAGCGCTCTGATGATGGTAAAGGTCTTCGTGTAGGGGAGAAAGCACCGAACTTTACATTACCGGATGCGACAGGCAAAGGAGTCGCACTGGAAGATGTGCTGAAGAATGGTCCGGTCATCCTTACGTTTTATCGTGGCGGATGGTGTCCATATTGCAATATGGAGCTGCGTGCATACCAACAGCTAATGGAAGACATTAAATCAGCAGGTGCCGAGCTGATTGCGGTCAGTCCGCAAACGCCTGATGCATCTCTTTCTACAAAAGAGAAAAATGAATTGGATTATTTCGTGTTAAGTGATGAAGGAAATAAAGTGGCAGATAAGTATAAGTTAGTTTACAAGCTGCCACCTTACTTAGTGGATATCTACAAAGAAAAAGGTCTGGATCTGGAGAAAGCGAATGATAGTGATTCATGGACGCTCCCTGTTTCAGCAACATATATTATCAAGCAGGACGGAACGATTGCTTACGAATATACGAAAGCCGATTACAAAGATCGTGTGGAACCTTCTGAAGTGGTTGAGAAGTTGAAATCGATATAATATAGCAAAGCAAGACGGCTTTATGGCTGCGATGACACGCTGCCATAAAGCCGTTTTTTGTTTTATTCAGGTCAAAATAGGAAAGACACAAAGTAGGAGTTCATATTTTCTATAAATTGTCATCGGAAAATCATTCGCAATTTTTCTTGAAGTGGTTCATATTATGGAATTTTTCTAGTAAAATAGGAACTTAATTTGAGCATACTACAAGTAGTAGTGGAGAGAGGAGCATTTCGGTGTTAGACAATAGTTTTGTGATGTTAGCGATTATTTTGATCATCAATGTTGTATACGTATCCTTTTTTACGATCAGAATGATTTTGACGTTGAAGGGTTATCGATATATTGCAGCTTTTGTGAGTACATTTGAAGTAGTGATTTATGTTGTCGGTCTTGGACTGGTACTGGACAACCTGAATGAGATTCAGAATCTGATTGCATATGCGGTCGGTTATGGTCTCGGTGTGATTGTGGGGATGAAAATCGAGGAGAAGCTGGCTCTAGGGTATATTACAGTGAATGTAATCACGAAGGAGTATGATAAGGCCCTTCCGAATGAACTCCGTGCAAGAGGCTACGGGGTGACGAACTGGGAAGCCAATGGACTGGAAGGAAGCCGGATGGCCCTGCAGATCCTGACTCCGCGAAAGTATGAAATGAGGCTGTATGATACAATTAAAGAGCTTGACCCAAAGGCATTTATCATTGCATATGAACCGAAGGCGATTCATGGCGGGTTCTGGGTGAAGACAGTACGAAATATTCGCAAAGGAAAATTAAAAGAATGAGCAAAAAGAAATTATTATTTGAAGTGCAGGAGAATGAGACGATTACAGATTGTTTAGACCGTATGAAGGAAATGGGTTATATGCCGGTAAGACGGATGGAAAAACCTGTGTTTGAAGAACAAAAAGATGGAAAGAAAACAGAGTATGTCCCTATTAAACAGACAATTGTCTTTGAGGGGAAGAAGATTGAAGAGTAAACGCTTCAAATCCGAACATTAATTTTCAGACATTTATTATCGTTCGATTATTCGTTGACAGAGCTTCGATATCACGTTATGATGGAGACAAATAAACCGAATACCCTCATATAATAATGGGAATATGGCCCATGAGTCTCTACCTGACTACCGTAAATGGTCGGACTATGAGGGAAAGTAGCTGTCTGGATACGAGCTCGTTTGTGGACCCTATCGGATAAAACGGGACCATTCTCTGTAAAATACCCAGATCAATTGCTTTCTCTCAAAAAGTAGAGAACAATTGATCTGGGTATTTTTTGTTAAAAGGGATTAAACTACGGGAGGTGCCTGTCACCATTATGATATCAGTAATCATGGGAAGTACATCGGACTGGGAGACAATGAAGCATGCGTGTGAGGTATTGGAAGAGTTAGAGATTCCGTTTGAGAAACGAGTTGTATCGGCTCACAGGACGCCTGATTATATGTTTGAGTTTGCAAAAGGTGCCAGAGATCGAGGAGTGAAAGTCATTATTGCAGGTGCAGGCGGTGCCGCTCACTTACCTGGAATGGTGGCAGCGAAGACGACATTACCTGTGATTGGGGTTCCGGTACAATCGAAAGCCCTTAATGGGATGGATTCGTTGCTGTCGATCGTGCAGATGCCAGGGGGCGTTCCGGTTGCGACGGTTGCGATCGGGAAGGCAGGAGCTACAAATGCCGGACTGTTAGCAGCACAAATCCTTTCGATAGAAAATACAGGCTTGGCCGCTACTTTAAAAAATAGAAGAGACGCGTTACGGGAAAAGGTGTTGGGAAGCAGTGATGACCTTGAATAAGAAGACGATTTTACCAGGACAGATGATCGGAATCATTGGCGGAGGACAGCTCGGACGAATGATGGCCCTTGCTGCGAAACAAAATGGCTTTCGGGTGGCGGTTTTAGACCCGGCACCACAATCACCATGTGCCCAAGTAGCAGATCTTGTAATCACGGCCGGCTTTGACCAGTATGATGCCCTTTATAGACTGGCAGAAGAGTGTGACGTGATAACATATGAATTTGAAAACATCGATTATGAAGCGTTGAAATGGTTGTCGGAGCGTGCCTATTTACCTCAAGGGGCAGAGCTGATCCGCATTACACAGGATCGCATCATGGAAAAGGAAGCCCTTACGTTTGCAGGGGTGAAAGTAGCTCCTTATGCTGTGATTAAACAACAACAGGACATCTATGATAATATAGAAAAGCTTGGCTATCCAGTGGTTCTGAAAACATCCAGAGGTGGTTATGACGGGAAAGGGCAATATGTGATCCGTGAAGAGAGCGGGGTAGAAGAAGCTGCTGCTTTATTGGAGAGCGGTCCATGTGTGTTAGAGAAATGGATACCTTTTGAAAAAGAGTTATCCGTTATTGTGACCCGAAATCCCGATGGGCAGCAAACCAACTTCCCGGTAGTTGAAAATATTCATGTGGATAACATCTTACATGAAACGATTGCTCCGGCAAGGGTGAGTGAAGAAGTGGCAGAGAAAGCGATCGAGATGGGGAAGAGAATAAGTGAGACCCTTGACCTTGTGGGAACGCTCGCGATTGAAATGTTCCTGACGGAGGATGGAGACATCTACATTAATGAACTGGCTCCGAGACCGCATAATTCCGGTCATTATTCGATTGAAGCGTGTGACTACTCACAATTCGCCCAACATATAAAAGCGGTATGTAACTGGCCGCTCGTTCAACCCACCTTATTAAAGAACGCTGTGATGGTTAACCTATTAGGAGAGCATATCGAGCCTATTATGAAGGCTGTTCCAAAGCAGCCAGATTGGTTTATTCATCTTTACGGAAAGGATGTACCAAAGCCGAAACGTAAGATGGGGCACGTCACTCTTTTAACAAATGATATCGAAGAGACATTGACGACTATAAACGAAGCTGGCATTTGGAAGGTGCAAGAAAAGATCGGAGGACGACTGGTATGATAGAACGTTATACACGCCCTGAAATGGGAGCTATTTGGACAGAGGAAAATCGTTTTCAAGCATGGCTTGAAGTAGAAATTTTGGCTTGTGAAGCGTGGGCTGAAATCGGGGACATTCCGAAAGAGGATGTTGCGAAGATTCGTGAGAACGCCGGATTCAATGTAGATCGTATCAAGGAAATCGAAGAAGAAACGCGACACGATGTTGTAGCTTTCACCAGAGCGGTTTCCGAAACCCTTGGAGAAGAAAGAAAGTGGGTGCATTACGGACTGACTTCTACTGACGTAGTGGATACGGCTCTTTCTTATCAATTAAAGCAGGCAAACGATATCATTCTGAAAGACTTAGAGCGATTCGTAGAAATTTTAAAGAACAAAGCGATCGAGCATAAGCATACGGTCATGATGGGGCGTACGCACGGAGTTCATGCTGAACCGACTACTTTTGGTTTAAAGCTTGCCCTTTGGTATGAAGAGATGAAGCGTAACGTAGAACGATTCAAGGCAGCGGCAGATGGAGTGGAATTCGGGAAGATTTCCGGTGCTGTTGGAACGTATGCGAATATCGATCCATTCGTAGAGTCATATGTGTGTGAAAAGCTGGGAATCAAGCCAGCTCCTGTTTCTACACAAACATTACAGCGTGATCGTCATGCTCATTACATGGGGACACTTGCACTGATTGCGACTTCCATCGAGAAGTTTTCTGTTGAGGTTCGCGGCCTGCAGAAGAGTGAAACCCGAGAAGTGGAAGAGTTCTTCGCGAAAGGTCAAAAAGGATCATCGGCCATGCCTCATAAACGTAACCCGATCGGTTCTGAGAATATGACGGGAATGGCGCGTGTAATCAGGGGATACATGCTGACAGCTTATGAGAACGTGCCTCTATGGCATGAGCGTGATATCTCTCACTCATCTGCAGAGCGTGTGATCCTGCCGGATGCGACGATTGCTCTTAATTACATGCTGAACCGTTTCGGAAATATCATCAAGAACTTAACGGTATTCCCAGAGAATATGCAGCGCAATATGGATCGTACGCTTGGTTTGATCTACTCTCAACGCGTCCTTTTAGCCCTTATCGATAAAGGGATGACGCGTGAGGAAGCGTATGATACGGTTCAGCCGAAAGCGATGGAGGCATGGGAGAAGCAAGTGGCCTTCCGTTCTCTTATTGAAGAGGATGCAACCATCACGTCCAAGCTTTCGCCGGCTGATATTGATGATTGTTTCGATTACAACTATCACTTGAAGCATGTGGATACGATCTTTGAACGTTGCGGCTTGGTGGAATAAGTCCTTCTGATAATTGAATAGGGCAGGGGTTTTAGTAAAATCCCTCCCTTTTTTTATGGAAATATAGACTGAAGATTGGCAATATTACGTTAACGGGGGGATTTCACATGGAAAAAGGGACACTTTTATATGAAGGCAAAGCGAAACAAATCTTTGCAACACAGGATGAGAATGTTGTTTGGATTCAGTATAAGAATTCTGCCACTGCTTTTAACGGGGAGAAAAAAGCGGACATTGACGGCAAAGGGGTTTTAAATAATAAGATTTCGAGCTTGCTATTTTCAAAGCTTGCTGAAAAAGGAATACAGAGTCACTTTATTAAACAGTTATCGGATTATGAGCAGCTGGTCAAACGTGTACGTATCATCCCGCTTGAAGTCGTGGTTCGCAATGTGATAGCGGGAAGCCTTTCAAAGCGACTCGGAAAAGAAGAGGGTACGCCCCTTCAAAAGCCGATCATCGAATTCTACTATAAGGACGATGATCTGGGTGATCCCCTCATCACAGACGATCACATTGATTACCTGGAGATTGCTTCACGAGAAGAACGAACTGAGATAAGGGAAATGGCTCTTGGTGTGAATGAGGTCCTTCAAGGGATATTTCAAGAAGCGGGAGTCACGCTTGTCGATTTCAAATTAGAGTTTGGGAAAGATCGAAACGGTTCAATATTATTAGGGGATGAAATATCGCCTGACACATGCCGATTATGGGATGCAGAGACCAACCAAAAGCTGGATAAAGATGTTTTCAGAAGAGATTTAGGTAGTTTAACAGAAGTATATTCAATCATTTTAGAACGCTTAGGAGGAAACAAGCTATGTACAAAGTAAAGGTTTATATCACATTAAGAGAAAGTGTTTTAGATCCTCAAGGTAGTGTTGTGAAACAAGCGTTGCATTCAATGGAATTTAAACATGTTGAAGATGTGCGCGTCGGGAAGTATATGGAGTTGACTCTTCCATCCACTGTTGAAAACGTCGAAGCGACAGTTGAAGAAATGTGTCATCGACTACTGGCCAACCCTGTTATCGAGGATTACCGATATGAAATCGAGGAGAGTGTCGCTCAATGAAGTTTGCAGTAATAGTATTCCCAGGCTCTAACTGTGACATTGATATGTACCATGCGATCAAAGATGAAATCGGTGAAGAAGTTGAATACGTTTGGCACGATGCTGATAATCTGGAAAACTATGATGCGATTCTATTACCAGGGGGATTCTCGTATGGGGATTACCTTCGTTCAGGAGCGATTGCCCGTTTCTCGAACGTCATGAAAGAGGTCGTGAAAGCGGCAGAGCAGGGTAAGCCGGTTCTTGGTGTATGCAATGGATTTCAGGTTTTACTTGAAACAGGGTTATTACCAGGGGCCATGCGCAGGAATGATAGCTTGAAATTCATTTGTAAAACAGTGCCGTTAACCGTTCTTAACAATGAGACGATGTTTACGAATGGCTATGAAAAGAATGATGTGATCCAAATTCCGATCGCTCACGGTGAAGGAAATTACTTCTGTGATGAAGAGACCATGCTCACACTTAAGGAAAACCATCAAATTGCATTCACCTATACGGATGAAAATCCTAACGGAAGCGTTGAAAATATTGCAGGGATCACAAATAAAGCAGGTAATGTGCTTGGGATGATGCCTCACCCTGAGCGCGCCATGGACACTTTACTAGGTAGTGAAGACGGGAAGAAACTATTTCAATCGATTGTGAAACACTGGAGGGAAAAACATGTCGTTAATGCTTGAACCAACTTCAACAAAAGTGAAAGAAGAGCAGCTTTATCGTGAGATGGGTTTAACAGACGAAGAATTTTCAATGGTGGAAAACATCCTTGGAAGAACACCGAACTACACAGAGACCGGCCTTTTCTCTGTTATGTGGTCAGAGCACTGCAGCTATAAAAATTCGAAGCCTGTACTGATGAAATTCCCAACGACAGGTGAACGAGTTCTTCAGGGACCAGGAGAAGGAGCTGGAATTGTTGATATTGGCGACGATCAAGCAGTGGTGTTCAAAATCGAGAGTCACAATCATCCGTCAGCCATCGAGCCTTTTCAAGGAGCGGCAACGGGTGTCGGAGGTATTATACGGGATGTATTCTCGATGGGGGCAAGACCTGTCGCACTCCTCAACTCTTTACGCTTTGGAGAGCTGGATTCTCCTCGTGTTCAGTATCTATTTAAAGAAGTCGTAGCGGGTATTGCCGGGTACGGGAACTGTATCGGAATCCCAACAGTCGGCGGGGAAGTTCAATTCGATGCCTCTTACGAAGGAAATCCCCTTGTAAACGCTATGTGTGTCGGTTTGATCGACCATAAAGATATTAAAAAAGGTCAGGCCCACGGTGTCGGTAATACGGTCATGTATGTCGGAGCAAAAACGGGTCGTGATGGCATTCACGGAGCCACTTTCGCATCCGAGGAATTAAATGAAGGATCAGAAGAGAAGCGTCCGGCGGTTCAAGTGGGAGATCCATTCATGGAAAAATTACTTCTTGAAGCGTGTTTGGAACTTGTTAAGAACGATGCTCTTGTGGGAATTCAGGATATGGGAGCAGCTGGTCTTACAAGTTCATCCGCTGAAATGGCAAGTAAAGCAGGATCGGGCATCGAAATGAATCTTGACCTTGTCCCGCAGCGAGAAAGAGGCATGACGGCATATGAAATGATGCTTTCAGAATCTCAGGAGCGTATGCTGATCGTCGTTGAAAAAGGACGCGAACAAGAAATCGTTGATCTTTTTTCAAAATATGACTTAGAAGCAGTTTCGATTGGAAAGGTAACAGATGATAAGCGTCTTCGCCTTCTTCATAAAGGAGAAGTCGTAGCAGATGTGCCGGTTGATGCACTTGCTGAGGAAGCTCCCGTTTATAACAAGCCCTCTCAAGAAGCGGCTTACTATAAAGAGTTTCAAGCAATGGAAACTCATGTCCCAAAAGTAGAGGATCATAAAGAAACTCTCAAGGCGCTCTTGCAGCAGCCGACAATCGCAAGTAAAGAATGGGTATACGATCAATATGATCATCAAGTAAGAACAAGTACAGTTGTAAGTCCGGGTTCTGATGCAGCGGTCGTACGGGTACGTGGTACTAGAAAAGCCCTTGCCATGACAACGGATTGTAATTCCCGTTACCTTTACCTGGATCCAGAGGTCGGAGGAAAGATTGCAGTAGCGGAAGCAGCACGAAATATCGTCTGTTCAGGGGCGATTCCACTGGCGATTACGGACTGCTTAAACTTCGGAAATCCAGAGAAACCGGAAATCTTCTGGCAGATCGAGAAGTCTGTTGACGGGATGAGTGAAGCATGTCGTGAGCTGTCCACTCCAGTCATCGGTGGAAATGTGTCCCTATATAACGAATCAATGGGTACTGCCGTTTATCCAACACCAGTCGTTGGAATGGTTGGATTGATCGAGGATGTCGATCATATTACAACTCAAAGCTTCAAGGAAGCCGGAGACTATATCTTTGTCATTGGTGAAACCCATGAAGAGTTTGGTGGAAGTGAGCTTCAAAAGCTGACAGAAGGAAAAATCTTCGGTCAGGCACCGAAAATTGACTTAAAAACGGAGCTTCGCCGTCAAATGCAGCTTTTAGAAGCGATCCAAAAAGGTCTTGTGGCATCGGCTCATGATATCGCTGAAGGTGGTTTCGCCGTCGCTCTTGCAGAATCCACGTTTGGAACAAAAGGATTGGGAGCAAACGTTCAGGTTTCCGGAGAAAACAATGTGGCAGATCTGTTCAGTGAAACGCAATCCCGTTTCGTCGTTTCAGTCAAACCTGAAAACAAAGACGAGTTTGAGAAACTTGTTCCTGATGCCAAAGTAGTAGGAAACGTAGCGGATCATGGAGCAATCAACGTGTCATCAGAAAATGGAGAAGTCATCTTACATGCATCCGTGAAGGAATTAGAGTCAGCTTGGAAAGGAGCGATCCCATGCCTGCTGAAATCAAAGGCTTAAACGAAGAATGTGGAGTATTTGGTATTTGGGGACACCCCAATGCTGCACAAATTACGTATTATGGACTTCATAGTTTACAACATAGAGGGCAAGAAGGCACTGGAATTATCGTTTCGGATGGTGAGAAGTTACGTTGCTTAAAAGGGGAAGGCCTCGTAACGGAAGTGTTTCAAGAAGGAACCATCGAGAAGCTTGAAGGGAATTCAGCCATTGGTCATGTCCGTTATGCTACTGCGGGAGGTGGAGGCTACGAGAATGTTCAGCCTCTCCTTTTCAACTCGCAGAATGGGGGACTGGCTCTTGCTCACAACGGGAATCTCGTCAATGCGAACGCCTTAAAGCACCAGCTTGAAGGGCAAGGGAGTATTTTTCAAACAAGTTCTGATACAGAAGTGCTGGCGCATTTGATCAAAAGAAGCGGTTATTTTCAATTGAAAGACCGCGTTAAAAATGCGCTGACCATGCTAAAAGGGGCATATGCGTTTCTTGTCATGACGGAAACGGAGATGATGGTGGCACTGGATCCGCACGGTCTTCGTCCACTATCACTTGGTAAGCTTGGGGATGCTTACTGTGTTGCGTCTGAAACATGTGCCTTTGATATCGTAGGAGCTGAATTTGTCCGTGATATCGAGCCGGGGGAGCTTGTGATCATCAATGATGAGGGAATGACCTCAGAACGGTTTAGTTTTTCAGGTGGAAATGCGATGTGTACGATGGAATACGTATACTTCTCAAGACCAGACAGCAACATTCAAGGAATCAACGTTCATTCCGCCAGAAAAAGAATGGGAATGGAACTTGCGAAAGAAGCACCGATTGAAGCGGACGTTGTAACGGGTGTACCTGATTCCAGTATTTCAAGTGCGATCGGCTATGCAGAAGCATCAGGAATTCCGTACGAATTGGGTCTTATTAAGAACCGTTATGTAGGCCGCACGTTTATACAGCCTTCTCAATCTCTTCGTGAGCAAGGTGTGAAGATGAAGCTTTCACCAGTCAGAGGAGTGGTAGAAGGGAAACGCGTGGTAATGGTAGACGATTCGATCGTTCGCGGAACAACAAGTAGACGAATCGTCAGCATGTTGAAAGAAGCGGGAGCCAAGGAAGTTCATGTGTGCATCAGTTCGCCGCCAATCAAGAACCCTTGCTTCTACGGCATTGATACATCGACTCATGAAGAGCTGATCGCTTCTTCCAATTCAGTGGAGGAAATGCGCCGGATCATCGGAGCCGACTCTCTGACCTTCTTGAGTACAGATGGTGTGTTAAAAGCGATCGACCGAAATGATTCGTCAGAAAATCGCGGTCAATGCTTGGCTTGCTTTACAGGGAAGTATCCAACCGAAATCTACCCGGATACACTTCATCCACATGAAAAAGAGTTAGTGAAATAGGGGGAATCATGATGGCAAATGCGTATCGTCAAGCAGGAGTAGATATTGAAGCGGGATACGAGTCAGTCGACCGCATCAAAAAGCATGTGAAAAGAACCGCTCGAGAAGGGGTTCTTGGTCAATTAGGCAGTTTTGGCGGAATGTTCGATTTATCTTCTTTGAATTTAAAAGAGCCTGTTCTTGTATCAGGTACAGACGGAGTCGGTACGAAGCTGAAGCTTGCGTTCATGGCAGACAAACACGATACGATCGGGATTGATTGTGTGGCCATGTGTGTGAATGACATTGTCGTTCAAGGTGCGGAACCACTGTATTTCTTAGATTATATAGCGACTGGAAAAGCACTTCCAGAGAAGATAGAAGGTATTGTAAAAGGTATTGCGGACGGATGTGAAATGGCGGGCTGCGCTTTGATCGGAGGCGAAACCGCTGAAATGCCGGGTATGTATTCCGAGGAAGAATATGATATCGCCGGCTTTGCAGTAGGGGCTTGTGAAAAAAAAGAGATCATCACAGGCGAAAAAATTTCTAAAGGAAATGTGTTAGTCGGACTGGGTTCCAGTGGTATACACAGTAATGGGTACTCTTTAGTGCGAAAAGTATTCTTCGAAAATCAGTCGTTCTCTTTGGAAGAATCATTACCGGAAGTCGGGACCACACTAAAAGAAGCGTTACTTACACCAACCAAGATTTACGTGAAACCAGTATTAGCGGCACTGAAACAATTCTCCATCAAGGGAATGTCCCATATTACAGGTGGTGGATTCATTGAAAATATTCCGCGTATGCTGCCGGATCATTTGCAAGCAGACATTACAGAAGGCAGCTGGGATATTCCAAGCATTTTCACTGCCCTTGAACACTATGGAGAAATTCCCCGCAGCGAAATGTACAACATTTTCAACATGGGAATTGGATTTGTGTTAGCGGTTGAAGAAAAGGAAGCAGCAGACATTCTTCAATTTTTCAACGAACAGGGAGAAGAAGCCTTTATCATTGGACGTGTGACCACTGGAAATGGAGTACGTTTCGTTCGTTGAAATGAAGGGTGAGCAAGTCAATAACGGGGGCGAGTCATGAGACAGATTGCCATTTTTGCATCAGGAAGCGGAAGTAATTTTCAAGCATTGGTAGATGCTGTTCAAAGTGGAACACTGAAAGCGAATATCAGACTTCTTGTATGTGACCAACCGGGAGCGTTCGTGATTCACCGCGCCCAATCAGCAGGGATCCCTACTTTCGTTTTTCGGGCTAAAGATTATGAAAGCAAGCAGGCATTTGAACAGGAAATCCTAAATGAGCTGGCTCATTTGGGTGTTGATTTTATTGTATTAGCAGGGTATATGAGATTGATTGGTCCTACCTTACTGGAAAGCTTCGGAGGACGGATCGTGAATATCCACCCTTCTCTTCTCCCATCCTTTCCAGGAAAAGATGCCATCGGGCAAGCCATCGATGGTGGAGTGAAGATCACCGGCGTCACCATCCACTATGTAGACGCCGGCATGGATACAGGCGAAATCATCGCACAGGAAATCGTCCGGGTCACAACAGGCGAAACCAAACAATCACTCCAGGACAAAATCCAACACGTCGAACACCACTTGTATCCAACCACCCTCAACCACCTCTTTCTTACCACAGGCTACTAAAGCCGGGAAAAGGTGGTTGCTTTATCATGGTAGTGTGGTAAAGTGGTGAGGGACGGACCTTGGGTTTGGTTTCATTTAAAGTAATGGGGAGAGCAGTGGGGCGTGGGCATACGGTAAAGGCTGGGTTCGGTGTTCACAATTTGGCACAACAAACGCTGAAAGTGGCACGTGTTTGCTCAAAAGTGGCACAACAAACGCTGAAAGTGGTACAACACTCATCTAAACGGGTGCAATGAGTAAACAAAACAGCCCAGATACACTGTTTCATAAACCACACTCTGCCTTTCCACCCAGAAATTTTATGAAAACCCTCAAATCCATCTCAAATTCAACCAAATAATGAAATAAAATCAGCAATACAGCAGGCAGAGGAGGATCATACTTTGAAAAAGAGAGCATTAATCAGTGTTTCAGATAAGAGCGGAGTAATCGAATTTGCTAAAGAATTAAAGTCACTTGGGTACGAAATCATTTCGACAGGTGGAACAAAGAAGCTTCTTCTGGAAAGTGACGTTGAAGTGATGGGAGTAGAGGAAGTAACAGGTTTCCCGGAAATATTAGAGGGCCGCGTTAAAACACTTCACCCCAATATCCACGGTGGACTCCTCGCAAAACGCGGTGAAGAAAGCCATCGCCAGCAACTTCAGGAACAAGGAATCGAAGGAATCGACCTGGTATGTGTCAACCTTTATCCATTTCAACAAACCATCGCTAAACCGAATGTCGGCGTAGAGGAAGCGATTGAGAATATCGATATCGGCGGTCCAACGATGCTGCGAGCGGCAGCGAAAAATCATCAATATGTAACGGTGGTAGTGGATGCGCTAGACTATGATGAAGTCATTGCGGAGTTGAAGGTTCAAGGAGAATTATCATTAGAAAAACGTCGTAAGCTGGCGGCTAAAGTGTTCCGTCATACGGCTGCTTACGATGCGTTCATTGCTGAGTACATGACAGACATTTCAGGTGAAGAAAACCCAGAGCGTTTTACAAGAACGTACGAGTTAAAACAAACACTGCGCTACGGAGAAAATCCTCATCAGCAGGCTTCTTTCTACCGTGCGCCACTTGGCTCTGAATTCTCTGTAGCCATGGCAAGACAGCTTCATGGAAAAGAGCTTTCCTATAATAATATCAATGATGCGAATGCTGCACTTCAAATCGTGAAAGAGTTTACGGAACCGGCCGCTGTTGCAGTGAAGCATATGAATCCGTGTGGAGTCGGCGTTGGCTCGACCATCAATGAAGCCTTCTCGAAAGCGTATGAAGCGGATTCTACATCCATCTTTGGAGGGATTGTCGCTCTGAACCGCATCGTGGATGAAGAAACAGCCAAGCAGCTTCATGAAATTTTCCTGGAGATCGTCATCGCTCCTGCTTTTAGCGATGAAGCATTTGAGATTCTTTCAAGCAAGAAGAATATCCGCTTATTGACGGTTCCCTTTGAATCCACAAACAACATCGAGCGTAAATTAACGACGGTTGAAGGTGGATTGCTGGTTCAGGCGGATGACACATTTTCCCTTGATGATGCGGATCTGAGAGTGGTAACAAAACGTCAGCCAACAGAAGAAGAGTGGGCAAGCATGAAATTAGGTTGGAAAGTTGTGAAGCACGTGAAATCCAACGCAATCGTTGTAACGGATGCTTATATGACGGTTGGAGTAGGGGCAGGACAAATGAACCGAGTAGGTGCTGCAAACATAGCCCTCGGACAAGCCGGGGAAAAAGCCAAAGGGGCAGCGATGGCATCTGACGCATTCTTCCCAATGGACGACACCGTAGAAGCAGCTGCCAATGCAGGCGTAACAGCCATCATCCAGCCAGGAGGCTCCATCAGGGACGAAGACTCCATCAAAAAAGCCGACCAACACGGCATCACCATGGTCTTCACAGGAATCCGCCACTTCAAACATTAATTTGAGGGACGGACCTCCAATCATAGAAAGAAGTTTTTGTGAAATTAACATATAAACCACGTGGGGGAACGACTTGTTGGGAACTGGGTGATTAGTCAGAGTGGGGGTTGAGGGACGGACCTCAGCCAAGCTCATACCCACTTCCATATCCTCTAACCCCGCCTAACCATAGATCCATTCCACATAAAACCTCTCCCCATCTTCAACTCAGGTAGGAGAGGTTTTCTTAAAAAGGGGGCTTTTCAAGATGAAAGTACTTGTTATCGGTCGCGGTGGTCGCGAGCATGCCATATGTAAGAAGTTAGCGGGAAGTGAAAGTGTGACAGAAGTGTTCTGTGCACCCGGGAATGCAGGTATTGCAAGCGTTGCGACGAATCTTCCATACAGTGAATCCGATGTGAATGATCTCATTGCTTTTGCCAAAAAAGAGCATATCGCTTATACCTTTGTAGGTCCTGAAAACCCATTATTGGATGGTATCGTAAATCGTTTTCAGAAAGAGGATCTGCACATATTTGGACCGACCAAAGAAGCGGCCATCATAGAAGGAAGCAAATCGTTCTCTAAAGAATTAATGAAAAAGTATAATATTCCAACGGCTAAATATGAAGTGTTCACAAGGGTTGAGAAAGCAATCGAATATGTAAGAGAAGTTGGCGCTCCGATTGTCGTGAAGGCGGATGGATTGGCTGCAGGAAAGGGCGTCGTGGTTGCTGAAACAGAAGAAGAAGCAATCAGTGCATTGGAAGAAATGCTCCTTGATGAAAAGTTTGGTGATGCTTCTTCTAAAGTGGTAGTGGAAGAGTGTCTGTTTGGGGAAGAGTTTTCTTTGATGGCCTTTGTACATGGTGAATCCGTTTATCCGATGGTGATTGCACAGGACCATAAGCGTGCTTTCGATGGAGATCAGGGACCGAATACAGGCGGAATGGGGGCGTATTCCCCGGTACCTCATATTTTGGACGATGTCGTGCAAGAATCGATTTCAACTGTTCTGTATCCGACGGCTCAAGCGATGGTAAAGGAGAATCGCTCGTTTACCGGCATTCTTTACGCAGGCCTGATGCTCACAAGTGAAGGTCCAAAGGTCATCGAGTTCAATGCGCGATTTGGCGATCCGGAAACCCAGGTCGTACTGCCGCGTTTGACTTCTGACTTTGGCCTTGTTGTGAAGAACATGATTGAAGGGAAGCCTGTGCAATTAGAATGGTCTCAAGATGCTGTTCTTGGAGTTGTAATAGCGGCTGATGGCTATCCAGGTGATTATGCAAAAGGAATAGCCCTTCCGAATCTTGAAGAGTCAATGGATGAAGAAACCCTCGTATACCATGCTGGAACCGAGCAGAATGCTGAAGCTGCCCTTGTTTCAAATGGTGGGAGAGTGTTACTTGTAGCTTCTTCTGCAGCTTCTGTGGAAAAAGCGCAGGCAAAAGTGTATAAAGAATTAGATAAGGTGGATTGGAATGGGTTGTTCTACAGAAGAGATATCGGGAAGAAAGCTATCGAACACGTCTCTTCCTAGTTCTGCGAACATAAACAAAAGCAATGGCAATAATGCCGCCAATCAGGGAAAACAACACATAAGACATATCCGTTAAATATTCCCAAAACATAAATGAGCAACTCCTTTATTTATAAAAATATTAAACATGAGTGCCAGGTCTAACCCATTTGAGGGACGGACCTTGGCACTCTTGCTATTAGCGGGGGTTAAATCAGGTGAAAATGCCTTTAAATAGGGAGACAGAAGGGAATTTATGCACCCATACACTCATGATGTCCCTAAGAAAGAAGGTCCGTCCCTTTATCACCATTTAATGCTGCCTGGACATCTTTGTTGGTGAGTTCTTCGGGATTGAAGTTGGATTCTTTTTTGGTATTGTCCAGGGGGTCTTGTTTGTGTTCGTTTGTTGGGTGGTGATCTTTGTGATCTGTTGATTTGTCGGATTTCAGCATGTCTTTAAAGTTCATCATATCCTTTGCTTTGAAACCGCCAAATCCACCGCTTCCGCCATTTCCCTCTGCGCTTTTTTCAAATAAGGCTGTAACAGGGCAGTAGCGAAGAATTCCTTCCCCTACTTTCATGGCTCCGATCACAGCCATCACGAGATAAGAGTCCCGCCAAGGGCGTCTCGCAAGCTTTGATGTACTCCAGGCCAAAATTGTGAAACCAACGGTGATGCGGATAAGGGCATTGATAATCCCGATGTTTGATGATACTTTCATTTGTAAACTCCTCCTTAATAGAAAATTCACATAATTGTTGTAAACCGTTAATGCGTTAAATAGTAAAATATGTTAACATAAAATGAAACTTAAACTAATACCATTCCACTAGAGGAGTGTTCACATTGGAACAGCGCTACAGATGGAAGAACAAACAACTAAGAGAACATGTACAAGTACTGAACGGAGAAATATCTCCGAGCATTCTTTTAAAGAATGCAACGTACCTTCACTCGACTCTAAAGAAATGGGTGCAGGGACACATTTGGGTTTACCATGATCGAATTGTTTATACAGGCGATCAGCTCCCGGAAAACCTTGAGAAATGCGAAATAGTGGACTGTGACTCACAGTACCTCGTTCCAGGATATATCGAACCGCATGTACATCCGTTTCAGCTTTATAATCCCCAATCTTTTTCCAAGTATGCATCCCAAACCGGTACAACGACATTCGTAAATGATAACCTGATGATGTTTTTGCAATTGGAAAAAAAGAAAGCGTTTTCTTTATTGGGAGAGTTTAATAAAATGCCCGTCACGATGTATTGGTGGACAAGATTCGATTCTCAAACGGAGATGGAGAATGAAGAGGTAACCTTTTCGAATGGAGAAGTGAAATCATGGCTGGAACATGACTCCGTACTTCAGGGAGGAGAACTGACCGCCTGGCCGAGACTGCTTCAGGGAGATGATCTGATTCTTCACTGGATGCAGGAAGCGAAAAGAATGGGCAAGGTCATTGAAGGACATCTGCCGGGATCCTCTGATAAAACGATTGCCAAGCTCCGTTTGTTAGGAATCGATGGTGATCATGAAGCTATGACGGGTGAGGATGTATACAAGCGCCTTATTCAAGGACTAACCGTCACATTGCGTCATTCATCCATCCGACCGGATTTACCGGTGCTTTTAGACGGGTTAAAAGAAAAAGGCATCGATTCGTATGATTCCTTACTGTTTACAACAGACGGATCCACACCAGGCTTCTATGAACAAGGTGTACTGGATTTCATGATAAAAATGGCGATTGATAAGGGCGTACCACCAATCGAAGCATATAATATGGCTAGCTACAACGTCGCCAATTACTATCACCTCACTCATTTGCATGGGATGATCGCTACAGGCAGAGTGGCAAATATTAACTTCCTCTCGTCAATTGATGACCCAACCCCGAAGTCCGTTCTCTCAAAAGGGGAGTGGGTACAGAGAGACGGAGAGCAAATAGAAGATTCCACAGAAATAAATTGGGCGACAAACGGATTTAAACCATTATCCCTGAATTGGGAAGTGGACTACGATGACCTCCAGTTTTCCATGCCCTTTGGAATTGAAATGGTGAATGATGTCATCACCAAGCCTTATTCCATATCCATCAATCCATCTATGGAGGAGCTGAATCTTGATCATGATCAATCGTTCCTCATGCTTCTGGATCGAAAGGGAGAATGGAGAATCAGCACTATGATCAAAGGATTCTCAACGGGTGTCATGGGCTTTGCTTCTTCCTATTCGAATACAGGGGACATCATCTTAATTGGTAAGAACAAGTCAGATATGATTGCTGCCTTTAAACGAATGAAAGAAATCGGAGGCGGAATTGTTTTGACGGAGAAGGGTGAAGTCCTTCACGAAATACCACTTCCATTAAGCGGCCTGCTCTCTCATAAAGAGATGCCGGACCTTATCGAGGAAGAAAAAATACTTAAAGGTTTGTTAAAAGAAAGAGGATATCGCTTCTCGGATCCCATTTATACACTGCTATTCCTTCAGTCCACTCATCTGCCTTATATACGGATGACACAAAAGGGAATCTATGATGTAATGAAGAAAACGGTACTCTTTCCAACGATAATGCGTTAAAATAGTAAAGTATAGGGAAAAGGATTTCTATAAAATAGGGGTGTCAAAAAACATGCTGAAAAGAGCTTTGATCATTGCTTTAAGCTCGTTTACACTTGTCGCATGTAGTTCAGACGAAGAGATAAAGAAAGAATCTGATAAAGAAGCTGCAACTCCGGTTGAGACAGGCGTAGAAACGGAAGAGAAAAACCAATCACCGTTAACAGGTGAGGTACAAGAGAAAGAATCCACGGCGCGAGCGGTTGCTGTCATGGTGAATAATCACCCGAAGGCGCGTCCCCAATCAGGCCTTTCAAAAGCAGATATTGTGTATGAAGTCCTGGCAGAAGGGGATGTCACTCGATTCCTGGCGATATATCAAAGCCAAAAGCCTGAAGAAATCGGTCCTGTACGAAGTGCCAGAGATTACTATGTAGAGCTTGCCAAAGGATATGATAGTCTATATGTTGCCCATGGATATAGTCCAGAAGCACAGGGAATGCTGACTAGCGGCTTCATTGACAATTTAAACGGCATGAAATATGATGGAACGCTGTTCAAGCGTGCAAGCTTCCGTAAGGCTCCTCATAACTCCTATATCTCCTTTGAGCATATCGAAGAGGGAGCGGAGCAGAACGACTTTGATATGGAACGTCCGCCGGAAGCATTAAACTTTAGTGATAAAGGTCCGGTAAGCGGAGAAGGATCTCAATCTGTCATGATATCATATAACAATAATCCGCTGTTTAACGTAGTGTATGATTTCAACGAAGAAGAGGGCAAATACGAGCGTTACTCAAATGGCGAACAAACCATTGACTACGATTCCGAAGACCCTGTTTTAGTAGAAAATCTCTTTATAGTGGAAGCGTCTCATAAAATAGTCGACGATGCTGGCAGACGAAACATTGATTTTGAATCCGGCGGGAATGCGTACTTGATTCAAGAAGGAAAGCTCCGGGAAGTTCAGTGGAAGAACGTAGATGGCAGAATTCTACCTTTCGAAAATAATAAACCTGTCAGTTTGCGAAAAGGATCTACGTGGATCAATATCATTCCAAGTTCTCCAGGCTTGGCGGGGTCGGTATCATATCAAGAATAGATGGAAAAAGGAGTCTTTTTAATGCAAATAAATAAATTAAGAGGCAAAGAGCTGGATCAGTTATTCAATGCTGTTCTATCTCTACAAGATCTTGAAGAGTGTTATCGTTTCTTCGATGACCTTTGCACAATCAATGAAATTCAATCTCTTGCACAGCGCCTTGAAGTAGCTCGTATGCTGCAGGATGGGAAAACCTATCATAAGATTGAAACCGAAACAGGTGCAAGCACCGCAACCATTTCCCGTGTGAAACGTTGCTTAAACTACGGAAATGATGCCTACGAGCTGGTATTGGATCGGGTGCATCAGGAAGAAAAATAATAGAAGGGACCGCTGTCGTCATGAGAGCGGTCTTTATTTTTTTGTGGCGGGGGTTCAGCGCCCTCAGCTCATACAAAGTTTAACAACTGAACAGTTAATGCGACTCTTTTCCACAAATGATATAATACGTGAGATGGATGTATGAATGGAGGAACAAAGCATGTATGATGTCCAAAAGTGGAGCCATGTATTTAAACTAGATCCGAATAAGACAATCGATGATGGAGATTTAGAATCTGTATGTGAATCAGGAACAGACGCCATTATTGTAGGGGGAACGGACGGTGTAACCCTTGAAAAGGTTCTTGATTTGATGGCACGAGTGAGACGATATACTGTTCCTTGTATTCTGGAGGTATCTAATTTGGAGTCGATCACTCCGGGCTTCGATTTATATTTCATTCCGATGGTGATGAACAGTTCGAACATGAACTGGGTGACAGGTTTGCATCACCAGGCTGTAAAGGAATATGGGGAAATCATGAATTGGGATGAAATCCTTGTAGAAGGATATTGTATATTAAACAAAGACTGTAAGGCGGCACAGGTTACGGAGGCCGATACAGATATTTCAAGTGAAGACGCGGCAGCATATGCCATGATGGCAGAAAGAATGTTCAACCTGCCAATCTTTTACCTGGAGTACAGTGGTACATATGGCGATGTTGAAACGGTGAAAGAGGTCAGAGATTCCCTGGAAAACACAACATTATTCTACGGTGGCGGCATTAGAACCGTCCAGCAGGCGAAGGAAATGGCTGCAGTATCAGATGTTGTCGTAGTAGGAAATGCTGTATATGACAATTTGAAAGAAGCGTTAAAGACGGTAAAAGCAGTTAAAGGATAAGGATTGAACTGGAGGTCCGTCCCTAAATAGGATATAATAGAAATACAAATATAGAACGTACGTTCGTTATGGTGGTGTGAGAGTATGCAATTTTTGACTGATCGATTGTTGAATGGAATGAATCCTGAGCAGGCAGAAGCTGTGAAGGCGACAGAAGGGCCGTTACTGATCATGGCAGGGGCAGGCTCCGGTAAGACAAGAGTATTGACGCATCGAATTGCGTATCTGATGGTGGAAAAAGGAGTCAATCCTTATAATATTTTGGCGATTACCTTTACAAATAAAGCAGCGAGAGAGATGAAGGACCGTATTGAAAACATTCTGGGCGGGGCTTCCGATAACATTTGGATCTCAACCTTCCACAGCATGTGTGTGAGAATCCTTCGCCGTGATATTGATCGCATCGGGATGAACCGTAATTTTACGATTCTTGATTCTACCGATCAGCAGTCGGTGATCAAAGCGATTTTAAAAGAAAAGAATATTGATCCGAAAAAATTTGATCCCCGTTCGCTCTTGGGATCCATCAGCTCTGCGAAGAATGAGCTGACGACTCCCGAAGAATTATCCAAACAGGTAGGGGGATATTACGATCAAGTTGTCTCTGATGTGTACACAGAATATCAGAAGCGTTTACGTAAGAATCAGGCGTTGGATTTTGATGATCTCATCATGACGACGATTCAACTGTTTCAACGTGTACCGGAAGTCCTGGAGTTCTATCAAAGGAAGTTCCAATACATCCACGTCGACGAGTATCAGGATACAAACAGAGCTCAATATATGCTCGTGAAACTGCTGGCTTCCCGCTTTCAGAACTTGTGTGTAGTCGGGGATTCGGATCAATCGATTTATCGCTGGCGCGGTGCGGACATTGCCAATATCCTTTCTTTTGAAAAGGATTATCCAAGAGCAACCGTTATTTTCCTTGAACAAAACTATCGTTCAACGAAGAGAATCCTGCAGGCGGCGAATGAAGTGATCCAAAAGAACTCCAATCGTAAACCGAAGAATCTATGGACAGAAAATCATGACGGCGAAAAGATCTCGTATTTCAGAGCGGATACCGAGCAGACCGAAGCTCAATTTGTGACAGGTAAAATCAAAGAAATGACGGAAAGCGGTAAGAGGAAATATTCCGATTTCGCCATTCTTTATCGAACAAACGCTCAGTCCCGTGTGATGGAGGAAGTTCTTTTAAAATCAAATATTGAATACTCCATCGTCGGCGGCATCAAGTTCTATGACCGGAAAGAGATCAAGGACATTTTGGCTTACCTGAGACTCATCTCGAATCCGGATGATGACATCAGCCTTATGCGTGTCATCAACGTTCCAAAGCGGGGGGTAGGAGCAACCTCAATAGATAAAATTGCCCGTTATGCACAGGATCACGATATTTCCATGTTCAGTGCCTTGGAAGAAGCGGATTTTATCGGCCTAAGTCCGAAAATCACGAAAGCCGTCATTGAATTCAAGGAAATGGTGAAAGGTTATACAGGCATGCAGGAATATCTGTCTGTAACAGAACTTGTAGAAGAAATACTGGAGAAATCCGGTTACATCGATATGTTAAAAGCAGAAAAGTCGATCGAGTCTCAAAGCCGCTTGGAGAACTTGGACGAGTTCCTGTCTGTAACGAAAAGCTTCGAACAGTCCAACGATGACAAGAGTCTTGTCGCATTTTTAACGGATCTGGCATTAGTGGCGGATATCGATAAGCTTGATGAAGATGATCAGCCAAAAGACTCGGTTATTCTGATGACTCTTCATGCTGCAAAAGGTCTTGAGTTCCCTATCGTATTCCTGATGGGAATGGAGGAAGGGGTCTTCCCACACAGTCGTTCCCTTATGGAAGAAGATGAGATGGAAGAAGAACGCCGCCTGGCTTATGTAGGGATCACCCGTGCAGAAGAACAGCTCTATTTAACAAATGCACAAATGAGAACACTCTACGGGCAGACGAAGATGAACCCTGTGTCCCGGTTCATTCAGGAAATTCCAGCTGAACTGTTGGATGACGTGATGGCAGAGAAGAAGAGTGCCTTCACACCTTTCGGGAAATCAGCGGCGAAAGCACCAACGCGTCCTGCCCCGCGTAAGCCCGTTTCACGACCGGTTCAAACGACTACCGGTGGAGAATCAGTTGCATGGCAAGTAGGGGACAAAGCCCAGCATAAGAAATGGGGTACAGGTACGGTTGTCAGTGTGAAAGGATCCGGAGACAGTGTAGAGCTCGATATTGCGTTCCCGAGTCCAATGGGAATCAAGCGTCTTCTTGCCAAATTCGCACCTATAGAAAAAGCGTAACAATCTAAAGTCGGGAGGGAAGTCCACTCCCGGCTTAACTCAATCATTCTGAACACTTTAGCAGGAAAGGGTTGTGGAAATGGATCGACAATCAGCCGAAAACCGTATTAACGAACTACATGAATTATTAAATCAGTATAACTATGAATATCATGTTCTTGATAAGCCATCTGTTTCCGATTCTGAGTATGATCAGCTACTGAGAGAACTCATCGACTTGGAAGGTCAATTTCCTGATTTGAAAACATCCGATTCACCTTCTCAGCGTGTCGGTGGAGCGATATTGGATGCCTTTGAAAAAGTCGAACATCGAACGCCGATGCTCAGCTTGGGGAATGCTTTCAACGAAGAGGATTTGCGTGACTTTGATCGTCGCGTCCGTCAAGCCGTAGGAGATGACTTTTCTTATGTATGTGAGCTGAAAATCGATGGGTTGGCTGTTTCCCTTCGTTATGTAGATGGCGTCTTCGCTCAAGGGGCGACAAGGGGAGACGGATCGATAGGAGAAGATATTACATCAAACCTTAAGACCATCCGTTCCATTCCCTTGAAGATTTCTGAAAAGATTTCCTTTGAAGTTCGTGGGGAAGCCTTTATGCCTAAAGGTTCCTTTGAAGCGTTAAATAAAATCAAAGATGAAAAAGGGGAAGAGCCTTTTGCCAACCCCCGCAATGCAGCTGCAGGTTCCCTCCGTCAGCTCGATCCTAAAATCGCAGCATCACGAAATCTCGATCTCTTCTTATATGCATTAGCGGATATTGGAGATACGGGGATTGACTCTCACAGTGAAGGGTTAGATAAATTAGACAGTCTCGGATTTAAAACGAATCCTGAACGGAAGCAGTGTGCGACAATTGAAGAAGTCATTGATTTTGTCGGCAAATGGACCGATCAACGTCCGAATCTGTCGTATGACATTGACGGGATCGTGATTAAAGTCAATTCACTGGAGCAGCAGGAACAGCTCGGAACGACAGCGAAAAGTCCACGCTGGGCAATTGCCTTCAAGTTCCCTGCTGAAGAAGTGGTAACCGTTCTAAAAGAGATTGAACTGAGTGTTGGCCGTACCGGCGTGGTGACACCAACGGCGATACTTGCGCCTGTACGTGTCGCTGGTACAACCGTTCAACGTGCGTCCCTTCATAATGAAGATCTTATTAGAGAAAAAGATATTAAAATCGGCGATCATGTCGTCATTAAAAAAGCCGGAGACATCATCCCTGAAGTGGTCAACGTATTAGAAGACAAGAGGACGGGTGACGAACAGGAATTTCATATGCCTACTCATTGTCCTGAATGCGAAAGTGAGCTGGTCCGACTTGAAGGGGAAGTAGCCCTTCGCTGTATAAACCCTAAATGTCCAGCACAGATCCGGGAAGGTCTGATTCATTTTGTATCCAGAAATGCCATGAACATCGATGGTTTGGGAGAAAAGGTGATCAGTCAGTTATTCAGGGAGAAATTGATTGAAGATGTGGCAGACTTATACCGATTAGAACGTGATCAACTTCTTCAACTGGAGCGCATGGGTGAAAAATCCGCGGATAACCTATTGGATGCCATTCAAGCCTCAAAAGCCAATTCTCTGGAGAAATTGCTCTTTGGACTTGGAATCCGTCATGTTGGAGCAAAAGCGGCGAAAACATTGGCTCAAGAGTTCGGATCAATGGATAAGTTAATGAACCTGGGCAAAGAAGAGCTGACCAATGTAAACGAAATCGGCGATAAAATGGCTGATGCCATTGTGGCCTATTTTGAAAATGATGAAGTGAAAGAACTGATCCAGGAACTGAAGGATGCCGGTGTGAATCTTGAATACAAAGGACCGAAGCCGGTAGCTGCAAGTGAAGTCGACTCTTATTTTGCAGGGAAAACCATTGTATTAACCGGAAAAATTGAGCGATTAAGCAGAAATGAAGCAAAAGAAAAGATAGAGATGCTCGGTGGAAAAGTCACTGGCAGTGTCAGCAAGAAAACCGATCTTGTCATCGCAGGGGAAGAAGCAGGATCAAAGCTTGCGAAAGCCAATGAGTTGAACATTGAAGTATGGGATGAGGACAAGCTGATGGAAGAACTTAACCGATAAGAGGTGTAACGAGTAATGAAAAAAGGGATTTCGGTCGCTCTCTCCGCACTATTGTTACTAGGGGGCTGTGCTCCGACATTTGAAAAGCAGGATCAGGTCGTTCAGGAAAATCAAGATAGCGAAGCAAAAAAAGCGATCATTCCAAGCTTCCAGATATCCAAGGAATACTATAAGACGATGCTTCCATATGAAACGAGTAAAACCCGAGGAGTCGTCGTCAATGATTTAGGATCAAGATATGATATCAATGAAATCGAAACGGGCTTATTGAGGGTGGCCCAAAATCGTTTCTCAACGGATGAATATTTTTTCAAAGAGGGACAATTCCTCACAAAGAAAACAGTTGATAGCTGGCTTCAACGAAAATATACAAGTGAACAGCTGAAAGAAAAAGGACTTCAAGAATCTGAGAATGTGGGGCTGAATCCTGTCCAGACGGAAGGTGAGAATACACCGATCTACTTAGCCCATGTGATTGAACATAATTACTTGATGAAAAAAGAAGACAACAAGGTTCATCTGGGTGGAGTAGCCATCTCTCTATCATTGAATTCGGTTCAATACGAAACCAATCTCTCATCTGGAACAAGAACAGTCAAAAACATTAGCAATGAAGTCTTAAAGGAACAAGGAGCGAGAATTGCCGACGAAGTCCTCAATCGTCTTCGTCAGAAAAAAGAACTTCAAAACGTTCCGATCATGATCTCACTTTATAAACAGGCTCCAAAAGAACAGGTCGTCCCTGGTCACTTCTTCGCCTACACAACCGTTGAAGCAAACGAAAGCAGCATCCAAAACTGGGAAGGGATTAATGAAGAATTCTACTTATTCCCTTCTCCGGAAGCCCAGGATAATCATCCAAACGATTACAAAGTATTTAATGAGCTGAAAACGGATATCGAAAAATACTTTCCTGTTTACACGGGTCTGACGGGACAAGCACTCTATCAGAACCAGAAACTGTCCAATATGAAATTCGAGGTAGCCCTGTCCTTTCAAGGAAAAGCAGAAACCATCGGATTTGCCCAGCATCTTTCCGACATGGTCAGCAAGCAGACGCCGGACACCTGGGACGTGGAACTCCTCGTGTCATCATCCTATGGACCGGAAGCACTGATCGTGAAGAAGCCTGGCAGTAAAGAAACGTATTTGCACATTTATGAATAGAAGAGGAGAAGGACTAACCTTATTGGTTAGTTCTTTTTTTGTTGAGGGATAGGACTGTAGAGGTGTCACAGAAATTAGTCGAATCATGTAGAACGGTCGGTAAAATGAAAATAAGGTTGGTATATTGAAAGTACGGTCGATAAATCTTTTTAACGGTTGATAAAACTGAATAAAGGTTGATAAATCTTAATAACGGTCGATAAACCTGATCCTCCCATCGCCATGTACTTCACGATATTTACAAAAAACGAAACCGAATGTGACGGATATCCGTAATACATATATAGATTGAAGACAGGAAAGGGGAAAAGGCTGATGGAAATAATCGCATTTGTTTTAGCCGGAGGGGCTTTCTCGATCGTCATGATCCTTCTTGAACAAAACAAGAAATTAGAAAAGAGAGTGAAGAAATTAGAGGACAAAATGTAATCGGTAAAAAGCTTGGGGAATCTCAGGCTTTTTTGTTTGGCTTTTACAGACGAATAACATAAACTGCATACCCGTTTCAAGAACCCATCCAGAAAATTTTCTATTCCCCCTCTTCTCTTCATGTATATGAATGTATCATTTGTTGCAAAATAATGATGCTAACGTTAGTGAAAACAGATAAATGAAACAGATTTGTGAACAAAAAGTAACTTAATTTTATAAATTTTTATGAATAGATATAGCTAAAAAAGCGCTTTCATAAAAATATATGCAAATTATATGAATAATTATTCATATAGGTAAATGTATTTAGAAAATTCTGTGTGTTAACGTTGTGAATGTATGTTAGTATTAATAACGTTGTGAACTTGTTACGGAACGTCGCTTCGCAGAATAAACTTTTTCAAACATTATTGAGTGAATAAGTTTACAACCCGTATGCATGGGGTAAAGAACTGTTGGATTTACAATTTGAGATGTCTTTTAGCATGGTTCGAAAGTTAGATTAAGCACCTAACGAAAAGCAATACAATTTTATTGAAAGGAGAATGCTAACTACACAATGGATATAGCTACTTTAGTCACCTTTATCGTATATTTAGTTGGAATGCTCGCAATCGGTATTATTTCTTACAAATTAACAAGTAATTTATCGGATTACGTTCTTGGAGGACGTAGTTTAGGACCGGGGGTAGCAGCATTAAGTGCTGGTGCTTCAGATATGAGTTCATGGTTATTACTGGGACTTCCTGGCCTTGCTTATGCAATTGGTTTAGGTTCGATCTGGTTAAGTATTGGGTTAGTAATTGGTGCTTATTTAAACTGGAGATTCGTCGCTTCAAGACTACGTGCTTACACGGAGGTTGCAAACGATTCTATTACGGTTCCGGACTTCTTTGAAAATCGTTTTAGAGATGGTTCCCGTCTCCTTCGTGTCATTTCAGCAGTTATCATTTTGGTATTCTTTACCTTCTACACATCTTCAGGTCTTGTAGGCGGAGCGTTATTATTCCAGGAAACGTTTGGGATGTCTTACAATCAATCACTTTGGATTGGTGCCACTGTAATCATTTCTTACACATTCCTTGGAGGATTCTTAGCAGTAAGTTGGACTGACTTCGTACAAGGTATTCTCATGTTCCTTGCGCTAATCATTACACCAATCGTTGCTATTACAGAGCTGGGTGGATGGAATGCTACAGTTGATGCTGTCCGTTCTGTTGACGCGGCAAATCTTGATACAATGAACACGATGACGGGTATTGGAGTCGTTTCACTCCTTGCGTGGGGACTTGGTTACTTCGGTCAGCCGCATATCATCACCCGCTTTATGGCACTTAAATCAACCAAAGATGTACCAAAGGCACGCTGGATTGGTATGAGCTGGATGACATTATCAATGATTGGTGCTGTACTGGTTGGTTTCTCCGGTATCGCCTATTTCGCTGATATGCCGTTGATCACAGGTGATGTTGATAATTCTGAGAAAGTATTCATCTTCTTCACAGACGTCTTATTTAATCCATGGGTATCCGGAATTCTGTTAGCAGCGATTCTTTCTGCTATCATGAGTACAATCGATTCCCAATTACTCGTTTCATCCAGTGCGTTAGCGGAGGATTTCTATAAAGCGATCATCCGTAAGAATGCTTCTGACAACGAACTTGTATGGGTAGGTCGTGCCGGAGTGCTTCTCATCGCATTCATCGCGATCATGCTTGCTATTCAAGGGAACCCTGCGAATGGCGGAGGTACGAAGATTCTCGATCTGGTAAGTTACGCATGGGGTGGATTTGGTGCCGCGTTCGGACCAATCGTCCTGTTGTCTCTATACTGGAAAGGTATGACACGAAACGGTGCATTGGCTGGTATGATCACTGGTGCTGTAACAGTTGTCGTTTGGAAACAGCTGACTGTAGCTGGGGTTATTCCATTCGAACTGTATGAAATTGTTCCAGGATTCTTCCTTGCTATGCTGGCAATCGTGATCTTCAGTAAGGTTGGACCACAACCAAGTGCTGAAGTCCAAGCGGAATTCGACGAAGCTGTTGCCAAAGACATCGTAAAATAATTTGAATATCGATAAGAGGTCCGTCCCTCGTCACTTCACAGTGGCTGAGGGACGGACCTCTTTTTGTTATGTTTTCTTTTTTACATTAGAAGGAAATTTGTGATGCATGTCCTTCTTGATAGTGCTGCGAAATTTGTCGAAAGAAAATTTTCAGAAAGTTGTTCCAAATTTAAATCCTCTGTTATATAATACAAACATGATAAATAATCTGTATTATAACAATAGAGATTTGTTTAATACTGCTAAGGAGTGATGGTGTTCAATGTCTACTAAAATGGTTGGTATCAAGGTAACTGGGGAACTTCAGCCAGGCTTTGATGAGATTTTATCCCAGAAAGCATTGCAGTTTTTAGAACAACTGGAGCGCCGATTCGGAGCAAATCGGAGAGAGCTGTTACACAACAGAAAGAAACAGCAGGAAAGGATCAATGGAGGAGAGCTTCCTCACTTCTTACCTGAAACAGAATCGATTCGACAAAGTGAATGGAAAGTGAGTCCGATTCCTCAAGCTTTACAAGATAGAAGGGTGGAGATCACTGGACCTGTTGACCGTAAAATGGTCATCAACGCATTGAACTCTGGTGCAAAATGTTTTATGGCATGTTTTGAAGATGCCACTTCACCTACATGGACGAACCTCATAGAAGGACAAATCAACCTCAGAGATGCAGTACATCAAACAATAGACTTCACGAATCCGAATGGGAAGCGTTATGAATTAAAAGAAGAACATGCCGTATTAATTGTTCGGCCCAGAGGATTACATCTGGAAGAGAAACATATCGAACTGGATGGGAAATCAATATCAGCAAGCCTTGTCGACTTTGGTTTATTCTTTTTTCATAATGCAACTCATTTAACCTCAACGAACAAAGGCCCTTATTTTTACTTACCTAAATTAGAAAGTCACCTGGAAGCGCGCTTCTGGAATGATGTGTTTATATTTGCACAGGAATATATCGGAATTCCTCAAGAGACGATCAAAGCAACGGTCCTGATTGAAACCATCACAGCGGCATTTGAAATGGATGAAATCCTTTATGAACTAAAGGAGCATTCAGCAGGGTTGAACTGTGGAAGATGGGATTATATTTTCAGCTATATTAAAAAACTCAGGGAGCAAGAGGATGTGATCCTACCTGACCGTTCAACTGTTTCGATGACAGCACCCTTTATGAGATCGTATTCCTTGCTCACGATAAAGACCTGTCACAGAAGGGGAGCTCCTGCAATCGGAGGAATGGCGGCGCAGATCCCTGTTAAAAACGATCCTGTTAAAAACGAAGAAGCGTTTAACAAGGTGAGAGCAGATAAAGAAAGAGAAGCGCGGGATGGTCATGATGGCACTTGGGTAGCTCATCCTGGTCTCGTACCTGTTGCCATGGACGTTTTCAATCAGGAAATGAAAAATGATAATCAAATTGCAGAGAAAACATTAGATGATCTCAACGTGTCAGAGCAGGAGCTTCTTGAAGTTCCTCAAGGGACGATAACAGAAGAAGGTGTCCGCTTAAATATTAACGTCGGAATTCAATATATATCTTCCTGGCTGAGCGGCCAAGGAGCAGCACCGATCCACAACTTAATGGAAGACGTGGCAACGGCTGAAATTTCCCGGGCTCAGCTATGGCAATGGATCCGTCATCCCAAAGGAGTTCTTGACGACGGCCGAAACATCACCATCGATCTATATGAACAACTAAAGCAAGAAGAACTAACCAAACTCAAAAGCCAAATGGGAGAACAACTGTACAAAGAGCGCCGGTTCTCAGAAGCCGTCCAACTATTCGACCAACTCATCCAGAACGACCAATTCACAGACTTCCTTACCATCCCAGGCTACCGAATCCTTTAGAGGGACGGACCTGCAAAAAGCATCAATAAAGCAATATAGGTTGAAGACACAAGCTTAAACACTTTAACGAATTACCGCTGCAGTGATTAGAGGGACGGACCTCACAAACTAACTGCATACCGGTTAAATAGAAATTCATGAAAGAACTTCGATTGATTCTTATAGAAATTCAAAACCAATAAACAAACAAAAGGGAGAGATTATCAATGGTAAAAGCAAATAACGAACGCGTAAACGCACTGCAAGAGAATTGGGAAATGGATCAAAGATGGAAAGGGGTATCCCGCCCTTATTCGGCTGAGGATGTTATTCGTTTAAGAGGATCAATTGATATTGAGCATACCCTTGCCCGACACGGATCTGAAAAGCTGTGGAATCTGCTTCACAAAGAAGACTATATCAATGCCCTTGGTGCCTTGACTGGAAATCAGGCTGTCCAACAAGTGAGAGCCGGTCTGAAAGCGATCTACTTAAGCGGGTGGCAGGTAGCGGCGGATGCCAACCTGGCCGGGCAGATGTATCCCGATCAAAGCTTGTATCCTGCGAACTCTGTACCATCCGTCGTAAAGAGAATCAATCAAGCCTTACAGCGTGCTGATCAGGTTCACTATGTTGAAGGTGATGAATCAATCGATTGGTTTGTCCCGATTGTAGCCGATGCAGAAGCAGGCTTTGGCGGACAGCTTAATGTATTCGAACTCATGAAGGGTATGATCGAAGCAGGGGCTTCAGCCGTCCACTTTGAAGATCAGCTTTCTTCTGAGAAGAAGTGCGGACACTTGGGAGGCAAAGTATTACTGCCGACACAAACGTCCGTGAAGAATTTAATTTCAGCACGTCTGGCAGCGGATGTAATGGGTGTGCCAACATTAATCGTAGCCCGTACGGATGCGAATGCCGCAGATTTAATCACGAGCGATGTGGACCCGTATGATGCGCAGTTCATTACAGGGGAACGCACTCCTGAAGGGTTCTTCCGTACAAGGGCGGGCCTTGATCAGGCGATTGCAAGAGGCTTGGCTTATGCTCCTTATGCAGATCTTGTGTGGTGTGAAACATCGGAACCAAGCCTTGAGGAAGCCCGCCAATTTGCTGAAGCGATTCATGCTGAGTATCCAGGGAAATTATTGGCGTATAACTGCTCACCATCCTTTAACTGGAAGAAGAAACTGGACGATGAAACGATCGCTAAGTTCCAAAAAGAGCTTGGGAAAATGGGCTATAAATTCCAGTTCGTAACGCTTGCAGGATTCCATGCATTGAACCATAGCATGTTCGAGCTTGCGAGAGGATACAAAGAGCGTGGGATGGCTGCATATTCCCAGCTTCAAGAAGCGGAATTTGCCAGCGAGAAGCATGGCTATTCAGCTACAAGACATCAGCGCGAAGTAGGAACAGGTTACTTTGACGAAGTATCGATGGTGATCTCAGGTGGAACATCCTCTACAACAGCCCTTAAAGGGTCGACAGAGGCTGCTCAATTCTAAAAAGTTCAATTAAATAAAAATATAATGAAGGTCCGTCCCTCGGGGGTTGCTATACCCTGAGGGACGGACCTTTTTTGGGCGATCCGCAATCTAGTACTATCGAAGTGAATTTGTGAATAGTTTAACTTTATAGAAATTATTTATAAATATACTATTGATTTTATTAATATACATACATATAATTAGAGCTAATTTAAATTTAATCTGTGTGGTGAATAGGTATGAATGTTGGTATTGTTGGTAGTACGGGTTATGGTGGAGTGGAGCTGTATCGATTGTTGGTAAATCATCCGAATGTAGATAATTGTATTTTGTATTCATCTTCTTTGGAGGGTGCACCTTATGCAGAGCAATATCCACACCTCTTTAACCTGTCACAAGAAGTAGTGAATCCTATCAAAATCGAGGAAATGAGGCAGCTTGATTTCGTCTTTTTGGCCGTTCCATCCGGTGTATCGAAGGAATTATCTCAGAAAATCATTGGTGAAAAGGCGAAAGTGATCGATCTTTCAGGGGACTTGCGTTTGAAGAATCCTCAAGAATACGAAGAGTGGTACAAAGGTGAATCAGCATCTTCAGATATTTTACAGAAAGCGGTGTATGGTCTCACAGAATGCAATCGACAATCCATACAAGAGGCGGAACTGATCGCGAACCCAGGCTGCTTTCCGACAGCCACCCTTCTAGGATTGGCTCCGCTTTTCCATCATGAGCTTGTAGAGCCTCATTCCATCATTATCGATGCCAAAACGGGATTATCGGGAGCGGGGAGAAAAGCGACTCAATCCAGTCACTTTTCTGAGACTCAGGAAAATCTACGAATCTATAAGGTTCATCAACACCAGCACACCCCTGAAATTGAACAGCAATTGAAGGAGTGGAACAGCGAAGCGGGACCCATTACCTTTACGACTCACCTTATTCCCATGACCCGTGGGATTATGGCTACGATGTATACAGAATTAAAAAGCACATACACCACTGAGCAGTTGCACAACATTTACCAAGACTATTACGAGAAGCATCCCTTCATCAGGATCCGTCCTGTGGGGCAGTTCCCAAGTACAAAAGAAGTGTTCGGCACCAATTTCTGCGATATCGCGATAAAAGCAGATCCACGGACGAATCGGGTGACGATTGTTTCTGTGATCGATAACTTGATAAAAGGAGCTGCCGGCCAAGCGGTTCAAAACATGAATCTGATGCTCGGTTTAGACGAAACAACGGGGCTCTATCACTATCCAATTTATCCATAAGAGGGGGAGAATCAATGAAACTAGTAAAAGAAAAGGCTGTTCAACACATTCCTGGAGGAACGATTCTTTCACCTCTCGGGTACAAGGCAGGGGGGATGCACACAGGTCTTCGTTACTCAAAGAAAGACTTTGGGGTCATTTACAGTGAGAAGCCTGCACAAGTCGGAGCGGTATATACGCAAAGTCACTTTCAAGCTGCCCCCCTAAAGGTCACACAAGAAAGCATCTTGAAATCTCACACTCTGCAAGTGGTTGTGGTGAACAGTGCGATCGCAAATGCCTGTACGGGTGAACAAGGATTAAAAGATGCTTATCAAACGAGGGAGTGGACGGCCAAACGATTTCAAATTCCGGAAGAGTACGTAGCCGTTGCCTCGACAGGAGTCATTGGTGAGTTGCTTCCTATGGAGAAGATTGAAAAGGGCTGCAACGAAATCGAGGTTGCTTCGACAGAGCAAAGTGCAGAGTCTTTTCAACAGGCCATCCTAACGACGGATCTTATCGAAAAGACTTCATGCTATAGCGTGAAAATAGATGGAGAGACAGTCACAATCGGAGGATGTGCGAAGGGATCTGGTATGATTCATCCGAATATGGCTACGATGCTTGGCTTCATTACAACGGATGCATCGATTTCATCCACCCTCCTGCAAAATGCACTTAAGACAGCGATCAATCAATCCTTTAATCAAATCACTGTAGATGGCGAAACGTCTACGAATGACATGGTCATTGCAATGGCAAACGGGATGGTAGAGCACGATACTTTACATGAAAGCCATCCTGATTGGCATCACTTTCAAGAGGGGTTCATTCACGTATGTCAAGATCTGGCCAAACAAATTGCCCGGGATGGTGAAGGAGCAACCAAACTCGTGGAAGTGAACGTTAAAGGAGCTCACTCCCATCATGACGCCAATATTTTAGCAAAAAAAATCGTCGGTTCCAATTTAGTCAAAACGGCACTCTTTGGCGGGGATCCAAACTGGGGAAGAATCGTCGGTGCCATGGGACACAGTGAGGTAACGATCGATCCCCATCAATGTGACATTTATATTGGAGAAACCCTCGTGTTTTCAAATGGTACTCCCCGGCCATTCAATGAAGAGAGTGTAAGTCAGTATATGCAAGCGGAACATGTGATCATATCTGTCGGGTTGCATGGTGGAGATGGAAAAGGAAAAGCCTGGGGGTGCGATCTTACGTATGATTACGTCAAAATCAATGCAAGTTATCGAACATAAGTCAGTGATTGCAATCAAACTGGGAGGAAGTGTCCTTTCTAAGCTCTCATCCCTTTTCTATGAAAGTATAAAAGATCTTCAGCAGCACTACCATGTAGTACTTGTTCACGGGGGAGGTCCTGAGATTACGGCTATGCTGAATAAACTGGCCATCGAATCCACCTTCATCAATGGACAGCGAAAAACCACAAAGAAGGTATTTGGTGTCGTTGAACAAGTGTTAAAGGGCAAAGTGAATAGCGAGTTAACACATCAACTCAATCTGGCAGGGATAAACGCAATCGGATTAAGCGGGTACGATGCCCATTTGTTAAAGGCCAGCATCATGGATGAAGGATCTCTGGGTTATGTTGGCAAAGTGGAAGAGGTTAACCTTACTCTGTTAAACAATCTGCTTTCGCTGAACTACGTGCCTGTTATCGCTCCCCTTGCCATTACAGCCAAGGGGGAAAAGCTAAATGTGAATGCAGACCTGGCTGCATCTGCCATAGCAGAAGCCCTGGAAGTAGAGAAGCTGGTCTTTGTCACAGACGTTCCCGGAATTTTAATAGAAGGGGAAATTGTTTCACGTGTAACAAAGGAAGAAATCCTTCATTATATAGAAACCGGAATCATCCACGGCGGAATGATCCCAAAGGTGCAGGCAGCCCTATCGGTTCTGCAGCTTAATATTAAAGAAGTCATGATCGTCGGGTGTCAGGACACGATCATTCAAGACGGTGAAATGCTGGGTACACATATAACAGAAGGAGGAGTCGAGGCGGTATGAGTCATGTATTTCCTACTTATAATCGGTTGGATATTGAATTGGTTTCAGGAAACGGCACGGTTGTTCAAGATCAAAACGGGCAATCCTATTTGGATTTCATTTCAGGTATAGCGGTTTGTAATTTAGGTCACTCTCCTCATGTTGTTAAAGAGGCTCTGGAAAAGCAGTTGGATAAACTTTGGCATGTATCCAACCTATTTCCGATTACTCTGCAGGAGGAGGCAGCTTCACTTCTTGCTTCCGCCAGCGGATTGGATTCAGTCTTCTTCTGTAATAGTGGAGCTGAAGCGAACGAAGCAGCGATTAAGTTAGCCAAAAAGCACACGGGGAAAACGAAAATCCTGACCTTCAAGCAATCGTTTCATGGCCGGACCTTTGCGACCATGAGTGCAACGGGGCAGGAGAAGGTTCATAGCGGCTTCGGTCCATTGGTTCCAACCTTTGACTATCTTCCTTATAACGACGAACAGGCTCTTTCGAACGTGAAAGAAAAAGATGTTGCGGCCATCATGGTAGAAGTGGTTCAAGGGGAAGGCGGGGTGAACCCTGGTACTCTTTCTTTTTTACAAGCAGTTGAAATGAAGTGCAAGGAGATGGGTGCTTTACTCATTGTCGATGAAGTTCAAACAGGGATCGGGCGTACGGGAGCTCCATTTGCTTATCAGCATTATTCCCTGAAACCGGATATCGTCACGACGGCTAAAGGACTAGGAAGCGGTTTTCCCGTAGGTGCGATGATGGGAAAAAAAGATCTTGTTTCCTCCTTTTCGCCAGGAACTCACGGATCCACATTCGGAGGCAATCCATTAGCGATGGCAGCAGCGAAAGCGACTCTTGAAACGATTGTTGATGAAGTGTTCCTGCAAGAAGTACAAAGGAAATCTGAGTACTTTATGCAGAAGCTGAAGAATCAACTACAGGAATGCCGGAGCGTAAATGAGGTAAAAGGGATCGGCTTTATAATCGGCATCCAATTTGATATGGAAGTAAAAGAAATCATCGATGAGCTACGGATCAATGGATTATTGACGCTTCCGGCAGGTACTCATGTCATCCGTCTATTACCACCTTTAACGGTCACTTATGACGAGCTCGATCAGGCACTTCACATACTGGGAGACACGCTAAAACAACATCAATCACCCCGTGTCTACTAATCTATTTTTTTAGGAATAAATGTATAAAAATACCTTAACGTAAATAAAAATTCAATTGTAGGAGGCGATCTCATGACTGGTTACTTATGTTTAGAAAACGGAAAGACCTTTATAGGTGAAGTCACAATGGATGAAGAAGATCCCGTTCAGGGTGAGATTGTATTTTTTACGGGGATGACGGGATACCAGGAAGTACTGACTGACCCTTCCTATAAAGATCAAATCGTTGTTTTCACCTATCCGCTCATCGGTCAATATGGCGTGAACGAAGATGACTTCGAGAGCTCACAGCCTCAGGTAAAAGGGGTGATCATGCTCCAATCACCAGAGTTGTATTCTCATTACCATGCCACTTCTTCCCTTAAAGACTATCTCGTGGAGTGGAAGATTCCCTTCATGACAGGTGTGGATACGAGGCAGGTAGTGAAGGCGATCCGAGATGTTGGAACTCAAAATGCGTGTATATCTTATACAGAAGTGCTTCCTTCAAAAGAAAAGCTTACAGGTCAAATCGAAAAGGTAGCCCTTTCTCAGATCCGCGAGATGGGTAGTGGAAACAAGCACATAGCCGTCGTCGATTTCGGTGTGAAGAAATCGATTGTATCCAGTCTGATAAAGATGGATTGTATTGTTACCGTCATTCCCTATCATCAGCTTGAGCTTCTGGATCAGATGAACGTGGACGGATTGGTGTTGTCGAACGGTCCGGGAGATCCGAAAGAAATGAGGAGTCTTTTACCCAAGCTGAAGGGAAAAATCATGGAGCTTCCGACCCTTGGAATTTGTTTAGGGCATCAATTAATCGCTCTGGCACTCGGAGGGAATACCGAACGATTATTATTCGGTCATAGAGGAGCGAATCATCCTGTCATAGACAACCAAACCGGAGAGGTGTTTATCACATCACAAAATCACAATTATGTCGTGAATAGGGCCAGTTTAACAGGAACCGGGTTGGAACCGCGTTTTATGAACGTCAATGACGGTTCCCTTGAAGGACTTCAACATATAAGCAAGCCTATCCTTTCAGTTCAATTTCACCCTGAAGCGCGTCCGGGTCCGGAAGATGCTTCGTGGATATTCCAACAATTCTATCAAACGATTAAACAACCAGGGAGAGAGAAGATGTATGCCTAAAGATTCCAGTATTCAAAAAATCCTCATAATCGGATCAGGTCCCATCATCATCGGGCAAGCAGCAGAGTTTGATTATTCAGGTACACAAGGCTGCCTTGCCCTGAAGGATGAAGGGTATGAAGTAATACTCGTGAATCATAATCCGGCGACGATCATGACGGATACGACCTACGCTGACAAAGTGTACTGCGAGCCCTTAACGGTCAAAACATTAACTGCGATTATCGCTAGTGAACGCCCCGACGGAATCGTCGCAAATCTTGGAGGTCAAACCGCTCTGAATCTTGCAGTGGAGCTGGATGAAAGAGGAGTTCTCGCGGAGTATGAAGTGACACTGCTTGGTACCTCTGTGGATTCGATTCAAAAAGGGGAAGACAGAGAGAAATTTCGAACCTTGATGAACACATTGGGACATCCAACGGCAGAAAGTGATATCGTACACGATCTTCAAGGGGCTATCCTTTTTTCTGAAAAGATTTCCTTCCCGATCATTGTGCGCCCGGCTTATACATTGGGGGGAAGAGGTGGCGGTATCGCTTCAACCAGGGAGGAATATAGTAAACTCGTTCAAACCGGATTAAAGGCGAGTCCGATTCATCAAGTACTGGTGGAAAAAAGTATCGCCGGGTTCAAAGAGATTGAGTATGAAGTCATGAGAGATTCGAAAGGAAATTGTATATCCGTCTGTAATATGGAAAATTTCGACCCTGTTGGTGTCCATACGGGTGACTCCATCGTCGTCGCTCCGTCTCAAACTCTGACAGATCAAGAGTTTCATATGCTGCGTACAGCGGCGTTTAATATTATCAGTGCGCTGGAAGTGGTGGGAGGATGCAATATACAATTTGCTTTAGACCCTGACAGTAACCAATACTATGTGATTGAAGTGAACCCAAGGGTGAGCAGGTCTTCTGCTTTGGCATCGAAGGCAACAGGCTATCCCATCGCCAAAATAGCGGTTAAGCTTGCTGTTGGCTATACGTTGAACGAAATTATCAATCCGCTGACGAGAACTACTTTTGCAAGCTTTGAACCGGCTCTTGATTACGTTGTGGTGAAGTTTCCAAGATGGCCATTCGATAAATTTCCAGAGGCGAATCGGGTGCTCGGAACGAAGATGAAAGCAACGGGTGAAGTGATGGCGATTGAGCGTTCGTTAGAGGCTGCTTTTTATAAAGCTCTTCAGTCGTTGGATCTGTCCTTAGAAAACATATATAACGAACTGGCCGGCTTATCTCATGAAGAGCTGGAAAAAAGGATTGGAATACCAACGGATCTTCGCTTTTTTGAACTGCTGGAATTGTTGAAACGAGGCCATTCGATTTACACACTTCATGAAAAGACAGGAATCGATAAGCTGTTCTTGTCTATCATGAATAACTTAGTTTTCATGGAAAATAAGCTGAGAACATCCGACTTCACTTCTGATCTTTTGAAAGAAGCAAAGCAATTCCGGTTTGAGGATAAAACCATTGCCGGATTAATGGGGAAACCGGAAGCGTCAATAGAAAAAATGAGAATGGAGGAAGGAATTGTGCCCGCCTTTAAAATGGTGGATACATGTGCAGGTGAATTCGAAGCGATCACCAATTATGCCTACTCTACTTATTATGGAGACAATGAGATTGAACCGTTACAAGGAGGGAAGAAGGTCCTGATTGTTGGAGCGGGACCGATTCGAATCGGTCAGGGGGTCGAGTTTGACTATAGTGCGGTTAAGGCGATTCACCGATTGAAAGAGCATGGATACACCACCATCATGGTGAACAATAACCCAGAAACCGTGAGCACGGATTATGAGACGGCAGATCGATTGTACTTTGAACCTATTACGAAAGAATCGATCCTTTCCATTATCCAGCACGAGAACGTCGATACCGTACTCGTTCAATTCGGCGGACAAACGGCATTAAACCTGGCTTCTATTTTAGAGAAGAAAGGCACCCAATTATTTGGGACGTCTTCAGATATCATTGACCGTGTAGAGGATCGTGAACGTTTTTATCAACTGCTGGATGAACTGGAGATACCTCGTGTGAAGGGGGATATCTGTCACAGTAAAGAGGAAGCATTACAAGTAGCACAACATTTAACCTTTCCTCTTCTCTGCCGTCCATCCTATGTGATTGGAGGAAAAGGGATGGTGAAGGTAACGACACAACCCGAAATGCAGAAGTTTATACAGGAAGCGGATGAAGAGTACTTTCCTATTTTAATAGATGAATTTAAAGAAGGTCAGGAAATTGAAGTTGACCTGGTGGGGGATGGAGACAGAGTGTATGTTCCCGGAGTAATGGAGCATATTGAACGGGCAGGCGTCCATTCAGGGGACAGCATGTCTATTTTTCCTTCTGAATCCCTGTCAGTTGAAATCAAGAGAACGATTGAAGGTTACGCCCGGAAGATTGTGTCTTCCCTTCATTACAAAGGGATCATGAACATTCAATTTTTGCTGCAGGGTGAAGAGGTATTCATGTTGGAAGTGAACCCAAGAGCAAGCAGGACGGTTCCGGTGGTCAGCAAGGTTCTTGGTTACTCATTAATCGATATGGCCACAGACCTTATGTGCGATGAGACATTGAAGATAGACGCCTTTAGCCCTCCTTCAGAAATAGACGTTGTTGGAGTGAAGTATCCTGTATTCTCATCACATGCCCTGCCGGAGATCGATCAAACACTCGGAGCCAATATGAAGTCAACGGGAGAAGGATTATGTCTGGGTAAAACGGTTGAAGAAGCCCTGTTTAAAGTATTTGAAGGCTTGCATGAGGATGTAGAGACCGGTGGAACGGTTTATATCGATAGTGACCAGAAAGAATTAAAACAATACCAGACTTCTACGGAAACTTCGTTTAGTGACTGGATTGAAACAAGCAATGCCACGGTGTATTTCAGTCATGAAGAAACGGATGAAATGAAGAAGAGAAGAATTGCTGCATTAGAAGCAGGGGTCACCGTTTTAACAGAAGCAGAGACCTTGTATGCCTTCATTCGAAGTATGAAGGCATGTAAGGTGAACCCCATTCCATTGGCACCATCAAAATCCATACAGGGAGTGAGCAGAGTATGATGAATTCAAGTGTTGCGACGTCACCGGTAAAGGTTTCTTTAAAAGGGAGAGATCTTGTCACGTGGTTGGATTACACAACGGAAGAAGTATATGAGCTCTTATCACTGGCACAGTACTTGAAGAAAAATCCTTACTCAAAGGTGTTGGAAGGGAAAACCCTTGGTATGATCTTTGAGAAGTCATCCACAAGAACCCGTGTTTCATTTGAAGCGGGAATGCTCCAGATGGGAGGTCATGCCATCTACCTGAATGCCCGTGATATACAGCTGGGTAGAGGAGAGTCGCTCGCAGATACGGCACGGGTCCTTTCTTCTTATGTGGATGGAATCATGATCCGTACGTTTGAAACTCAGAAAGTTACAGAACTGGCCCAGTACGCGAGTGTGCCAGTGATCAACGGACTTTGCGATACTTACCACCCTTGTCAGGCATTGGCGGATGTACTCACGATTTTGGAACTTGCGGGAACGCTAAAAGGATTGAAGGTTGTGTATATAGGGGACGGGAATAATGTGGCACACTCCTTTATGATTCTATGTGCGAAGCTTGGAATGGATGTCGTCGTTTCTTGTCCTGAAGGATATGAACCCGATAAAGAAATTGTCGGGAAGACGGTGGAGCTTGCCGGGATGAACGGGGGAAGCTTTACTCTTTCTTACGATCCTGTTGAAGCGGTTAAGAACGCGGATATCGTATATACCGATGTATGGGCAAGTATGGGGCAGGAGGAAGAAGCAGTTAAGCGTCTTAAAGACTTCAAACCATATCAAGTGAATGAACAGCTGCTTCAACATGCTGCACCACAAGTGAAATTTCTCCATTGTCTCCCGGCACATCGTGAAGAAGAGGTGACAGCCGCTGTCATTGACGGACCATGTTCTGCCGTATTTCAGCAAGCGGAGAATCGATTACATGTACAGAAGGCTATACTGCAATCTCTATTCGTATAAAGCCAAAAGGTCCGCTTCTGTTTGGAAGCGGACCTTTTAGTTGCCTGAAAGCATTTCCATAAGAGAAAATAGTACTGAACCAAACGAACACATGTAAACATATAGTGTAGGAGAAACTGTAATTAGACCGTTTTGGAGGTGCTTGTGGTTTTGAGTAAACCAACGATTGATGATTACCTGGATAATGGAATATATGGCCAGAAGCAAACGAAGCCTGATGAGAGAAGAAAGTTTCTCGGGAGCTTGCGGGAACGAATCGTCATTGCCCTGACCCAGAGTCAGGTAAGGGAAAAAGGAGTGTATAAGGAAGTTCAGGAGAGTCTGAAGAAGCATCCTGAGGCGAAGCTTTTATTAAATGGTAATATGAGCTACTCCTTCTTATCTAAATACATCAAGCTCGCTGATACCTATCATGTCTCGTTTTCAATGGTGACAAATAAGGAGATCGAAACCGATATTGGTCTCGTCCTCGCTTATGATCATGCCATTGATAAAGAGGAAATCTATGTGAAGAAAAAAAATGAAAAGAACTCTGAAGCCGAAACGAAACAAAAGCCAAAGAAAAGCCTCTTTTCATCGATTAAAAAGAAGCTTTTTTAATACTGTGTGCCTTTTTTGAAAAATGAGAGTTTGAACAGCCCTTTCAAAATCGCTGGGATGATAAATAGAATAAACAATATCCGAAATAAGTGATATCCGGTAATGATGGAAAGATCCGCGTTGACGGCTTGTCCCACTAAGGCCATTTCAGCCATTCCCCCCGGAGCCAAGCTAATAAAGGCAGTAAGAAATGTAATGTCATGCCAGCGACTTAATACAAAGCTAAGGCCCGCGCAGCATAATAGCAGGCAGACGGAAGTAAACAAAGACCAAAGGATGAACTTGGACAACTCTTTAGATGAAGAGAAATTCATCATGAAACTAAAGTAGATTCCGAGGGATAATTGAGCAAGAATGATGAACGGATCGGGCATTGGGGATACAGAAAACCCAGCCACCATGAAGCCGCCAATGACTAAAATCGGTCCCAGCATTGCAGGGGTGGGTAAATGGGTTCTTTTAGCCACAATCCCTGATAGAATGGCAATGATGAAGAATAAGATGAAGACCCATTGGAATGAGGGTACTTCGAATGGTAGTGAAGCATTCCCGGAACTGGATCCACCACCTCCTGTTAAAAGGGGGCTGAACACCAGAAACGGTACAATGAAGATGACCGATAATAAACGGATCACCTGCAGGACTGTCACAACCGTTAAGTCTATATTCTTCATTTCTTCTCCAAGGGCCACCATCTGCGAAAGTCCTCCCGGTATACTTCCTGTAATGGTTGAGGAAAGACCGATTCCCGTCATTTTAGACGTAATATAAGCAAGTACCATACTGAAGACAATGATGGCAATCGTCATCGTCAGCATGGAAGGAAGCTGAGTGAAGATTTCAATCATGGTTTCCTGACTAAAGGTTTGGCCAATGGCATAGCCTACTATGATTAATCCAAGATCTCTGAAATAAGAGGGCCATGCTAAATCGAGCTTCGTCCATTTATTGATGAAGAAGACTGAAGTCATAGAACCGAGAAGCCAGGACAGGGGGAGGTGTAGAAGTGTAAATACCCCGCCGCCCGCAATTCCAACGACAAAGGCTAATAAAATAGGATGCATTCTAAAAATCCTCTCATTTTAAGTACTCTATTTAAAGGTAATCAATTGGAGGAGAGGAAGCAAATGGAATGCGTTAACTATAATTTCACCGCGTGATCCCCCACCCAAGGTCCATCCCTCACAAAATGGCACATCCTATCCCCGGTTCGTGGTAGAATGAATGGAGGTATGGACAAGAATCAGCCATGCTCTTAACCATCGTTATCTCTTATCATAGTTGCTTTAATGAAGCGAATTTTGGTATTATCAATAGTATTGTGAGTGTTCGAACATATACGGAGGTGAAGAAGATGACTAGAATTTCTGAAGAGCAAGTAAAGCATGTTGCCCACCTTGCACGACTAGCCATCACAGAGGATGAAGCGAAAAAGTTTACAACTCAATTAGATGCGATTATCGGGTTTGCCGAGCAGCTGAATGAATTGGATACTTCAAATGTGGAAGCAACGAGTCATGTGTTGGATATGAAGAACGTTATGCGTGAAGATAAGCCTGTTGAAGGACTGCCACGTGAAGAAGTACTAAAGAACGCACCAGACAAACAAGATGGACAAGTACGCGTTCCATCGATCTTGGACTAAGGAGGGGACCTCATGTCATTATTTGACCATAAATTATCAGAGCTTCATGAGCTTTTACATAAGAAAGAAGTATCTGTCACAGATCTTGTAGACGAATCATACAAACGTATTGATGCCGTTGAAGATAAAGTAAAAGCATTTTTAACATTAGACGAAGAAAATGCCCGCAGTAAAGCGAAAGAAATGGATGCAAAGCTTGGTACAGACGAAAGCAAAGGTCTGCTATTCGGAATGCCGATCGGGATTAAAGATAATATCGTAACAAAAGGACTTCGTACAACTTGTGCCAGTAAAATCCTTGAAAACTTCAATCCGATTTATGATGCTACGGTTATCAATAAATTACATAGTGCCGATACGATTACGATCGGAAAACTGAATATGGATGAGTTCGCGATGGGTTCATCTACTGAGAACTCCGGTTTCCAGAAAACGAGCAATCCATGGAATCTTGAAACGGTTCCCGGTGGATCTTCAGGTGGTTCAGCAGCATCCGTTGCAGCTGGAGAAGTACCTTTCTCACTGGGGTCGGATACAGGTGGATCGATTCGCCAGCCAGCAGCATTCACGGGTACTGTCGGTTTAAAACCAACGTACGGACGTGTATCCCGTTTCGGTCTTGTAGCATTCGCTTCTTCACTGGATCAAATCGGGCCGATCACTCGTAACGTAGAAGATAATGCCTATTTACTGCAAGCGATCGCTGGTCTTGATCCGAATGATTCTACTTCAGCGAATGTTGAGGTTCCGAACTACGCGGCAGCTCTGACAGGCGATGTGAAAGGCTTGAAGATTGCTGTGCCGAAAGAATATTTAGGTGAAGGTGTCGGCGAAGAAGCCCGTCAATCAGTGCTTGCTTCATTGAAAGTGTTGGAAGGCAAGGGAGCTACATGGGAAGAAGTTTCTCTTCCTCACTCTAAATTTGGTGTTTCAACGTACTACTTATTAGCGTCTTCTGAAGCTTCTGCAAACCTTGCCCGTTTCGATGGTGTTCGTTACGGTTACCGCACTCCAAACGCAGAGAACCTTCTTGATCTTTACAAGAAAACCCGTGCAGAAGGATTTGGGGATGAAGTGAAGCGTCGTATTATGCTTGGAACATTTGCATTGAGTTCTGGATACTATGATGCTTACTACAAAAAAGCACAGCAGGCCCGTACACTGATCAAGAAAGATTTTGAAGATGTATTTGCGAAATATGATGTCATTATTGGACCAACAACACCAACTCCAGCTTTCAAAATTGGAGAAAAAATCGATGATCCATTAACGATGTATGCAAACGATATTTTAACGATTCCAGTAAACCTAGCAGGTGTACCGGGAATCTCTGTACCTTGTGGATTCTCTTCAACTGGATTGCCACTTGGATTGCAAATCATCGGAAAGCATTTTGATGAAAGCACGATATATCGCGTAGCTCATGCGTTCGAGCAAGCTACAGACTTCCATACAAAAAGACCACAACTGTAAGGGGTGAAATCAATGAACTTTGAACCAGTAATCGGACTAGAAGTCCACGTAGAATTAAAAACGGACAGTAAGATGTTCTCTCCGGCACCGAACCATTTCGGAGCAGAGCCGAACACGAATACAAACGTCATCGACCTTGGATATCCCGGCGTACTTCCGGTGGTGAACAAGCGTGCCATTGAGTTCGGAATGAAAGCCGCAATCGCATTGAATTGTGAAATCGCAACGGATACGAAGTTTGACCGTAAAAACTATTTCTATCCGGATAACCCGAAAGCTTATCAAATTTCTCAATTTGACAAGCCAATCGGTGAAAACGGCTGGATCGAAATTGAAGTGAACGGTGAGAAGAAACGCATCGGAATCACTCGCCTTCACCTGGAAGAAGATGCTGGAAAGCTGACGCACTCAGGCGACGGTTATTCCCTTGTCGACTATAACCGCCAAGGTACTCCTCTTATTGAGATTGTATCTGAGCCGGACATCCGCACACCGGAAGAAGCTTATGCGTATCTTGAGAAACTGAAATCCATCATTCAATACACAGGGGTTTCCGATTGTAAGATGGAAGAAGGGTCGCTTCGTTGTGACGCCAACATTTCCCTCCGTCCAATCGGCCGGGAAAAGTTCGGAACGAAAGCCGAGCTTAAAAACCTGAACTCCTTTAACTTTGTTAAAAAAGGATTGGAGTATGAAATCGTCCGTCAGGAAAAGGTTCTTTTATCCGGAGGAATGATTCAACAGGAAACGCTTCGTTTCGATGAATCAACAGGTAAAACGATCCTCATGCGTGTCAAAGAAGGATCGGATGACTACCGTTACTTCCCTGAACCTGATTTATTACATCTCCACATCGATCAAGAGTGGATGGACCGCATCCGTGCAGAGATTCCTGAGCTTCCGGATGAGCGTAAAAAGCGCTATGTAGAAGATTTGGGCTTACCTGCGTATGATGCCATGGTTCTGACATTGACGAAAGAAATGTCTGATTTCTTCCAGGAAACCGTTGAGGCAGGAGCGGATGCGAAGCTTGCGTCCAACTGGTTGATGGGTGAAGTTTCAGCTTACTTAAATGCCGGTCAAAAAGAGCTTGAAGACGTTAAGCTGACCCCTCAAGGATTAGCTGGCATGATTGCGTTAATCGAAAAAGGAACGATTTCTTCCAAGATTGCGAAGAAAGTGTTCAAAGAACTAGTGGAAAACGGTGGAGATCCAGAACAAATCGTGAAAGATAAGGGTCTTGTTCAAATCTCTGACGAAGGTGCCTTACTCAAGATTGTGACGGAGACGCTCGATGCCAATCCACAATCCATTGAAGATTACAAGAATGGGAAAGACCGCGCCATCGGCTTCCTCGTTGGTCAAATCATGAAAGCAACAAAAGGACAGGCCAACCCGCCGCTTGTCAACAAACTGCTGCTTCAAGAAATTCAAAAACGTTAATAAAATATGCGTAGCCCCTGGAAACCTTATATTTCCAGGGGCTATTTTTGTACGGAAGAGGGACGGACCTTGAAATAAATTCAAGGTCCGTCCCTCTTTTTAGTTCAAGTTTTCCTAAAAAGCATGATTTCCCTGCGTTTTGTGTAGGTATTTTAACCCGATGTTGAAAAAAGAAGAATGTAGGTCTATTAACTCATTCGTTGTGGATAGTGCTTGTACTATAGTTTAACTAATGTTTTAAATAGTTAGAAAATTCTAATAAAGAGGTGTTGTAATTGAAGAAAAAAGTCGTAGCATTAGGGTTAACAGCAGGGTTAATGATGAGCCCGGTATTTTCTCCGGAAGCATTGGGTGCTCCAAATGTGAGTGAAAAGGTAAACTTCAATGAGAAGACGGGAACTCCTCAGTTTATATCGGGGAAATTAACCAAGGCATCCACCAATGCCCCGGAAACAATCGTGTTTGATTATTTAATGGAAAAACAAAAGGCCTTCAAGTTCAAAGGTGACTCCAAGCTTTCCTTCAAAGTGACAGAAAAACGTAAGGATGATTTAGGATTTACATATCTCCGTATCCAGCAGGTGTATAAAGGAACGCCTGTATACGGAGCAGTTCTAACAGCGCATGTGAATAAGGAGGGTGTCCTGACTGCATTATCGGGAGCACCAGCTACAAACCTGGATCAAAAACAAAATCTGAAACAAACCAAAAAATTATCTAAAAAAGAAGCAGTTTCGGCAGGGGAAAAAGACCTGGTAGCCCTTGTAGGCAGCCAACCTGACTATGAATATGCACCGAAATCCGATTCAGTGATCTATATGAAAGATGGGGAAGCCCATTACGCTTATCTCGTAAACTATAATTTCCTTGCTCCGGAACCAGGGAACTGGAATTATTTCGTTGATGCTGTGACAGGTGAGATTCTGGGGAAAGTAAATGAGCTTCATGAAGCGAAAGGTGTAGGCGGTGGCAAGCCTGGCGGCGGTGGAGGTCCCGGAAGTGGTGGAACCGATGCAGTTGGATCAGGAACAGGGGTACTGGGAGACACGAAATCGTTAAATACCTACCTCTCATCGTCTACGTATTATTTACAAGACCGTACAAGAGGTGGAGGAGTCTTCACCTATGACGCAGGGAGTCGTACTCGTCTGCCAGGTTCCCTATGGGCAGACAGCGACAATCTATTCAATGCAAGCTATGATGCAGCTGCTGTAGATGCTCACTATTACGCAGGTCAAACTTACGATTATTACGCCGATACACATAACCGAAACAGTTATGATGGGAATGGCGCAGCCCTCAATTCAACGGTTCATTATGGCCGAAACTACAATAATGCATTCTGGAATGGACAGCAAATGGTATATGGTGATGGAGACGGCTCAACATTTGTTGCTCTTTCAGGAGGATTGGACGTTGTAGCACATGAGCTTACACATGCCGTAACGGATACAACAGCTGATCTGATTTACCAAAATGAGTCAGGGGCTATCAACGAATCTATGTCTGATATCTTTGGAACATTGGTAGAATACGATACAAATAATAATCCTGATTGGGAGATCGGGGAAGACATCTACACGCCTAATCAAGGTGGGGACGCTCTTCGCTCCATGTCTGATCCGGCAAAATACGGTGATCCGGATCACTATTCTGTAAGATACACAGGGACGCAGGACAATGGTGGGGTTCATATCAATAGTGGAATAGGAAATAAAGCGGCCTATCTGCTAAGTCAGGGTGGAACTCACTATGGTGTGAAGGTGACGGGAATCGGTACGGATAAAACCGGGGCGATCTATTACCGTGCATTAACTCAATACTTGACACCATCTTCAAACTTTAGCCAGCTTCGTTCAGCAGCAGTTCAAGCGGCTACAGATCTATATGGTGCAGGAAGTGCCGAGGTGGCGAGTGTGAACGCGGCGTACAATGCAGTAGGTGTCAATTAAATAGACTGATTGAATAGAAGGGCTGTTAGGGCTCTTCTTTTCTTTGATTAGAAAGTTCCTGAACCTTATCAAGGCACGAGGGACGTATATGCACGGTGGATATTTTTTCGGCACTTTCTCATTAAATGTTATATTTGCTTCCTTTTTGCTTTCTCCAGGATCTGTTTAGCCAAGCGGTAATAGGTATCCGCTTCGACTTTTGATTCAGCTCTCTTTAAATGCATCATGTAGTTTTGGAATCGAAGTTTGTCGACTGACGAGACTTTCATCACGATTTTTCTCATTTTGGCACTCCTTTAGTGGACAAAATTGCGTCCAATTATCTATTCTGAATTTTCTGTAAATAATGTATAATAATAGTAAATGATTCCAGAGGGTGGATAGAATGTCCTTATTCGAAGTGATCTTGTTGCCAATGTTAATGGGTGGTATTGGAGGCTTAGGACATATTCTGGTTTTCAAAAATGGTCATTTCACTTTTCCGCGAAAATTTATCGATGACCAAGGTGAGAAGCACTATCTTTTTGGCTCAACAAAGGATATTATCATAGGCATTCTAGCAGGGTATCTGTCAGTATTACCGGTTGTTGAAACGGTCCCGATCTGGTATGTCATCTATATTAGTTTATTATCAGGAATCGGGGGAAGTTCCGTCATCACACGAAAAATCGAACAAAATTTAGCAAACACCAAAGCGTCTTATATCCAAGAGCTATCTCATTATCAGCTCGAACCGACCTCTAAGGGAGGATCTCCAAACCATAATGAGGTGAAACCTGTTGGCGAAGTGGAGGAAAAAAAGAATCAAGGTTGAACTGCCACCAGAAGACTATGAAAAAGCAAATCAGTATATAAAAAGACTGAAGGAGGCAGATAGCCTAGTCGAGCTGAACTACTACTATAATAAAGTGGCAAAAATAATTGAGAAATCACAAGATGTCTAAGATGAGTCAATTGAAGAGTAGTCCTATACCTATCTACTTTAACCAAAAAAAGTGAGGATGAAACTGACAATTGAGTCAGCTTTTTTTCTGTTAAGGAAAGATGTATGAAAGATATTTCTCTTCGCATACTTATCTATTTCCATCCTCCCCCTCTGGAAAGAAAGCCTGAGGAGTAGCAGTGTGCTATTCCTTTTTTTGTTGCAGAGTGTTAATAGAAGGAGTTCATAAGAACCTGTAAACCTGTCCATTACGGTGCTTTTCTTATATTATATTCCTACAGGCATAATCGTACAATTGAAATTTTGAATAGAATAAAAAGTATATTTTCCTTGTGGAATACGACAAACATGAATATGCTATAAAGAGAAAATAAGAGAAATGTTGTTCGTGCTTCACTGGAATGTGTGGCGCTGAGGGAGGAAGAAACATGAACTTAGAACAATGGTTCAGTAAAGGGATGACACCTGAAGATTACTTGGAATATATGAGTGTACATAAAGAAAATACCGAAGCGATCAAGAAAAACTTTACGATTCCACAGGAAGACATAGAGGTATTGAATATACTTGGAGAACACTCTTTACGAGTGATTGCCATCACGGAGGATTGGTGTGGAGATGCCATGCTGAATATCCCCATTTTGTTAAAAGTGGCAAAATCCGCTGACATGGACGTTCGCATGATTTTACGGGACGAAAACCTTGAACTGATGGATCAATACTTAACGAATGGCACATCGAGAGCGATTCCCATTTTTATTTTCATCGATCGTGATGGGAATGAGAAGCTTGTATGGGGTCCAAGAGCTCCGATGGTGAAGAAAATCGTGGATGACGAACGTGCGAAGCTGCCGCCGAAGGATCATGAGCTTTTCCCGGAAAAGCAGAAGGAAATGATTCAACGCTTAACTTCTCAATATACTAAAGATCAAGAAGTATGGCAGGAAGTGTATGAAAGCCTGAAAACGAGTCTTGTCCAGAATGTGCTGATGTAAAACGAAACGAATAGTAGAAGACATCCGGTCGGTTCCTGGAGTCTTCTTTTTTTAGGGTACGATGCCTTCACACTCACTCAAAATTGAATGGTAAAAAGTACCCGTCGACATGGGATTTTTTGCCGGTTCACGAATGACGGAATTCGCGTTAATATGGTAGAGGATGAGGAGCTGAAGCATCATGATTCACCAAAAGACAAATACAATTGTAATAGAAGCGCTAAATAAATTTCCCCATAAAATTCACATAAAATTGGGAGAAATCCTGCGTGAAAGAGGGTTGACACAAGGCGATCTTCATCGCTTAACAGGGTTGAGAGTGGCTACGATTAATGAGCTAGTGAATTTCAAGAAGAAATCCTTAACGGTGGCTCATCTTGTTTCCATTATGATCGCCCTTAGAATTACAGACATTCGTGATCTCATCGAAGTAGAATTTGATCAAGAAGTTCAAGACTACTTCAATGAAGAAAATCAACGAATGAAAAATGGGTTCACTCCAGACCTGACAAAAACCGCTGAACAAAACGTAAAGCGAATCGCAGCTGGAGCAAACAACTAAACATCATTACATCTCAAACGGTCATTTCTGATGACCGTTTTTTTTAGGTTAGGGACGGATCTCGGTTTCTTATTCGTTTTCCCTTCTCAAATGATAGAAATATAATAATATAACTCAAGGTTTATAACCGGGCAAAACAGGATAATCCCTTAAAGTAAGAGTTTATTTAGAAGATTTTTAATTATTACGATACAAAAATCGTCAAGGTCCGTCCCTGGCAGGAGTTTTGGGACAGGGTACAGAATGTAGTAGGTATGGTGTTGTTGGCAGGGTTTTGTGATGGAGTTGACATGAAATCGTAATGCTCATTTGAGGGAAATTCAATTATGATAGGGGAAGAGAGTATATGGAAGTTAATTTTGGTCATGTGACCTCTCGTTATGCTGCGTCTGGTGAGGATATTCCGCATCAATTTTTTGATACATTAAAGGTGAGGGGAATTGTGTGGGAAGGAAGGAAAGTAGCTGAAATTGGGTCGGGTACCGGTGCTTTGACACGAAAGCTGCACAAGCGTGGAGCAGAAGTGATCGGGATCGAGCCGTCCATTGAGCTTAGGAAAGCTGCCAAGGCATTAGAGAGTAAGCAATACTTGGACATCCCATATCTTACAGGTACAGCTGAATCTACGAATCTGCCAGATCAGTACTATGATATCACGATGATTCACAGAAGCTGGCATTTATTCGACCGTCCAAAGGCGATCAGCGAAATGAAACGGATATTGAAGGAAAAAGGGACGTTCATTGTGAGTGATTCAAGCTTCGTTCCAAACCATGAAGTGGCAAAGGATACGATGACGTTTTTAAATGAATATATAGATATGACTCCCTCGGGATCAGGGAATCAATTGAATGGAATTCCTGTGGAATGGCTGTTAGAATGGCAGGAAGCTGACTTTAACTTGAAAGACTTTTACACATTTTATTACGCAGTCGATTTTACGTTACAGTCCTGGTGTGAGCGGGTAGGCTCCTTATCTTGGTTCACTCAATTAGAGGATAGTGAGAAAGAGGGACTACTCCAATCATTACATACGTTCCTGTCCGGGCGTTACGATCCTATTCGTGAGTTTACTCTTCAGCACCAGTTTACAGTCTGCCTGATGAAAAAGTAGAAAGAGTGATCGGATTGGAAGCAGTAAAAAAATATGTAAACTATTTAAATATGGATAAAGAGCCGCCTACATTGAACTATTTGCAACGACTTATCCAGCAGCACTTGATCAGGATCCCATATGAGACCTTTAGTAAATTCTATTACTTTTCTCAAGGTGAATCCTTTGTTCCTTCCTTGCACACTTTCGCAGAGAATCTCCACTCTAAAGGGTGGGGAGGCACCTGTTTTACATTAAACATCAACTTTGGAAGACTGCTGAAAAAGTTAGGCTTCCATTGTCAGTTTGTCAGAGTGCAACCGGGTCATCTTGGATTAATGATTACCATCGATAATCGTAAGCTCTATGTGGATGTTGGATATGGATCCCCGATCATGAAGCCTGTGGAGCTTGAAGCGAGGCAAAAGCATCTTCTTCACGGTTTCGGGGAAGAAATCATTTTTACCCAGAAAGACATTCGTGAATTTGAAGTGAATCGACGTTCAAATGGCAAATCCTTTGTCAAAAAAACCATAGAGTGGATCCCGTTAGAGGAAGAAGAATTAGAGTCCGATATAGAAGCATCTTACTTGGATTCTGATGACAACATTACAATGAGAAGAATCACCGCAGTCCGCTTCCAGGGCAATCAGTGCTACTTTCTTCGCAATCAGACCTTGAAAGTGATGACCTACCGAAACATCCGTGAATATCAAATGAAAGATTTTGATAAGTGGAAAGATATCGTCGGGGAAGTCTACCACTTTGATGCAACATCCCTGCAGGAGTCCATCCAGTTTTTACAACAACGGAATATCAAGCTGTTCCCATAGACCGTCTGGAATATCGTGTTGATATTCTGGATGGTTTTTTGTATATACGTGAAATCATTCATTCGCACTACTTTATTTAAGGCTTCATGATCATAAAAATAAAAAGTAGTACCCCTAGAGAGGATGCAAGATAAAAGTAACGGTCCATGGTCACCAGATGTCGTTGGATTTCTTCAGGAGGTGCCCCTGTAAGATGTTCATTTTCCGGTAAGGATATCCATTCGTTGATTTTTTTAGAGACGGGCGTGATGAAGCCGATGACAATGATTTGAATGAAAACATAAAGTAGGACAGACCCCAGAATCCACAGCTGTGCAAGGCTGCCATAGTCCCCTGTATAAAAAAGGATGAACCCCGTTAACACGGCAATGCTTCCGCCAATCTTAGGGAAGTACTCCAATCGTTTATTCAATTCCGTCGTAACTTTTAATTGTTCAATGGTTTTGTCCGGCCTGGTTAAAACATGAGCAAAGAAAGTAGGCCCGACCCCTATAATGGCAGACAACACATGTAAAAGAATCAACCATTCCATCTGAGCACCTCCATGATGAGTAATCTATAAACATTACGAATGAGAGTGCCGATTTATGTATTTTTTATTACAACAATAGGGGGGAAGTGCTTTGCAAATTTCATTTTTCATTAGATTTTTCCAGCGAAAAGAGTTATGATATTGACCGGTAGACGCTTTATAATAAATAACCTGCGGAATAAAAATTGCATGAATAAAAATAATAAGTATATGATGTTAAAAGATGGAATATAAAAGGACGAGTCTTAGGAATTAATACAGATTAGGATGATGGGGTATGAAACGAGCAAGAATTATTTATAATCCTACTTCTGGTCGAGAGCTATTCAAAAAGCACCTTGCAGAAGTATTAATCAAATTAGAACAAGCAGGATATGAAACCTCCGTTCACGCAACCATTTGCGAAGGAGATGCCACTGAAGCGGCACGAATTGCTGTAGAACGTAAATACGATATCGTTGTCGCTGCCGGTGGAGACGGCACGTTAAATGAGGTAGTCAACGGATTAGCCGAACAGGATTACCGACCTAAGCTTGGAATCGTTCCAATGGGGACAACGAATGACTTCGCACGGGCTCTTCACATTCCAAAGGATATTGGATCAGCCATTGATGTCATCACAAAGGGTGAAACCATTCCTGTCGATATCGGGCGCATGAATGAACGCTACTTCATTAACATCGCCGGTGGAGGAAGAATAACCGAATTGACCTATGAAGTGCCGAGCAAGCTTAAGACGATGATGGGGCAGCTGGCCTACTATTTGAAAGGGATTGAAATGCTTCCATCCATCAAGCCGACGGACGTATCCATCGAGTATGATGGAAAACTGTTTGAAGGGGAAGCAATGCTGTTCCTAATCGGTTTAACCAACTCAGTTGGCGGCTTTGAAAGGTTGGCTCCGGATGCGTCAATCAATGATGGCTTATTCTCGCTTTTAATTTTAAAGAAGACAAATTTGGCCGAGTTTATCCGCATTGCGACATTGGCCGTTCGAGGTGAGCATGTAAATGATCCCAACGTCATTTACACACAGGCCAATCGAATCAAGATCAAAGCTAAAGAAAAGGTGCAGCTGAATGTAGATGGTGAGCTGGGAGGAGTCCTTCCTGCAGAATTTGAAAACCTTTACCGCCATTTGCAGGTATTTGTCCCTCTTGATAAAATCCGCCCGGAAGATAAAGCTGAATGATGAAAAGGAATGCCATTTGGGGTAATGGCATTCCTTTTTTTTATTCTCAATTTACTAACAAAAACACACTAAATGACAATGGGAAACCAATCAGAAAGCCCCATCCGATCTGTTGCTTATGCCGGAACGGAACTTTTCTCACAATCCATGACAAAATGTGGGCGATGATCACAAATGCAAAGACCCATATCAATTGTCCGACCACAAACACAAATAGATAAGCTAGTATGGATTCCTTATTTAATAAAAGGGAAATCCCGAATCCAAAGGTCAAGGTTAAAAATGTGACTGCAATGAATATGTAGGGTAGCCACCATCTTCTTGACTTGAGAGCAAATAACACCCCAAGAAAAACATTCCCTACCAGGATAAGGTTGACTAAGAAGTCCGGGTTCATGTTTATCTACCTTCTTTTCTAGAATTGTTGCACATACCATTTTACCCTTTCTTCAACGCATAAAACGAGGTAAGTTTTAACAACCCGACTAGGAAATGTATAGTCATGAACCCCCTTATGGCTTGAGAGTGTCATATAGTGAACATTTGTTAAATTTTGTATTCCCTCTCACTTAGTGACTATGTTACAACGGATTAAAAATATGTCGGACATATAGTGCCACTGGAAGGGTGAATTCAATGTATATCGTACATTCAACATTTGTAGTTCCTGATGAGAAGGCGGATGAAGTGATTTCAATCTACCATTCCCGTTCAGGTTTAGTAGACGAAGCGGAAGGGTTTCAACGATTCCTCCTCTTACAAAATGAGATAAAGCCGGGAGAAATCACGGTTCATATGGAATGGGATTCGAAGGAGCACTTCATGACGTGGGTGCAAAGTGAGGACTATAAACGGATTCACGAACTGGAGAAGAAGTATCCGGATCAGGAGCTCGCATCCATTATTCCATCGATTGATCGCTTTAAGGTGGTGGCGTACTGATGGAAAATAAGTATAAGAGTGTCATAGATGAAGCAGTTGACAGATTGTACGAACGATACCCTGAATTAGCAGTAAAGTACGGTGAGGTCGGACGAAAGAAATGCTACGAAGACAATGTTCACCACTTTAACTATCTGGAATCGGCATCTGAAGTCGCGCAATCAAACGTTTTTTCTGACTATCCCCTTTGGTTGAACAGTGTGCTGGTGAGCAGAGGTATGAAATCAGATCACCTTATTGATAATTTCAAATGTATCATCGAATCTCTTGAAATGAGCGGTCTTGAAAAAGGTGAAGACTTCAAGCATTACCTGAATCAAGCAATCAAGTCCATTCAAAAGGCAGATCGTGAAAACATGCCGGCAAACTAAACGTAAAAGCATCGATCCACAGAGGTCGATGCCTTTTTTATAGAGAGGGACGGACCTCCATTCATTTCATTCTCCAACTCCATTTATGGTACAATCAGTAGAGTCTTAAAAAGGAATTCGTAAAGGAAGATATACGTGAGTAAAAAAGCACCAGTTCAAAAAAATGATTATATAGATGAAGCGGTATTTGAAGACTTAACCCATGATGGGAATGGCGTGATGAAGGTTGATGGCTATCCGTTATTCGTTCCAAATGCCCTACCAGGTGAGGAAGGGAAGGTTAAAGTCGTGAAACCGGGTAAAGGCTATGGATTTGGTCGACTGACAGAGCGAACCAAGGAAAGTCCGTTTCGCCAGGAGCCTCCATGTCCGATCTACAAAGAATGCGGTGGCTGCCAAATCCAGCACATGACCTATGAAGGACAACTGCAGGCAAAAGAAAAAAATGTCAGCGATGTCATGCAGCGTATCGGAAAGCTTCATGACGTCTGTGTTCACCCGGTTTTGGGAATGAAAGAACCATGGCGCTACCGCAATAAAGCCCAAGTACCTGTAGGGGAAAAAGACGGGCGCTTTGTTGCCGGCTTCTATCAAAAACGAAGCCATGAAATCATCGATATGGACAAATGTATCATCCAGTATGAAAAAAATGATGAAGTGATTCAGCATGTGAAGGATATATGCGAGAAACTGGAGGTCCGTCCCTATGATGAGAAGAATCATAAAGGGACCCTGCGTCATATTATGACCCGGACGGCTTATACGACGGGTGAAGTGATGGTCGTATTGGTCACTCGTACACCGGAGCTTCCCCATAAGAATACAATCATCGATGCTCTTGTCGAGAATATTGAAGGATTAAAATCGATTGTTCATAACGTGAATCCTAAAAAAACAAATGTGATCATGGGAGATTCCACACGCGTCCTGTGGGGGGAAGAAGTGATCCATGACTATATCGGGGACGTGAAGTTTGCGATCTCGGCAAGATCCTTCTACCAGGTGAATCCTGAACAAACGAAGGTGCTTTATGATAAAGCATTGGAATATGCTGATTTACAAGGAGAAGAAACGGTCATTGATGCGTATTGCGGGATTGGGACGATATCCTTATTCCTTGCCCAAAAGGCAAAGAAGGTGTATGGAGTTGAAATCGTCCCACAGGCGATAGAAGATGCGAAGAAGAATGCAGAGTTGAATGATATGACTAATGTAGAGTTTGAAGCAGGACCTGCAGAAGTCGTCATTCCCACCTGGTATAAAGATGGAATAAGAGCCGATGTCCTGGTAGTGGATCCTCCACGGAAGGGCTGCGATGAAGAGCTTCTGAATACCATCCTGTCCATGAAGCCGAAGCGCGTTGTCTATGTATCCTGTAACCCTGCGACACTTGCCCGTGACCTAAGAATTTTAGAGGATGGCGGGTACAAGACAACCGAGGTCCAGCCTGTTGATATGTTTCCGCAAACAATGCACTGTGAAGCCGTTGCGAAGATTGAGTTAGTAGAATAAGCGAGGAAGAAAGCCGATGTATCTTACAATTAAAGAAACAGCCGAATATCTGTCACTGCCGGAATCGTATATTGAGTGCCTCATTCAGCAAAATAAAATACGGGCGGTCCACGACGGAGATCAATATTTATTATACCGGGACCAATTCAATCAGCATCTGGAGCAAATGGAAAAAATGAAGCGTCAGCTTGCTGAATACCTAAGTGAACCGATTCCGGAAGATATCGATGTGAAGGATGAAGACTAGCCTTTCGGAAATCACCTAATGAAACGAGGATATACAATGAGCGGACAACAACGTTCCAATATCAAACAAGGTCTTGAAGTGGATATCGTCCTGAAAAAAGACCAAAGAACAAACAAACTGACACGTGGGATTGTAAAAGATATTTTAACCAATTCACCGAATCATCCCCACGGCATTAAAGTCCGGTTAGAAGATGGACAAGTTGGGCGAGTGAAGAATATTATTCAGTAGTGTAAGGAGAGAGGCCTTTGGTGGGCCTCTTTTTTTATCTTTGGGTAGTTTTTATTTTGGTGCCAGGCACAAAAGTGTAGATCGGTGCCTGGCACCAAACTAGTCTCCGCCATCGAAACCCATAAACAAAAAGACCTCGATCCATAACGGATCGAGGTCCTTCTTTTACACTTAACTAAACAATTGAGGAATGCCTTTGATTAACGCGTATACACCCATGTAGGACATGGCCACGACAATCAACGCACCGAAAATGGTCATCCAGATCGGGTGCTTGTAATCACCGACGATTTTGGTTTTATGAGCGGCGATAAGCATAACTCCCAATGCTATTGGCAAAATCAATCCATTAAGTGCACCAACGAGGATTAAAATCGCGACAGGCTTACCTACAATGACGAATACTAGTGTTGAAACGGTAATGAATCCAACGATTAGCCACTTATGATATTTCTCGAGAAGTGGGCTGAACGTTCGAATGAAGGACACCGATGTATAGGCAGCGCCCACAACGGATGAAACAGCAGCGGACCACATGACGATCCCGAACATCTTGTACCCTATATCACCGGCAGCCAGTTGGAATACGGAGGCTGGCGGGTTGGAAGGGTCCAATTGCAGACCTTGTGAGACAATCCCTAAAGCCGCAAGGAAAAGGAAGATTCGCATGATGGACGCGATACCGATTGCGGATACTGAGCTTTTCGTAATCTCAGGAAGTGCTTGTTTCCCTGTTATTCCGGCTTCCAATAGCCTGTGACCACCGGCGAATGTGATATATCCACCAACGGTTCCGCCTACGAGGGTAATGATAGCCAGAAAATCAATGGTGTCTGGTGCAAATGTTTTCGTAACGGCTTCTCCTACAGGAGGATTTGCTGTAAACATCACGTACACCGTAAGCATAATCATGAGTAACCCGAGGATCTGGGCGAACTTGTCCATTAATCTACCGGCTTCTTTCACCAGGAAGATTCCTACTGCGACAATTCCACTGAATAATGCGCCCATTTCAGGCGAAATACCAAACAGGACATTCGTACCTAATCCAGCTCCGGCGATATTTCCAATGTTAAAGGCCAATCCGCCCAGCACTATTAGGATGGCAAGGAAGTAACCTAATCCCGGCAAGACATCGTTGGCAATATCCTGAGCCCTTTTTTCAGAAATGGCAATGATGCGCCATATATTAAGCTGGGCACCAATATCAATGAGGATTGAAACAAGGATGACGAAACCAAAGCTTGCCGCCAGGGTTTGAGTAAATACGGTCGTTTGAGTCAGGAAGCCTGGTCCGATGGCGGATGTGGCCATTAAGAACGCAGCCCCTAACAATACGCTGAAATTTGATTTTTTCTTCAAGAAGTTCGCTCCTTTGCTGTCATGTCATGGGTTGAAACTACGAGTTGAATTTCAAGGCAACACCTTGTTTTAAATGCCTTAATTGTCGTTCACGATCTATGTAGAGTTCCTGGGCTTTTTCATGAGAAATCATCGTAAAGGTCAACTCTTCTCCAGGCTTTGCCTGAGCAATCAAAGGAAGATCCACTGACGCAATCTGACCGATTCTTGGGTAGCCTCCCGTCGTTTGCCGATCCGCTAACAGAACAATTGGCTTCCCATTCGAAGGAACCTGAATCGTCCCAAAGGCAACCGCCTCTGAAATCATATCAAAATCCTTCTCGAGATGGAGGGACGGACCTTCCAAACGGTAGCCCATGCGATCTGATTGAGCAGACACTTTAAAGGGTTCATTGAAAAAGTGTTCCCGGCTTTCTGCTGAAAATGAATCGTACTCGGTCCCTGTCATCACTCGAATCGTTTTCTTCTGTTGATAAGCCGAGATGAATTCAGAAGAAATCGACCAATCAATTTCCGTGAAATCATTGTTCTCTAAATAGGGAAGTAAATAGTCGATCATATTTTCAGATTCCTTCGAAAGCGTTCCGGCTTTCAGGTTGTCACCTTCTTTTAAAGAACGACCATTCAATCCTCCAATCCCTGCTCTTACGTAAGTTGACTTGCTGTTCATCACCGTTGCTACATTGAATCCACCTGCAATTGCAAGGTAACTGCGGCAGCCGCTCTTGCATGCCCCGAATTTAAGAATGCTTCCAGCTTTGATCAATAGTGATCTCCTTAAAGGAACCGGCTTCCCGTCAATGGTTGGGGATAAGTCCCCTCCACAAATCGATATAAGGCAGGTTTCCTTGAACTCAAGCATTGGACCCATAAGTGTCATTTCAAGAGTGGCATCGTTTTCATCATTCCCTACCAGCAGGTTAGAGATTTTATGGGCAAGTGGATCCATACTTCCACTCACGATGACGCCATATTTTTGATAGCCATACCTTCCAAGGTCCTGAATCGTTGAAAGGAGGCCCGGTTTCATTACATTAATCATTGTTCCTCCTCCAATGCTTTATATTCTTCAAATGAAATGGGAGTGAAACGAATTCGATCACCTGCTTTTAGTAAGCTTGGTGAGTCGTCGTTATTTGGTTTGAATAATTTTAAGGGGGTTCGACCAATCAGCTGCCACCCTCCTGGTGTTTCGATCGGGTATACGCCTGTTTGCTCTCCGGCAATTCCAACTGAGCCAGCCGGGATCTTGAGGCGGGGTGATTCCCTTCTCGGTGTCGCAATATCCGGGGACATGCCTCCGATATAAGGGAATCCCGGGGCGAATCCAATCATGTATACGAGGTAGTCACCATTGGAATGTTTCGCGATGACTTCTTCGGTAGGCATGTGATTGTGGTTCGCGACTTCTTCAAGGTCTGGTCCGAATTCTCCACCGTAGCAGACGGGAATGTCGACGATTCGGGAATCTGATTGTTCTAAGGTTGTAAGTTGGGAAAGCATATGTTCAATTTCTGAACAGACAATTGTGTACGGTAATGTACTCTGAAAAGGTTTGTAAGATTCTATGATTTTGATTGGGTCGTAATAAAGTGTGACGGTTGTAAATGCCGGTATGTATTCAACAAGCCAGTCGATTGACCGGGTTTCAAAAAAGGTGGTGACGGCTTTAACCTTTTCGTGTGTTTCTTGCTGAATTGAATTTCCTAATTGTATAACGACGGCATGATCGCCCAATGGTCGTAACGTATAATTCAAAGAACTACCTCCATTCGTAATTGTATGATTATAAAAAATAGAAAATAATTATGTATGTTTAGGCGTGCAAATAAGATTATTCAGAAATTTACGCCATGTTGTTATTATAGTATAATTCTTTGTCTTTTCAATAAAAGGTTGGGAATTAGATGGTTCTTCCAAGAATTATGGTGTGTGTGGGTCTGGTTAATCTGCATTTGTTTTTTGCTCATTCGAGTGAAACGTTCGTTTCACTCGCCTTTCAGCGGGCGCTGAAAGGTGAGCCAAAAAACAGTCAGTATTACTTTCTCTATATTCACTTGAATTCAATCATAAAAAATCACGCGTTTCATGGTGCAATATTTGTAAAAAACTAGCATGTTTTCGCCGGTTTTAAATCGTATCGCATTTGTGTTTTATGTGCTATTATTTAGTAATTCGAAATATTATCCTCCTGAATGTATTGTGAGGATTATTGATAGATGGTGAAAGGAGGTTTTCTTATGGATAAGGTAAAGGATCCTTTATGGACGAGGTCTTTTATTATGCTGATGGTAGGAAACTTGTTTGTGTTTATGTCGTTTCAAATGCTGATACCGACGCTTCCGCCTTATATAAAGTCAATCGGGGCTTCAGGGTTGGAAATTGGTTTAGTGACGACGTTATTTTCGATAGGTGCAGTGTTAAGCAGGCCTTTCATTGGGTTTATGTTGGAGTATAGGGACAGGAAACCTCTCGTTCTGATAGGCGGGATCTCGTTATTATTGATTACGGTGATTTACCCATTGTCCAGTGTGGTATTCATCTTTCTTTTGTTCAGGTTTGTACACGGATTGGCGTGGGGTTGGTCCACAACGGTGAATGGGACGGCAGCCGTGGATGTGGTGCCGAAATCTCGCTTAGGTGAAGGGATGGGGTATTACGGATTGTCGATTACGATAGGAATGATTATAGCTCCGAGTCTCGGGATTTATTTATTCCAGGTAACGACGTTCACGAACCTGATCATTACTTCCAGTGCACTTGGTGTCATCGCGGTTGTCTTGTTAGGTGTCGTTCATTACCGTACACCTCAAGTCGTCAAAGAAACGAATAAGGAAGACTTGAAATTTTCATACCTGGGTTCATTAGTTGAAAAATCCAGCTGGTTTCCAGCGTTCATTACGATTATGGTGACCTTTGGGTACGGGTCGATCGTTACCTTTATCGTCATCTTTGGGGAAGAACGTGGAATCCAGCATATCTTCTTGTTCTATTTATGTAATGCGATCATGGCATCCCTATCAAGACCGATTGCAGGGAAATGGTTTGATGAACGCGGACCTAAGGGGCTTGTTCTCTTTTGTATCGTGATTACCTTTATCGGTATGTGGGTATTATCCTTTGCCCATTCTGATTTCCTCATCATCGTATCAGGTATTTTGTTTGGAGTTGGATTTGGATCTCTTATTCCAACACTCCAATCCTGGACTTTGTCATTAACTCCTGACAATAGAAGGGGAGTAGCCAATGGAATGTTTTTCTCTTCCATTGATCTTGGAATCGGCTTAAGCGGCTTAGTATTCGGGGTGCTTGCACAATATGTTGAGACGGGTGTTTTATTCCAAATTTCAAGCTTATTCCTGCTTATTGCTTTAGTTGTAGCTATACTGGAAGGGCGCAAACAAAAAAAGTTTGTTCACCAGACATCCGCCTAGTTTGATGGCTGAACAATGGTGGTAAGTAAAAAGGACTATCTGTTTTTGAAGGCACAAGCAGCCTTTAGTAACGGATAGTCCTTTTTTCTGTAATGGAAGTGATCCCTATGAATCACGGCAGAAAGTATCAATCGGAAATTGAAAAGGAAATGAAATTTTATCCCAAGGAAATTCTGTTAGAATGATAGAAATAGACTAGTCTGTGAGGTTCCTTGAACAGGGGGATCCACATATAACGGAGGACATTATGACAGAAGAAAAATTACTAATGGAAAAGTCATTCTATGGAACTTTTTTAGTAGACTATGACACGAACCGTCATCCAATTGAAGTGCTTGGTCAAGCTTTTGTAGAAGAGCAGCAAAATGAGCCGTATGATTTAACGTTCATTCGCTATGCTCAGGGTGAGGTCTATTTTCATAGCAAGGACTATGAAGCGGCTATTTTCAAATGGGAAAGCATCCAGAACGAATTAGAACCCTGGGCAAAGAAAAATATCGCGGATTCTTACTATGAGATTGGGTTGTTATCGTCAGCGGAGGATGTCTATACAGCTATTCAAACGGAAAGCACGATTTTAACGCTGGAAGTATCCCTGCAGCTATTCTCTCTTTATATCGAACGAAATAAGATTCAGTCAGCTTATCGTACCATCGACAAAGCCTTGGCGATTGATCCGGATTATCCCAACGTAACTGAACTCGCACGGGCTTTTTATGAAGAACAAGAGGACTGGAATAAAGCCGTGGAACTGGCGGTTCAGGAATCGATCCGTACCCAGGATCCTGCCTGGTTCATGATTCTGAGGGAATATGGGGATCAAGGTTACACAACATCCTTTGCACCTACCTATTTCTACGACTTACTGATTGCGGTCTATGAAAAGGATCGTAAACAATTTAAGGATCTCGTGTCTGCTCTGTGGACAAGTTACAGAAGCAATTCAGTCGCACATATTGAATGGATGCTGACGGTCAATACAATCTTTGAATATGTAGAAATACTCCCGAACGAATCATGGGAGGACATCTTATCCCAATTCCAGGAAGCATACGTAGGATTCCTGGAAGGCAACTACTTAGTGAAAGATCTGGAAGGCTTTATGCCAAGCATGCTGAGCAATTGGCTGAAAGTGAGCAGGGATCATCAACCACTTTTCCCTGCAGCGGCCGTTTTAGCCTGGAACGATGTCTTTTCGTACAGCATTGAACAGATGGTGACGGATGAGGCGGAAATGATCCTGCTGGAAGGAGACTCCTATCAAGCCCGCTTTGAAGACATTATTCTGTTCTTAAATAAAATTATGGATTGGTCAGAACGAAATGATGCTTCTGTAGGTTATAAAACAAAATGGATTGCGGAGCAGTTAATGGATCTGAGTGAACACCACTTATTAATCGCAGGGAGTGGCTCAAGCGGAAAATCTTCCTTCGTTCAATCCGTTTTAGGTGAGAGCGTCGGTGAAGCTGAAGACTCCACCATCATTTATAGCTATCATGATCAGCAGGTAGAAGTGAAGGAGATTCACGATCATGGTGTTCACAAAGTCGAGAGCATAGCTGATTTTGAAGAGCTGATGCAAAGGGAAGCATTCGTAGAATACAAGCTTCCGTCTGAGTTTCTTAAGAAAAATAGAAGTGCTATCATTGACGTTCAAACCGGCAAAAGGCATCTGGATGATCTAACGGCCTTTTATCCTGTAGCGGATGGATTACTGTATGTCTTGAATGCCGATGCCCCGTTTAATGCAGAGGACAGACAAACCTTAAGAAAATTAGCGGAAATCGGACAGCCTGTGAACGTACATTTCTTATTAAATAAGATGGACAAAGTATCTCATTCCGACCGTACAGAAGAGATCATTGAATCAGCCCGAAACAAAGCCCGGGAATGGTTCCCGGACGCAGAGGTATTGCCATATTCATCCCTGGAAGCCGTTCATCTGCAGCGACAGGATGTTCAGTCCTTCCTAAAGAAACAGTATATGATGAATGGAAACGTGCTCAAAGCGGAACGTGGAGCCAAATTATTTTACCTGGTCAGAAAAACACTAAGAGATCTATACTCAAAACGTAAGAATCGTGAAAATGAGTTGAAAGATACAATCGAGAAGAATGAAGATATCCTGACTCGTTTGAACGGCTTTGAAAACTACTTGGGTGACATGCAGAGCGATAAGGTATCAGTCATTAAGGATTCTTTCCATAAAAAGAAAGAAGCGATGAAGAAGGAAATCTCTGAGAAAATCCCCCGTATCCTTAGCGGCTGCTCTGACCTGATCAGTGAAGAAAGTGATTTCAAACAGATCCATACAGAGTTAAATGAAGCGATGAATACGCGGATTCAAGGGTATATCCAAGATGATCTCATGCCCCGTTATGTCAAATCCCTTGAGGAATGGCTTGGCTTTTCAAAGCAGGAGCTTCAAGACAGCCAGGACTATTTAAATGAGATGAGTGAAACCTTCAACGAGTTATTCGGAAAGGATAAAGTCGTTTTACAATGTGATTTCCAAGTAATGGACGACTGGCGCCGGGATGTAAACCGAATGGGAACGAGAGCCCAGATTGATAAAGAGAATATTCTATTGCGCTTTAAACCGGCTCAGTTCCTATTGAAGAGTGCCGGAAAGCTGTTAGGTGTATTACCTCAGAATAAGTCGTTACTCTACAATCAATACAAGCGCTACTTAGAGAACGAAGATTATCAGGATATCACGGCATCTGTCGTCAATAAATTTTTCCTTCAGTTTGATTTGTTCGAAAAATCATTGCAGCAGGATGTTCACTCTTTCTTCGCAGAGCCATTTAAACAACTGGACGTCACGATTAAAGATACAGAAACGGATATTGCAAGCGACAAAGAAACGTTAAAGAAAATGAAAGCAAATCCGGAGCGATATTTCGACCCAATCACTTTATTCGAAGTGAAACTGCTTCAACATGAATATATGGTGAAAGCGAGTTATAAAGCTTCACATCATTATTCTTAACAAAAAAGACTGATTCTGAAGGGGTAGTGCCCCGCGAGAATCAGTCTTTTTATTTTGCGTCCATCTTCCTATACCTGCAAAAATGCGCTATTTTCCTGAATTACATCGGCAATGATTCGCTCGAGTGAATTTTCAGTATGGATATTGGAGAAATCCAATCCTAAATGGATGGCTGTCTGGGCAACTTCAGGACGAATCCCGGTGATGACGCTCTTCACTCCAAGCAGATTTAAGGCATCGATGAGGTGAAAGATTTGCTGAGCGACCATGGTATCAACCAATACCACACCTGATAAGTCGATGATCAGCATGGATAAATGGGCATCGGCACTTTGTTGAAGGGTTGCATCTAATATCATACGGGCCCGTGTCGTATCAATATCTCCAATGATAGGCAGAAGTCCTACCTCTGAAGTTAAAGAAATGACCGGTGTACTTAATTCCTTAATCAGGGTTGACTGTGCCTGGAGTCGATTCATTAATATGTTCAGGAACGTGGAAGTGAACGTTTCTAACACATAATCCAATGCGAAATTGATCTTTCGTTCCCACTCGAATACTTCTTTCAACTGGACGTTTACGTTCGATTCTTCCACAAACTTTTCGACATACGTCCAATACACTCTTCTGAACACACCTGAGTTACGAACAACCTCATCGAGAGTCGTACTGGATTTACTTCGATCTGCAGCTGTTTGTGAAGTCCAGTTATAAATCAATTCTTTTGAGTCTTCTTGAGAAAGTAACAGACACCTGGCGATGATTTTCACATAATTAGAGTTTTGTTCTTTTATTTTGTTGAGTACCTCTGGAGGAGAATCAAGCGAATAGTGAGATCCGGATTTAATATTCTGGAACTTCAACCAGTCTTCAGTGAAATCTAAGGCATGATCAACTAAGTATTCATATAAATCAGACGAATGTGTATCCATAAACTCTCCCTTTAAACTTGGCTTATACTCTTATTCTGAAACCTATAGAGGAGACTGTCAATGTTAAAGGTATCAATAGAGATAAAACAAAGATATCAGATGCATCTTTTTATACATTTTAATATACAAAAATCCGTATCACTAGAAAGATGATTAGTCTGAAAACTAGTAATTTTCCAATAGTTATTGGTTTTCTAGTAAAAAAGTTGTATAATTATAATTATTAGAAAATACAAACTATTTTAGGGGGCCAATGATGAAGAAGAAAGTAAGAGGATTATTTCTAGTATTGATGATTGGAATGGCAGCGATCATGACTGCCTGTGGAAGTGAAGAAGCAAGCGGAGATAAAAAAGAAAAGCTAGTAGTGGGGACCGATGCAGCCTTTGCTCCATTTGAATATATGGATAAAGGGGAAATTGTCGGATTTGATATTGATTTTTTAGAGGCCGTCATGAAAGAAGCCGGTTATGAGTACGAAGTGAAGAACATTGGATGGGATCCGTTATTTGCAGCAGTTCAAGGCGGCAAGGAAGTCGATATGGGGATTTCCGGTATCACCATCAATGATGATCGTAAAGAAACGTTTGATTTTTCCAATCCTTACTTTGAATCCACTCACATGATCATGTTTGGCGAAGGTGTGGATATCAAAAGTGCCCAGGACTTGAAAGGACTGAAGATCGGGGTTCAAAATGGAACGACCGGTCAGGCGGCAGCAGAGAAAATAGTTGGGCAGAACAGCTCTGATATCTCTAAATACGAAAACAATGTAGTAGCCATTACGGCATTAAAGCAAGGTCAAGTCGATGCTGTTGTAACCGATAATACGGTTGTAAATGAATATGTGAAAAACAATCCGGATGACAATTTCAATACAGTAGAAGATCCGGAAAACTTCGAATCTGAATTTTATGGCTTAATGTTTCCGAAAGACAGTGAGTTGAAGTCTGAATTTGATAAAGCGGTAAAAGAAGTGATTGAAAATGGAACATATGCTGAGATATACAAAGAATGGTTTGGTACAGAACCGAACACTGACGCTTTATTAAAACAAGCAGAATAAGGGAACAAGGGGCGTAGTGAAAGTAGGGAGGATCTTCTTTATCGATTTTAAAGAGGATTGTTCCTTCTTCACCTGCCCCTTTTATATGAATCTAATTACTACTATTGAAAAGGAAAGCGGGATAACGCCGTTACCGAGACAAAAGGAGTTAGGATATGCTGGATTTCAGATGGGACATTATTGGGGAATACTTACCTTTTTTTCTAAAGGGAGCACTATTAACAATTGGTTTATCGGTGGGAGCCATCTTTTTAGGCTTAATCTTCGGACTGCTGATGGGGATATTCAGAATTTCCCCCTATCTCCTCGTTCGAACACCTTTCATTTGGTACATAAACTTTTTTAGAGGAACACCATTATTCGTGCAGATCCTACTCATTCACTTTGGTGTGATGCCAATGATCATGTCGGAAATTAATCCGGCTGTGTCTGCATTAGTGGCATTATCGTTGAATGCCACAGCGTATATCGCCGAGATCTTCCGTGGGGGCATTCAATCTATTGACAGGGGTCAGATGGAAGCGGCCAGATCTTTGGGGATGACCAATCTCCAGGCGATGAGGTATATCATTATCCCTCAAGCATTTAAGCGGATGATTCCGCCACTTGGAAATGAGTTTATCGTGTTATTGAAAGATTCTTCCCTGGCAGCGGTCATTGCCGCTCCGGAACTTATGTACTGGGGCCGGGCCATGCAGGGTCAATATTATCGTGTATGGGAACCGTACCTGGCAGTCGCTATTATCTATTTAATCCTTACTCTATCTCTTACGTATCTACTAAACTATATTGAGCGGAGGATGGCAACCGAATGATTAAAGCAGTGAATCTTAAGAAGTCCTTTGGAGAATTAGAAGTATTGAAAGATATCAACGTCAATATCGAACCGCAAGAAGTGGTTGTAGTAATAGGGCCATCGGGTTCAGGAAAATCAACGTTTCTGCGTTGCTTGAACCTTTTGGAATCGATTACCGATGGTAATGTCTATATTAAAGATCGAGACATCACGTCCAAGCAAACAGACATCAATAAGGTCCGGACCGATGTGGGGATGGTTTTTCAACAATTTAATCTGTTCCCTCATAAGACGGTGATCCAGAACATTATGCTCTCACCGATGAAGGTGCGAAAGTGGCAAAAAAATAAAGCGGAGCAGAAGGCATTGGAACTTCTTGAAAAAGTGGGACTGTCTGAAAAGGCTTATGTGTACCCGGACTCCTTATCAGGAGGGCAGAAACAGCGGGTCGCCATTGCACGGGCACTTGCCATGGAGCCTGAAATCATGCTGTTCGATGAGCCCACTTCAGCCCTTGATCCCGAAATGGTAGGAGAGGTGCTGGAGGTAATGAAACAACTGGCGAAGGAAGGCATGACCATGGTGGTCGTAACCCATGAAATGGGATTCGCAAGAGAAGTAGGGGACCGTGTCATCTTTATGGACGGCGGGTATATCGTGGAAGAAAACCTGCCGTCTGAGCTCTTTGGCAATCCGAAACATGAACGAACCCAGGCGTTTTTAAGTAAAGTGCTATAACGGGGGGCATCTTTCAAGCCGCCAATGATCTTGTTTCTATTCAACTATTACAAGAACGATAAAAGGAGCCCTTAAACAAGGCTCCTTTTTCTATGCAGTCTGTGCATAAACGATCGAGTACAGCTGCTTTCTTCCCCGGTGAAAACGGGTTTTGACGGTGGAGGGAGAGAGGTTCAGCTTTAAAGCAATCTCCCTATCACTAAGATCCTGTGTCACTTTCAATGACATGACTTCCTGCTGAGAAAGTGGCAGCCTCTTAATATTTTCCTGGATGCTGCTCTTAAGAAACCGTGCTTCAATCTCTATTTCCAGAGGGTTATTATCCTGTATGGATTGAACCTCTTCATCAGCTTCCATATAGACTTCATTGCGTTTCGATTCTTTTCGGATGAAATCGATTGCTGTACATCTTGCGATAGAAGTGAGCCAGGACTTCGTTTTCGTCACATCGAGTAAAGTATCCATCCTGATGTAGGCCTTGAGAAAGGTTTCTTGAACGATATCCTGTGATAGATGAGGGTCCTTTGTCATCGTATAAGCGATATGATAGATCAGTTTATGAAATTGTCCATACATCTCCTCTAACGTGAGAGGAGATGGTTGCATCTGTAGTGTGTCCATATGGCTTCACCTCGACTTTCAATAGTCAATTGTCCGTTTTATTCTTCAGGAATGAAGGCGTTTCTTCAGCTTTTAAGCCTCGCACTTCGATATTTCCGTGGGTTTTATACTTGATGATCACTATATATTCATTGGTCATCTGATTGTATACGAGTTGATTCATGATGGTTTCTACGTGTTTGGAGTCCGCTACTTCGATCCCTTTGTTTTCTTTCTTTAACTCCAGGGCTGCCGTATCTTGATCTACGACGTTGAACAGACGGTTTCGGTAACGCTCTTGATCGATCACGTACATCCACTCGACGTCATCTGCAGTAACCCTTATATCTTCAAGGTATCCATTCTCCTGTAGCCAGGATTCGAATTTCTTATCGTTATTCCGTACCCCGACATGGGTCCATTGATTCTCTGAAAGAAGTAATTCAACGTTATAGAGATTCACTCTGTCCCGATCTTCAAACCTATCATTATAGGTTTCTTCTTTTAAAATCCCGATGGCTTCATTGATTTGTTCCGGATCGACAATGCTTATACTCTGTCTATTCCCCAAATCAGAATAAATCGATAGCTTGTCTACCTTGCTTGAATTAACGGCGAAGATTTGCTCCGTCGTTTCTTTATAATTATTCATTTCATAAAGTGAAGCGTACTGGGATTTGAATTCGTCTATATTCACTTGATAGTTCCTCACCAGCTTACTGCCATCTTTCATCTTGTAATAGAAAAAGATTTGCTCGCTATCGTCAGGAGTTGCTTTGTTCTGATTTTGGTTGTTAACGATTTCTTCATGAAGGTTCAGAACCGCTTCAATAGTTTTAGGTTTGCTCATAAATGGTTCTTCAATGAGTGATTCTGGATTGTCCGTCAAGGAATAATAGCTTGGGCTCACATGAACTTTTTCTACATCTTCCAATTCAGGAATCTTCTTTTCATATTGAAATAAATCGAACTGAATGAATAAACCGATAAGAGATATGATCACGGCAAACCCGGCAAAGCCCTTCCAATGACGGAACACTCTCCAATGTTTTTGTAAAACCATTTCTGCAAGATAATAGCCTATGAATGATCCTATAAAATAGCCGAATATGGTCCATCCCGTCTCTTGATAGATTCCATTAAAGTACATTCCGCCGACCAGCATGAAACAGAAAGCGACTCCATATTTGAACAGGGGTCGGAGAACAGGAAATACAATGGCAAGTGACGCTGCTTCTACTTTTCTCGTTTTATACAATACATACGATAAACCATAGAGTAGGAGAGTGATAGCTATGAACAGTGTCACATCTAATCCGGAAAAGATTTTATTCTCAAGATATACGGCCTTGATGACAGGGGAATATTGTTCAATTTTGATATTGAAAAAATAATCCTCCGGAAAACCGTATAAAAGATTTTTTAAGCTAAAGCATACGAGCATAAACATTCCAGCCGGTAATAAGAGCAGGATGTAAGTCATAGCTCCCTGTACAGCTGTCAGTCCTGTTATCATGGCCACAAAGGTAGCGGCTGTGAACAGAAGGATGTTCATTAGGATCGTGATGCCGCACCAGATGAAAATATCTTGAACATCAATAAATTGCTGAAGATCCGTAAATGAATAAAGGGAAAGTAAAATCGCTGTATTCAGTACAATTGGCATGATGAGAATGACGAATCCTGTAACGGTAAAATGAAAAAATAATTTGCTGCGTGTCAGTGGGAGACTATGCATGAAGTCTGCAGCCTGTTTTACATGTAAATAACGGAAAAGGAAAAGGGATAGGATGACTGGAACGAACAGCATCAAACCCATTTGGATCGGGTATTGCATTTTGAATAGGTTTTCGTAAATGGCAATCGGATAGGGCTGATTGTCGTTAGATAGTTTACCGATAATGTCAACCGGCAAAGAAAAGAGAAGTCCGATAAAATAAACGATCCCTACCCACCCAACATTCCGAAGGCTTTGAATGATGACTTCCTTATTGATCCATGATGTTTTGGATGGCATATCCGACGTCCTCCATTTCATAAACAAATATTTCCTCAAGGGTCAACGGTAACATATCGAAAATCACCGGATGATAAGGCTGGATCATGCTTCTCACATGTTGTTCGTCACCTCTTACGATGCAGAGGGACACGCTTCCCCTGGTCTCTTCGTGCAGAAGGTCAAGCTCAGTAAAGATCTTTTGAGGCATCTCGCCTTTAAAGGCCAACTGAATCTTATGAATCCCGGATTTCAAATCATCAAGCTCTTTCTCCAGTAAAAATCTTCCCTGATGCAAAATTCCGATATGATCACAAATATCTTCCACCTCACGCAGGTTGTGAGAGGAGATAAGAATCGTCATCTCCCGGTTGGCCACCTCGGTGATCAGTACGCTTTTTACCTTCTTACGCACGACAGGGTCTAATCCGTCAAGGGGTTCGTCCAGAATGAGCACATCCGGTTGAGTGGATAATGCAAGAATGAAAGCTGCTTGACGCTGGACTCCTTTGGAAAATTTATGAAGCTTTTTGTGAGGGTCTATCCCAAATAGGCCTGCTAGAGATTTATATTCATGCTCATCCCAACGACTATAGGTATTTTGATAAAATCTTGCCATTTGATTTAAGGTATAGTGAGCGAAGAAAAACGGTTGATCAGGAATGAAAACCAAGGTTTCTTTCGTTTGGACATTTTCAAAGACCGGTTGATCTTTTAAATAAATGTCTCCACTTTCGGGCTTATGAACTCCAGAAATGGATTTGAGTAGTGTCGTCTTTCCTGCACCATTCGATCCGAGCAGTCCATAAATCGATCCCTTTTGAACAGAGAACGAAACGTCATGGATGATTGTAGTACCTTCAAAGGATTTACTTAATGATTTAATCTCTATCATCAGATTGATTCCCTCCTACCGATGCCTCGATGTCAGCAATCATCTGCTTTAAATCTTCAGGCGTGATCCCTAAATAGAGAGCTTCAGACAAAAGTTTAGACAACTCTTCTTTTACTTTCATGATTTTCTCCGCGTTTTGAATGTGATTTGATGGATTAACAAAGCTACCCCGTCCTTTCACAGAATAAATGAACCTTTGAGTTTCCAGTTCCCTATAAGCTTTTTGGATTGTGTTTGGATTTATGGTCAGCTGCTGAGCCAAGGCACGAACGGAAGGCAATTGTTCGTCAGGCTTCAACACCTCATTAATGATTAACTCTTTTAATTTCTCGACTAATTGTTCATAAATGGGCTTTCGACTTCTTAAATCAAGCTCAAACATATCCACCCTCCCAACTGTGTGAAGTGTACTATGTGTCTTAATACAGTTAAAGTATATAACAAGTTCTGCCAGTTTGGGAAGAGGGGAAATGAAAAATTTTTCAGAATGAGATGCAGTGCAAAGAATACGAAGGTAAAGCGGGTAAAATCCATTCTCGACTGACCATAAAATGGAATTTATGTTAGCATATAGGCATATCTAGAGAAAAAAGGGGATTTATATGGACGTACGAGAACCGATTTTATCGATCAGAGATTTGAAGAAGAGATATGGAAGCAAGGAAGTGTTAAAGGGCGTACAGCTGGATGTATATAAAGGACAGATCATCGGCTATATCGGTCCGAATGGTGCTGGGAAAAGTACGACCGTCAAGATCCTCCTCGGCCTTGAAGAAGAGTATTCGGGGCAGGTCACGCTATTCGGTAAAGATATATCTGCAAGTTCAGTAGAATACAAGAAACGGATCGGCTATGTGCCTGAGATGGCGGATCTTTATGATAACCTGACGGCAGAAGAATACCTCACTTTCATGGGTGAGTTATATGGAATGAAACATGAAACAGCCAAGAAGAAAGCGGAGAGACTCATCGGATTGTTTGGACTTTCCGAAGTGTATGAGTCTAGGATCGCGTCTTATTCAAAAGGGATGAAGCAGAAAATCCTGATCATCTCGAGTTTATTACATAATCCCGATGTATTATTTCTGGATGAGCCCATCAACGGGTTGGATGCCAATTCAGTTATGATTTTCAAAGAGCTGCTCGCCCAGCTTGCCACGCAGGGGAAAACGATATTCTATTCCTCACACATCATGGATGTTGTGGAAAAAATCAGCAACCGCATCGTTCTTCTGCATAACGGACAAATTGTGGCAGATGGAAGCTTTGAAGAATTAAAGAATCAGAATATGGAAGGATCCCTTGAGGAAATCTTCAATCAATTAACCGGATTTAATGAACATAAGGAAACGGCAGCGGAAATTGTTTCTGTTGTGCAAGAGGTGTAAGGATGAAGGAATTTCGTACACTTCTGTTCCTGGACTGGTTTCAAGGGTTGTTTACGAGGCTGGGATTCGATTACCGGTTATTGAGAAAAATACTTCAAGTCAAACTTACGATGGATCAAAGGCGCGTGCCTACGATCTTTCAGCAGCAGGAAAGGAAGAAGGGGAAGGATGAGAACCGCTTTATTAAATCCCTTTGGGTGTACGCTTTGTTTGGATTATTCGTCATTCCCTTCATTCTGATGGGAGATCAATACATCTTTCAAATGAGTATCACCTTTACCGTGCTCATTTTCATCGTGATGACCTCGATGATTTCTGATTTCTCAGTCGTCATCCTGGACATCCGGGATCATACGATTCTCTTTACCAAGCCGGTCGAAAGAAAAACAATCAGCCTGGCTAAAACGCTTCACGTATTTATTTATCTGTTTTTCCTGACAGGTTCTTTGACAACGATTCCTTTGGTTGTAGGGTTGATCAATCATGGTCTTTCATTCTTTTTACTATTCCTTTCAGGGATCATTCTGATGAACATACTCATTGTGGTGTTTACGGCCATGCTCTATTATTTCATTCTCCAATACTTCGATGGGGAAAAGCTGAAAGACATCATCAACTATGTTCAGATCGGATTATCCATCGGACTTGCAGTGGGATACCAGATTGTGGCACGATCTTTTGAATTTGTCGATTTAACGATTTCTTTTACACCGGAGTGGTGGAATATCTTTCTGCCTCCCATCTGGTTCGCAGCACCGTTTGAATGGATTCTGAATGGTAACCACCATGTGATGATCCTGATTCTTTCATGCATCGCGGTACTATTTCCAATCATAGCCCTTACCGTTTACGTGAAAGCATTGCCGACCTTTGAGAAGAATCTTCAGAAATTATCTACCCATGGCGGTAAAAAGAAGAAAGCCCTTTTTCGATTAGGGGATGTTCTTATGAAGGTGTTGTCCAAGTCGAACGAAGAACGTGCGTTTTATCGATTCGCCCATTATATGATGAAAAATGAAAGGGAATTTAAGTTGAAGGTGTATCCTGCCCTTGGATTTGCCATTATCATGCCGTTCATATTCATCTTCAATGGGTTAATGGACGGTACGAGGGAAGATCTGCTGACTTCAAGTATGTATTTATCCATCTATTCGAGCTTCATCGTCATTCCCACTGTAGTGATGATGCTCAGCTATTCAGGGAAATACAAGGGGTCATGGGTTTACAAAGTAGCACCTGTTTCTAGCAGGGCTTCCATCTACAAAGGGACATTGAAAGCATTCCTTATGAAGCTGTTCCTTCCTTTGTATGGCTTGATAAGCATTGTCTTTATCATTCTATTCGGTTACCGGGTGATCCCTGAGATTGTCATCGTCTTTATTAGTGCCTGTATATTTACTGTTATCTGTCTCAGCTTAATGAAGGGAGCACTGCCCTTTTCCGAAAGCTTCGAAGGTGTCCAGCAAAGCGACAGCTGGAAGGTCCTGCCGTTCTATCTTATTGTGGGTGTGTTTTTGGGCCTGCATTACCTGGCTCTGCAGGTTCCGTTCGGTATCACTGGCTATCTCGTCATTTTATTCGTCGTTAATCTGATCTTATGGAAAACAGCCATTAGGGATCAATAAGAAGTACGTTCCTGCCTTTTTTAGGCAGGGGCGTTATTTGTCTGTTATGCTTGTCGGGGCTGAACGAGCCGCCTCCGCTTTAGGGTATACCTTGTATGGAAGTTAGGAAGTATAAAGGATGTATACACAATTTGATATGAATGACATATATATAGAAAAATGATGGGCTATGGGATATAGGCAATATGACATTTCTTTTGACAAAGAAAGTTTCCTTGATGCAAAATGGTGGTATTGAAAATTTTTGATCGGAGGAGAGGATTGGCATGTTCTTAGATTGGTTAAGTGGATTCAATCCAGTTGTCCAGGCACTGTTTGGCGGTACGCTGACATGGGGGTTAACCGCACTGGGGGCTGCATCGGTTTTTTTCTTCACCAAAATTGAAAAGCATACATTGAATATGATGCTTGGATTTGCTGCAGGTGTCATGATAGCGGCATCGTTTTGGTCACTTCTTGCTCCTTCTATAGAGTTCAGTGAGCAAAATGGTCAGATTCCATGGCTCGCTCCTGCTATTGGTTTTTTGCTTGGCGGCCTGTTTATTAGACTGTTGGATTTTGTAGTACCTCATTTACATCTCGGGAACTCAGCGGAAAAAGCCGAGGGACCTCCAACTAAATTTAAAAAATCAACCTTACTATTTCTTGCGATCACCCTTCATAACATTCCAGAAGGTTTAGCCATCGGTGTAGCTTTTGGTGCGGCGTCAATGGGACTTGGTGACGCAACATTGGTAGGGGCAATCGGGCTTGCAATCGGAATTGGCATACAGAACATGCCTGAAGGTGCGGCACTGTCCATTCCGTTGCGGGGAGAAGGAATGTCACGTCTGAGGTCCTTCAACTATGGTCAGCTTTCAGCCATCGTTGAACCCATTGCTGCCGTAATTGGTGCAGCTGCTGTCCTTTTAGTGCAGCCATTGCTTCCTTACGCACTTGCTTTTGCTGCAGGGGCCATGATTTTCGTGGTAGTAGAAGAGCTGATCCCAGAGTCTCAATCCTCTGGAAGTACAGACTTGGCTACATTGGGACTCATGCTTGGATTTGTTGTGATGATGATTCTGGACGTATCGTTGGGATAATAAAAGTAAGCATGCGGCTTAGAACGCATGCTTTTTTCATTTCCAAATAATAGTATAATGAAAGGGGAGGGGGAGAAAGTGTGAAGATTGGTCTCGTGAGGCATTTTAAAGTAACAAGAGGATATCCTAATAGATTTGTGACATCCGAAGAACTAATGAAATGGGTAGAAGAGTACGATAAGTCTGATGTAGAAGAGAATGAGGTAGATCTTCATGATATTGAATGGAGGAAGTGCTACGCAAGTGACTTAACCAGGGCAGATGTAACTGCCCGAAATGTCTATGCCGGGGATATCGTATCGTTGAAAGAGCTACGTGAAATCAGACTATCCCCCATATTTAGTTCCAAGAGAAAGCTTCCACTGTTTTTACATTTGTTTATGATCCGGGTAGCCTGGTGGTTTAATCATCGTTCTCAGCCTGAAAGTAAGAATGAGATCCTCAAAAGAATCAACGGGATTGTCGATACGGTCATACAAGAGGGTGAGGACGTTCTCATTGTAGGCCATGGCGGAATTATGATGTTTATGAGAAAAGAGCTGATTAAACGAGGGTTTAGAGGTCCTAAGTTTAGAAGACCGGTAAACGGGAAGCTTTATGTTTTTCAAGACAAAAAAGGATGATTCCGGGGAATCATCCTAAGTCAATTTTCTAAAAGGTTAGTTCTTAACAATCAATAATATCTTTCCTTCATCGAGCTTTTCTTCGTACTGATCCGCTTCTTCGTGAGAAAATCCAACTTCCATCAGCTTGTTTCGGAGTTCGTCACCTTTTTTCAGAATCATGTTCCCCACTGCAGTCCCGATGCCTGTTTCCTTTACACCGATTTCATTGGCGTCCGCTCGATCAGCTACTCTGTCCGTCCGGGCATCATCATGGGATAATACATAAAGATTATGTTTGTCCACTCCTTGAGAAGAAAGCTTTTCAACTTCTGTAATTAATTCCTTATCGTCATAAAATTCCTTAACAGTCGGTTTCATTTCAGGTCTCCTCCATCATTCAAATTGTTTTGTCGTTTATCTTTTCCCGCGGGTTTTTAATGGTAAACCTTTGGAGATGTGGGTATACCTATTATGAAGGTGAAATCAAAGAAGGGAGGCCATAAGATATGGAGGAAGTTCATTCTTTAGAAACAATCAAGGCTACACTGGCAGGGGAAAAGATGGTGTTACTATACATATCCAGACGCAACTGCTCTGTTTGTCATGCTCTGCTGCCCCAAGTGAAAGGGCTGCTGGAAGAGTTTCAAGATATAAAGTCCATTCATGCCGATGCAGAGGAAATGCCGGAAATAGCTGGTGAGTTCTCCATCTTTACTGTACCGGCCGTCATCGTATTTGTAGAGGAAAAAGAGATGTTCAGGAAGGCCAGATTCGTTCCAATCGATGAGTTACATAGCCAAATTTCCCGTTTGGTGAAGATGTTAGACAACTAAACAAACGTTTGATTAAGATTGGGATTTGTTGATCTGACAAGGTTAAAGGAGTTAAACGGTTGTTTAAGACCGTAATATTTCGTTCATGTGGTAAAAAATTTCTAAATGAAGGGCTGTTTTAAAATGGCTCTATTTTTATTGGGGAAAATTGAAACCTTTGGAGTTAGTGAAACGACTAATATTTACAGTCAAGGGGGGGAAGGCCGTTGAAAGAGGTTCAGGATCAGTTAGAAAAACTTTACGAAACGTACTTTCATGATGTCTATCAGTACTTATTATATTTTACAAACAACTATTCCGAAGCAGAGGATTTAACTCAAGATACATTTATGAGGGTGTTCAAAAGCTACCGCAACTTCAAACACCAATCTTCACAGATAACATGGATTATATCTATTGCCAAACGCACAGCCATTGATCATTACCGAAAGCGCAAGTTCATTTCGCTGCTTCCGGAAGCCTTAATGAATCTACTTAAAAGTGAAGATGGCCTCCCTGATCAAGAAATGGAAAAAAATGAAGAGTGGAAAGTTCTGCAAGCAGCGCTCTCTACCTTGAAGGCGGATTATCGAAATGTCGTCATCCTAAGAGGATTGAGAGAATACTCCATCAAAGAAACGGCAGAAATCCTTGAATGGAAGCCTTCCAAGGTAAAGGTCGATTATCATCGGGCCATCAAGCTGTTAAAAAAGCAATTAGGACATTCGATTGAAGGGGCGGTGCTGAGTGATGAACGAAAAATTCAATGATAAATTTCTACATTCATTAAAAAATCGACCAGATCTTGCTCCCCGCAAAGAGTTCAAGGAAAAGCTGAAAACCAAGTTATTTGAAGAAATGCCTGAGCCTAAGCAAAGTAGACTCAAAGTAAGAAGCTTGGTTCCGAATCTATTGGTTGCTGTATTGATTTTAGTTGGTGGATATTTGACCATCGAACTGATTACAAATGGGAGGGGCGAACAGAATGTTTCACAGGAACAGGAACCTATTCAACCTAATCAATCTAATCACGGAGACCCAACCCCTGAAAAACCCACCGAACCTGAGGGCGATAATGAATACAATTTCACACTGACAGCAGAAGAAAATGTTGTTTATCAAGCGTTTTCTGAAGATCCAACAGAAGCACATTTGAAAGGCCTGTCTCCCATTAGTATAGCGAAGATTTATGTTCAGGCATCGTTGGATGAACGATACGATTTGGTCTATGAAATGTACACGGACAGACCAGAGTATGTGCGCTGGACAAAACAAGAAGATGCGAAAATCCCCCAATCGGACCGGGGAACAAAGGACGATATTTTGAGTACTTTCAATGGAATTGAAGACGGTGAATTTATTCAAATGAGTGACAATGATGGCTATATCAAATATGACAATGGCGGAGAGGGCTATATGGGATTTCAGCTGATCAAGGATGAGGATGGCTATTGGAGCGTAGGATTCATGCCTATTCAGTAGTCCAATTCAACTGAGCACCTGGAGCGGAAAACAACCACTACTCGCTTGTATAAGAAAGAATCTAAAAAAAAGAGCTGCTAAAAAAGTAGCTCTTTTGTCATGGTTCAGTGAATAGGTATATAATAGAGAGTATAGTAGTCATGAAGAAATAAAAGGGGGCTTGATGAATGATCAGATTGTCTGGAACAAAGAAAGTCATGTTACTGTGTTTAGCAATCATCCTCATAATAGTAGCCAACCGGATTTCCAGTGTGCAACACCTGACCGCAAGAGTCGCCACCAACCTGTATGTTAGCCTGAAGTATCAGGATCTTGACCTCGAATACCAAAACGTCGAATTCTCACCCCAGTTTGGAGATTATTCTGTAGCGTATAAGGACAAGGATGGTAAAGTCTATGGATTCATGGTTACCCCTAAGTCCATGCCCGTCATCATACTTCACGACCCTCTTAATGAGTCACCTTAATCAAGTCTGAAAAAGTAATCTTCTTATCTATTAAAATCTCTTTTTCATGTATAAAACATAAAAAGGTGTGAACATAGAAATCATAGATCATCCGGACCCGCTCCTATAAAGAGGCAGGTCTTTTTTATGTGAAGAAAATACACCCCAGGTCTTAGAAACAATTACTTCTACGGCTTCTGTTAGCATATCGGCGTTTTTTTTATACTTAAGGTATTCGTTCGTATAGGAGTGACCTTGATGGAAGAAATCATGGCAAATTACATGTCTGAGTGGGGGTTATGGGGTGTATTGCTTTCTCTATTTATTGAAGGAAGTGCTTTCCCTTTTGTGGGCACTTTTTTTATCGTAACAATGGGATTTATTTTAGAATTAACGTGGCTGGAGATAGGAGTCATTTCTCTAGTAGGAAGCTTTCTATATACAGCCGGGAGCTATATTCCTTATTTTATCAGCTTTAAATTAGGTGCGAAGCTTGAGGCAAAGCTCAACCCTGAAAAACGGAAGAAGCTTAAAGAAGCGCAGGAAAAGTTCAGCAGCTACGGAATCTGGAGCGTAGCGATCGCAAGCCCCCTTCACTTAGGAAATGTCATTCCCTTCATGGCAGGCATGGCAAAAATGAATCTGAAAGTGTATTCTCTCCTTACTATGCTGGGTATTGCTCCTTCTACCTTTTTATTCTTAAGTATAGGCAAGTTCTATGAGGGTGATAGAGAAGTGATTCTGGGGCTGGTAGAAGAATATCAACTGTTGTTTCTGACAGGGTTTGTGCTGGTCACTGTTTTGTACATTCTTTTTAAAAGGAAGGGAGAAAAGGGAATAGGAGGATGATAGTAAAGATCTTGAGACTGGAGATTTTTCGACAAGTTGCTCGATCATTCGACCCTAACACCCTCTACACAGATTAAAACTACGTTAAATCATCCCCTTCCTCATTGATTACACCCCTTCTTTCCTATAAACTAGACCTATTCAAAAAATAGCACGTGTGGAGAGATCGTATGGAAGCAAAAATGATAAGAAGATATGACATTATGGAGGTCAGCTTGCTGGCGGGTAAGATCATGTTGCAAAGTGGTGCAGAGACGTATCGCGTCGAGGATACAATGATGCGCATCGCCGCTTCTTATGGGATTTCAGAATCTCACAGTTATGTGACGCCTACCGGGATCATCTTTTCGATTGAAACGTCTGAACCAACGAAAACGAAGCTGATTCGAATAAACGAGCGATCGACTGATCTTGAAAAAGTAACCCTCGTGAATAGTATTTCAAGGCAAATAAGCAAAGGGCATCTTACCCTTGAAGAAGCCTACAATGCCCTGGAGAAACTGGATCAATCAGATTTATCATACTCCTTTGTGATTCAGGTATTGGCTGCTTCAATTGCCAGTGGCTGCTTTCTCATCATGTTCCAGGGAATGTGGATGGACTTCATTCCGGCACTGATCACGGGTGGAGTCGGATTTACGAGCCTGATTTATTTTCATCGCCTCGTTCCGATCAAATTCTTTGCTGAGTTTCTTGCTTCCTTTATTATCGGAATGCTGTCGTATGGATTCGTCCAGCTTGGAGTAGGACAGGAACTGGATAAGATAATCATTGGATCTGTGATGCCCCTTGTTCCTGGTCTTCTCATTACGAATGCGGTTCGGGATTTGATGGCAGGTCATTTGGTGTCTGGTTTATCGAAGGGAGCAGAAGCCTTTTTAACTGCGTTTGCCATCGGGACGGGAATTGCCGTAGTTTTCACTCTGACATAGGGTGCATTTGATAAGTATCAAGAATAAAGATTGAGGTGAAAAGGGAATGCTCATCATCGAACAATTAGTGACCAGCTTCATATCCGCAGCTGCATTCGGGATTATCTTCAACGCTCCAAAGCAGTCCCTTTTTAAATGCGGAATTGTAGGAATGTTAGGCTGGATCATCTACATAGGAATGAGTTTAAATGACGCGGATGCGGTGCTTGCGACGTTACTTGCATCCTTTGTCGTTGCTGTGATAAGCCAGGTATTTGCGAAGATGTACAGAACCCCGGTCATCATCTTCTCTGTAGCCGGCATTATCCCCCTTGTACCTGGAGGACTTGCGTACGATGCCATGAGAAACTTCGTTCAAAACGATTACAATGCCGCCATCAACCTGGCAGCAAAAGCCTTCATGATCTCAGGATCCATCGCCATCGGACTCATCTTCTCGGAAGTCATCAACCAAGTCATCCGAAACGCACGACTGAATGTAAGTGCTAGACGAATGAGATAGAGGGACGGACCTTACTTTTGTGGGGTCTTTTTTTATTGGCTTCAGTAGAGCATAGAAACAAAGTTGAACGAAATGTATCCACCTGCAGACTCCGTGCATATGTAACATTTTCTCCCTCCCAACGTCTAATCAACAAATAGAACATATAGGAGGGTCATACATGAGTAAGAAATCTTATCTGCTCATTATTGCTGGTATTGTGCTGCTGGTGGCGCTTGGAACGTTTGCGTATAGTCAAAGACCTGTTGTGAAGGCCGAGGGGAAGATGGAGGGTGACCTTCTCGTGATGGAGAATAACTCATGGAATCTGCAATTTTCAACGGCCTTGAATAAGGAAACGGTGACGCCCCAGAACATTTATGTACAAGACTCCGATGGAGAGAGGATCAATGTCTCCTTGAAGTTGGATGAAAATCGAAAGACCCTGCAAATTCAAGCACCGTCAGGAGGGTATCCTTCTGATCCACACCAGTATACACTTCATATCTCTTCAAAAGTGAAAACCAAATGGGGTTTTTCCTATGACGGAGACACAGAAATACCCTTTTCTATAACCTCTAAACTACCCAGTATTCAATCCAAGGAAGAGCTAACGAACTATTTTAAACAAATCTTAAAGAAAAATAAGGAAGATACGGAGTATTCTCTTTTCGGAAGAGAAGGAAATATGGAGTCCAAGTCATCGGAAGATAGTGCGGCTGGAGAGTCGTCTCAATCGGGATCCGATTTTTCTGAAACGAATAATCAGGTTAAAGGAGTTGACGAAGGGGATATAGTGAAGACTGATGGAAGCTATATTTACCAATTAACCGACCGTAGGCTGCTGATTACAAAGGCAAATCCTGTCAAGGAAATGAAAGTGGTATCTTCTACCAGCTATAAAGAAAATATGCAGCCTCATCATCTATTTTTACAGAAAGATAAGCTGCTCGTCATCGGTAACAGCTGGGCGCATGCCCATTTCCAAGAGGATAAACAAAAGTCAATCGCTTCCACTATGCCTGTTGACGGAACGACTGTTGCGCTTCTGTATGATATCTCCGACAAAGCAAAACCATCTCTCCTCAGGCATGTTGAGCTTGAAGGTCAATATTTGACGTCCAGGAAGATTGATTCCACTGTCTATTTCATTTCGAATTTGTATCCAAACTACTGGACGATCGAACAGGGGCAAAATCCTGATCTGAGACCCCGGGTGAAAGATAGTTTAACAGGTGATGAAATGACGCCACTTCCAATACAGGACATTAAGTATTTTCCACAGTCCCAGTCCCCTAACTATACCTTATTGACAGCAATGAATATGGAGGATCCCAAAGCTTCTCTAAACATTCAATCCTATCTTGGAAGCGGCGATAAAGTGTATATGTCTAAAAATAATCTTTATGTGGCTGTAGAAAAATACAATGAAGATGGCAAGAACGGCTGGACCTCCTCCAATACGGAGATTTATAAATTTTCCGTCCGTGATGGGAACATTGCGTATTCTTCATCAGGGAACGTAGAAGGAAGGGCGTTAAATCAATTTTCCATGGATGAACATGAAGGCCACTTTCGGATTGCAACGACGAAAGGGGAGGTATGGAACAGTGATTCACCTTCATCCAATGCTCTCTATATTTTAGATGAAAACATGAAGAATGTTGGGGAAGTAACGGATTTAGCCAAGGGAGAACAAATCTATTCTGTCAGATTTATGGGAGATAAGGCATATATGGTCACCTTTAAACAAGTCGATCCCCTTTTTGTCATCGATACGGCAGATCCGAAAGCTCCAAAGGTATTGGGGGAGTTGAAGATTCCTGGTTTCAGCACCTATCTTCACCCCATTGACGAACATCACCTCATCGGGTTTGGTTTTGATACAAAAGTGGTGGATGATAACAAAGCAACCAATGAGGAACCGAGAATCGTTAGACGCGGAATGAAGATCTCTTTGTTTGATATTACAGACTTTCAGCATCCGAAGGAAACGGACACTGAAATAATAGGGGGGACGGGTACTCACTCTTATTTGTTGGAAGATCACAAAGCATTGCTTCATGAACCTTCAAGAAATCTATATGGTTTTCCCATTTCTGTTTATCATGAAAAAGAGGGAAGCCGGCATGAACTGGATTTTGACTATCAAGGTGCCCTTCTTTATGAAATCACACCTGAAAAGGGAATCGTTTTAAAATCTCAGCTCACAGATGAAGAAAACAAAAACAAAGAATATTACGAACAGTGGGAAGACCAGATTCAAAGACTCCTATATATTGATAATCAGCTTTATACAGTATCACATAAGAGAGTAACTGCTTACTCTTTAGACGATTTCAAAAAAGAAAACGCAATTGATCTCCCATGATGAAACCCCTTAAGGCGCTTGCCTTAAGGGGTTTCTATTACTTAAGACTCCCTGATGAATCATTTAGACTATCTTTTTTTGTCAGGTTTTGAAAAAAAATCTATGGGTAGATAAGTATTAGCATTATACAATTTCCATAATTGAAGGGAGAACATCGAATGAACAATGATATAACGCAAGAATGGTACGGGTACTTAGGGAAGCTTCCTGATCTGTTATTGGCTTTATTAGTGTTATTGATCGGGTGGATCATTGCAAAGGCTGTCGAAAAAGCCGTTTACGGAATTTTAAAACGGGTGAAGATCGATGACAACCTTTATTTTGGCAGCAGGAAAGGAGAACGGAAATGGACATCGGAGAAAGTCATAAGTAAAATTGTGTACTTTATTCTGCTTGTGTTCGTGTTTATTGCCTTCTTCAATATGTTGGACTTGAACTTCATTGCTTCACCTTTAGTCGGTATGCTGAGTACGATGGCAGCAGCGATTCCAAATGTATTAAAAGCAGCACTAATTCTATTATTTGCATGGATAGTTGCTTCTGTACTGAAGGTATTGATAGAGAAACTGGGTACGAGACCCGCAGTTAAAAGCACGCTGGTGAGATCTAAATTAGCAAAAGATGAAAATGATGTACACCGATATGTCTATACGGCTGCTAGAATTGTATTCTATCTCGTGCTTCTCATATTCTTACCGGGAGTGTTAGCAGCTCTTAATATCACAGGGGTTTCAGGGCCTTTCACGGAAATGCTCCAAAACTTCCTAGGGTTTATTCCTAAACTGTTTGCCGCAGCTATCATTCTCCTGGTTGGCTGGTTTGTAGCCAAAATCGTCCGGGATATTATCACGAACTTTTTACAAGCAATTGGAACAGAGAGAGTCGCTGAACGATTTGGCATTAACAAGCTCTTTCAGGGAACAACGGTTTCATCGGTCATTGGTACGATTGTATTCGTACTCATCATGATTCCGGTTACGATTTCTGCATTAGATCAGCTGAACATTCGTGGGATTTCAGAACCGGCGATTAACATGCTCAATCAGGTCCTTGTGATGCTTCCGAATATTGCGATTGCGATTCTACTCATTCTTGCGGGAGTCTGGGTTGGTAAATGGGTTGGAGCCATGGTTGCCCGATTATTGAACCGGGTAGGATTCAATTCTCTATTACGTAATATGGGTATTGGACGTATGAACGTCAATAAAAATCCGTATGAACCAACGGGCTCATCTTATATGAATCTATCAGGACTTGTAGGTAGAGTCGTTCAAATCATCATTGTTTTCCTCTTTGTAGTAGAGGCCCTGGAAATTGTGAGATTGGAATTCCTGGTCGCTCTGGCAACAGGTGTCCTTGCATATTTACCACATGTATTGGCAGCCATCGTCATTCTTGGGGCAGGCTTATACTTAGGTAACTTAGTCAAGAGCATCATATCCAACGTATTGAGTGATAATTTCCAAGTGCTTGGAACCATCACGAGATATGCCATCATTGCCTTAAGCTTCTTTATGGCCTTGGATCAATTAAAAGTGGCTGATTCCATCGTCAATATTGCCTTCATGCTGATTCTGGGTGGACTGGCACTAGCCTTCGGTTTGGCCTTTGGTCTGGGTGGAAAGGACTTTGCACAAAAATATCTTTCTAAACTGGATCGAAAAATTGAAGAAGAAAAGAACAGACCTAACAATGGCGGAACAGATACACCACCTTTTAATCAATAAGCGTCATAAACCACATGGTCCTTATGGGATCATGTGGTTTGTTTTGTCCTAATCTTTGTTGAGGCTGAGCCAGCAGATTTTATAAGTTTCTCAACAACCTCTTCGCAATCAGCTCATAATCATCCTTCGAAATACCAGGTGCAAATTCTTCTGGCAGGTCATCCAGGTTAGGGATCGGGGCTCCTTCAGGTGTGCCTTCAATAACCCTTAGTGGCTGCCCGTTTTCAGGATTTGTTCCCTTCCAGATTTGTGCGATATCCTTGTAGTCGTTGTCACTCCATGTATAAAGAACGTTATTAATCCCTTTTTCTTCGAATTTCACAGCTGTATCGAATTTGGAATTATCAAGGTCAGGGATGGGAAGCATCTTGGTAAGATCTACACCAGTTGCTATTTCCAGCGCCTTTGCGTAGGCCAATACATGCGTGCCGCCCCGAACTAGTAAGTACCCGATCATTTCTCTGGCAGTAGGATGGTCGGTCATTTCGTACACCCGCATTTTATGGGTTCTGGCTCCCACTTCCAAGAAGAAATTATGAAGTAGATCCAATACTAAATTTCCAGAGCTGAACACATTATCCCCCGTCCATGCCCTTCCCATGGAATCACCGGCCAAAGCAGTCTGGGCAGTGGCGATGTATTGATACGTGTTTCTGGCATCCAGTCCGTTTTGGAGTGGGGCGATATTAGGGTCACCGGGGAAGGTGTTCCCGACAGACAGCAGGTTAATGGTATTGGTTACAAGCTCGACATGACCGAATTCTTCTGCGGTAATACTGGCTACAATATCATAAAAGGGTTTGAGCTTCTTTTTCTGGCGAAAATTAAAGGACTGAAACATATAATTGTTTAAAGTAGACATTTCTCCAAACTTTCCACCGAGTAATTCCTGAACGGCAGCTGCGGCATTTTTATCACCGTGTTCAGGGATGGGGAGTTCAATGAGCAGCTTATTGATTCGTTTAAACATGTCTTATCCTCCTCTTTTGATTCTATCGGCCGGTATCTCCGGAACTGGGGAAGAACCATACGATTTGTTGAAATCGAACATAGAATGGCGTTCCGCTCACTTCAATGACAATGTGGTCAGGTAAAACACTTGCAAGCTTACCCCGCACAGAGCCTTCACTCGTCTGTACCACGAGAAATTCATCCATCATACTCATTAATGCTTGATACAAATATGGATCGGTTAAAGTAGACATTTGAATATCCATCACGTCAACTCCTTATCTTTCGACTAATCGTCCCCGTCAGTATATGAAAGGGGCTTGGGCATGGTTAATCGTCCAGATGGCAGAGGTGGCGCGTATAACACTTCCAACTACCACCCGGCATAAAAAAACGATATGATGATACATATATACATAATGGAAGTCTTTTGTCAGAGGGGTGTTCATTTGAAGGTCATACATTTTTTAAAGCCTTACCGTGTTGCCATGGCGATTGCCTGGAGTTTAATGCTGGTAGAGCTTGCTGTTGAACTATTAAATCCGCTGTTTATGGCACGGATTATTGATGAAGGTATTATGAATGGAGACTTGGACGTGGTGATGAAATGGGGCTTCATCATGGTGGGGATGTCTCTCCTCGCGTTTGTTTCAGGCGTGACGAATTCATTTTTCGCCGCTCATACGAGTCAGGGATTTGGTTATGATGTGCGGGAAAGCTTATATAAAAAGGTTCAGTCGTTTTCCTTTGCAAGCTTTCATAAGCTCCCTGCATCATCATTGATCACCAGGATGACCAATGACGTAAGGCAGCTGCAGAATACAATCTTCATGAGCTTGCGCATTATGCTAAGGGCACCGCTGCTAGTTGTCGGATCAGCAATCATGGCACTCATCGTCAATGCTCGTCTTGCCCTTATTTTATTAATCGTGATTCCGGTTTTATGGCTGTTCCTGTTATGGGTCCTGAAACGGGGATGGAGTCTTTTTGATAGAGTTCAATCCCGCCTCGACAAAGTGAACGAGGTCATGAAGGAAAACCTCTCCGGGATGAGGGTAATTAAAGCTTATACACGAAGCAAGTATGAAGAAAGCCGATTCCATGGTGCGAATGAAGATTTGAAGGATCGGACCGTGAAGGCTCTTCGTTTTATGGAAATCATCATGCCGCTTCTGATGCTCGTGATGAATCTGGCCCTCCTATCCGTTTTGTGGTTTGGAAGTATAGATGTCGCCACAGGTGGAGCAAAGGTGGGAGAAGTCGTAGCGATTGTCACCTATGTTACGAGAATCTCTTCTGTTTTTTCAATTTTCTCATTTATCATTACGAGCTTTTCAAGAGCAAGGGCTTCCGCCGGCAGGGTAGAAGAGGTTCTGCAAACCGAGATTGATTTGAAAGACGGAGAGGATGTACGACAGGAAAACACAGTGATGAACGGAGAGATTACATTTAAAGATGTGTCGTTTCAATACCCGTCAACCCGTGGGAAGGTGCTGGAAGGCGTATCGTTTAAAGTGGAGGCTGGCGAAACGGTTTCGATCCTGGGAGCCACCGGATCCGGTAAAACATCCCTGTTCCAACTCATTCCTCGCCTGTACGATGCGACGGAAGGGTCTGTGGAACTGGATGGTCAATCCATCCGTTCCATTTCTTTGGATCACGTAAGGAAAAATATTGGGTACGTGCCCCAGGAAGCGGTCCTGTTTTCCGGGTCAGTATCAGAAAACCTCCTATGGGGAAAAGAAGATGCCACCAGGGAAGAAATGATCCAAGCTGCAAAGGATGCCCAAATCCATGAGACCATCCTGAATCTCTCCCATGGATATGACACAGTTCTCGGTCAAAAAGGGGTCAATCTTTCAGGTGGACAGAAACAGCGTTTGTCGATTGCGAGAGCACTCATTCGAAAACCAAAGATTTTATTACTGGACGATAGTACGAGTGCGTTGGATTTGAAAACAGAATCCAAGCTGCTTCAAGCCCTGAAGCAATACGAATGTACGACGATGATCATTACACAGAAAATAAGTACAGCCATGGAATCTGATACGATTCTGCTCCTTGAAGATGGAGTCTTAATCGGAGAGGGGACCCATACATCCCTATTAGAAGATTCCTCTCTCTATCAGCGGATTTTTCAATCTCAATTCGGAGAGGAGGAAATACATCATGTCTAAGCACGTCCGAAAGAAACTGGGGAAAAACGATAAAGCGAAAGATGCAAGAGGGACGCTTCGTCGTCTTTGGAACTACCTTTCCGAAATGAAAGTGATCCTGTATCTCGTGATTTTAATGGTGTTCATCAGTTCAGCAGCAGCTCTCCTTGGGCCTTTCCTTGTGGGAAAAGCGATTGATGAATACATTGTAACGAAAGAGACTTCCGGATTGATCGGTCTTGTTATCGGTTTAGTGGCAGTGTACATCTTCCATTCCCTGTCTGTATGGTTCCAGAATTATTGGATGATCGGTGTGGCTCAGGATACGGTCTACCGCTTGCGGAAGGACCTTTTTCATCAATTGCATCAACTATCGATCCCTTTCTTTGATAAACGGAAGCATGGGGAGTTAATGAGCAGAGTGACAAATGATATTGATAATGTGAGTGCCACGTTGAATAGTTCGTTCATTCAAATCATATCCAGTGTCCTGACATTAGTGGGGACCGTCTCGATCATGCTCTGGCTCAGTCCGTTGCTTACCTTGATCACATTAACCATCGTTCCTCTGATGGCTCTCGGTATGAAGTGGATTACGAAACGGACAGGACGTTTGTTTAAACAATATCAACAAAATATCGGAGAGCTAAACGGCTATATCGAAGAGACGATTTCGGGGCATAGCATCATCAAAACCTTTTCCCGTGAGGATACTGCCATAAAGGATTTTGGAGAAAAAAATCAACGATTGAGAACGGCTGCTTATTGGGCGGATACCTATTCCGGTTTTATTCCGAAGCTTATGAATGTGTTAAACAATTTGAGTTTTGCCGTCATTGCCGGAGTCGGAGGGATTTTCGCATTAAATGGAATGATCACCATTGGAGTCATTGTGATATTTGCTGAATATGCCCGTCAATTCACCCGTCCGTTGAATGAGCTCGCGAACCAGTATAACACGTTATTATCGGCCATTGCCGGTGCTGAGCGAGTCTTTCAAATTTTAGACGAAGAGGAAGAAGCCAAGGATGAGGGGGATGCCGTGGAAATCGATTCCGTTGAAGGGAAAGTAGAATTTCAACACGTTTCTTTCTCGTATGAAAAATGGGATCAAACGCTTCAGGATGTATCCTTCACCATTACACCGGGTGAGACCGTTGCTTTGGTCGGACCGACAGGAGCAGGTAAAACGACGATTACCAATCTGCTGTCTCGTTTCTATGAATTGAATGAAGGCACCATTGAGATTGATGACCAGAATATCCAAACAATCAAACGAAAGAGTCTCCGTCGGAAGATGGGATTTGTCCTGCAGGATAGCTTCCTGTTTCAAGGAACGATTGCAGACAATATCCGTTACGGCAGACTCGAGGCGGGCGATGAAGAAGTAAGGGAAGCGGCGAAATTGGCCAATGCCCATTCCTTCATAGAGAAAATGCCTGAGGGCTACGATACTGTGTTAAGACATGATGGAAGCGGGATCAGCCAGGGACAGAAACAGTTATTATCCATTGCAAGAGCGATCCTTTCAAATCCGTCCATCCTGATTCTAGATGAAGCCACGAGCAGCATCGATACGATTACAGAGCTGAAGATTCAGGAAGCCCTCAAGCGATTGATGAAGGGGAGAACAAGTGTAGTGGTGGCCCACCGTCTTAACACCATCCGCCAAGCCGATCAAATACTGGTCCTTGATCAAGGAAGAATCATTGAACGGGGATCTCATGATGAGCTTCTCAAGCAAAAAGGGTTCTATCATGGGTTGTATCATAGTCAGCTGAAGGAGAGCAGCTGATGGGTTGTGTGAATCGGCGCGGGAATTCCGGTTTTGAAAATAAATTCTGAGATTTGAAAATAAAATCGGAATCGACTGCGAAACAGAGGGAAATACGAACGGCATTCATCCTGAATATAAAAAAACACCTCAAAAGTCAGCGCTTTTGAGGTGTTTTTATCTTTAAGGGGCTAATCATCCCGTTAGCAATCCCTTTGGTGTTGCCTTAATCGGATAAAGGCAACTCTGTAACTTGCAACATCACAAGTAATATATTTATATCTTGAACGTTGTTTGCAGATAATAAACAGCCGCGGGCAATTCCTTGAGTCGTTTGATATACCTAAACGACGTAAGCCCTACCTCTCTTACATCCTAACGGCTCCGAAGCCGATCCAGTGTGAATAAGTTGTTAAATCAAAACAGAATAGAATTACGAATTATCTTCTCTATCGTTTTAATGTATGTTACAAGATTACAATAACTAAATATAACATCAAAATTAAAACATGTCAAGGGAATTTATAATTCAAGTGACTGCGGCGAATCCTCATCATCGTTCATTAAGCGGATGCTGACAGGTTGAATTTTGAGGACGATGTATTCCGGATCGTCTGGCCCTTCAAACCATCTTTTCATATGGTCATTCCACAGTTTTTCCTTATAATGAGTCGACTCTTCAATGGAGGCGCGACCTTCGATTTCGACGAAGGTATCTCCATACCCCTCTCCTTCGTAGCCGAGAAGAATATGTACATTAGGATTGTCCTCAATTTCATCTGTCTTATGGGTTTCCTTGTTTGTTGGTGTATATAGAGTCAGCTCATCATGTGAAAACGTCATATAACGGGAATGAGGTTTATTATTTTTAACCGTTGCCAGTGTCCCTACTTTGCTTTCATCGAGCACTTTTAAAATTTGTTGTTTCAGTTCAGCTTGTGACACACAATCCATCTCCTTTAAAGGTTCATTTATATCCATACTATTCCTTTTATGAAGGTAAATTAAACATGGGGATGTGTAATACGGGTAATGTCCGGGAATAACGAAAATAACAAAGAAACAAAGGATGATGAGCGTGATACCGGAAGAATTAGTCGATATCTGTAAGAAAAGGATGGAGCCGTATCCCTGTGAGGGGTTTGTATACGGACGCGGACCGGAGCAGCCGACGATCATGATTGTCGGGGAAGCCCCGGGTGAAACCGAGATTCATAACGGAATGCCGTTTAGTGGACGGGCAGGAAAAGTGCTGGATGAGTTCTTTCAGTATCTGGAGGTTCCAAGGGAAGACATTTATTTTACCTCAACGGTCAGAAGCAGACCTTATAAAATTGTCCCTAAGAAAGTAGGGGAAAATGAGATCGTGGAGAAGAAGTATAACAGGGCCCCGAATCGTAAAGAACAGCTGGCCCATGCTCCGATCCTGGATTATGAGCTGCAGCATATTAAGCCAAAACAGCTTGTAACCCTGGGGAATATCGGTTTACAAAGGCTATTGGGGAATCAGTACACGATATCACAAAAGCATGGCCGGCTAATTCACGCTAAAGTCAGGCGGTTAAAAGATCTTGATTCAAATGAGTGGGTCATGAGCGATGAAAGCTACTCCATATTTCCGACCTTTCATCCTGCATCGATCTTCTACAATCGCTCATTAGAAAAAGAAATTTATAAAGACCTGGATAAGTTGAAAGAAATCCTCAGGGGGAAATAACATAAAGAAGGCTGGCATTTAGTTAAGTGTCAGCCTTCTTTATGTTATTTTTTATTTAAATTCTCCTGAGCTATTCGCACAAGCTCCTTCACCATGTTACCGCCAATTCTTCCGCCTACTTTTCCTGCTTGCTCAGATGTTAATTTTCCATTATAACCTCTTTGCAGAGGGATACCTTGTTCCTTGGCGATTTCATATTTCGCTTCTTTGGGATCTTGCGTACCAGAAACTTTCGCTTTTAATTGATCCATCGCAACCCGGGATTCAGGTACAAGAAGTTTTCTTCTCGACATATTTTCACCCCCTTTTTAGATTGCCCAAATATTTTTTTATGAGTATAGAGTCTTGGCATATAAGGGTTTTTCCACGTTTAAGAAAAATTCGTCATAAAAAAAGATTGTCTAATTTGTGTCAAATAAAATATAATTCTTAATAGTTAGAACATTTTTGCAAAGAAAAGGGGGAAATGCCGTGGAAGAATTAGTTGGCAAGTTGGTAGGAATACTTTGGTCTCCGGTCATGATTTACTTCTGTTTGGGTGTAGGATTATTATTTTCTATTTTAACGAAGTTTTTACAAGTCCGGTTGATTAAAGATATGGTGGTTCAAATGTTTAAGGGGGGCAGCTCCAAAGCAGGTGTGTCTTCATTCCAGGCCTTGGCGCTGTCGTTATCAGGACGTGTCGGGACGGGTAACATCGCCGGTACAGCAACTGCGATCGCTTTCGGTGGTCCAGGGGCGGTTTTCTGGATGTGGACTATTGCATTCATCGGTGCAAGCAGTGCCTTCATTGAGTCCACACTTGCTCAAATTTACAAAGTGAAGCAGGATGGGGAATACCGTGGAGGACCAGCCTATTATATTGAAAAAGGGATCGGTTGGAAATGGTATGCCGTTCTTTTCTCACTGGCTACTTTGCTTGCGATGAGTATTTTAATGCCTGGAATTCAGTCAAACTCCATTGCATTGGGACTTGAAAATGCATTTGGGCTTAGTACAACAGTAACGGGTATTGGTCTTGTCGTGTTAATCGGGGTCATCATTTTCGGTGGAGTCAAACGTATCGCTGGAGTAGCTTCTTACGTAGTCCCATTTATGGCGATTGCCTATATTCTTCTATCACTTGTCATTGTAGGAATGAATATTGCTGAAATCCCGGCAGTTTTTGCCCTTATCTTCAAAAGTGCATTCGGCTTTGATTCAGCATTCGGTGGAATCATCGGGATGGCCGTATCTTGGGGAGTGAAACGCGGAATTTATTCCAACGAAGCAGGTCAAGGTACAGGACCACATGCTGCAGCGGCAGCTGAAGTGTCCCACCCTGCTAAACAAGGGCTGGTTCAAGCGTTTTCCGTGTACATCGATACTCTTCTGGTTTGTTCGGCTACAGCATTCATGATCTTGTTTACGGGATCCTTCAACACAGAAGCGCCTGATGGAACAATGCTTGCGAACAATTTAGAAGGAATCGAAGCCGGGCCTGGTTATACACAGGCAGCCATCGAATCAGTCATCCCTGGATTCGGAGCATCATTTGTCGCAATCGCCTTATTCTTCTTTGCTTTTACAACGATTATGGCTTACTACTATATGGCGGAAACGAATGTTGCCTACCTATTGAGAGGTAAGAATTCAAAGGTGGCGATGGGCATTTTAAAGGTTGTCCTGCTTGCTGCCACATTCTATGGAGCAGTAAGAGAAGCCGCATTAGCATGGGCACTGGGGGATATCGGTCTTGGAATCATGGTGTGGCTGAACTTAATCGCCATCCTTATCCTTGCCAAACCTGCTTTAAAAGCACTTAAGGATTACGAAGAACAGAAGAAGCAAGGCCTTGACCCAGTCTTCAACTCTACAAAGCTCGGCATCAAAAATGCAGAGTTCTGGGAGCAAGAGTACAAAGTAGAAGACAAAGAAAATGCTTCCTAACCTATAAAAGAAACCTGTTGCCAATCTCGGCAGCAGGTTTTTTTCGGTTTTTCTAAAACTCTTTTCGTAAGCATGGTTGTTTAATGACTCTAATGAGTGCTGTCGCCCTGTTTAATTAGCATGTGTATTCCGATCAGATTAGTAAACAATATCTTTGAGTTAGACATGTGAATTGATTATGATAAATAGAAGAAGTAAAAACGTGATATTAATCAGGAGGTGCTGTTTGAATGGACTTATATGAACCGTATATACAGAATGACCGCCAAAGAAATCTGGTTGATTTAGCTGGTGAGCTTGCTGATGCGTTTTCTGAACGAGGGGAAGCGTATGACAGGGAAGATGAATTTCCTTATGATAATTTCAAAGACCTGAAGAAAAAGGGATATGGAACATTATCTCTTCCTAAAGAGTACGGCGGAGAAGAAATCAGCTTATATGAGCTGGTGATGATTCAAGAAAGGCTTGCTACAGGGGACGCGGCAACGGCTTTGTCCATAGGCTGGCATCTTGGGGGATTGATGGAACTGACGGAAAACCGGACGTGGGATGAAGGGGTGTTCAATGGACTGTGCGAGGAGATTGTAGCCAACAGCGCTCTTATTAACCGGGCAGCATCCGAACCGGCAACGGGGAGCCCCACTCGTGGAGGGCTTCCCGAAACCAAAGCAGTGAAAACCGAAGAGGGATGGAGTTTAACCGGCAGGAAATCTTTTACTTCTATGGCGAGAGTTCTGGATTATTCTTTAGTATCAGCCACAATCGGGGATACCGAAGAGAAAGGATTCTTCCTGGTGAATCATGACCTGGAAGGAGTAAGCATCGAAGAAACGTGGGATACGATTTCCATGAAAGGAACGGGCAGTGATGATCTCGTTCTCACGGATGTTCATCTCCCATCTTCTGCCCTGGTCGAACGTGATAGTGTAAATCCAAGAGGGAAGAATGATCTTCCTAAAGCATGGCTTCTGCACATACCCGCTTGCTATATAGGTGTTGCGATTGCCGCACGCAACTATGCCATCCAATTTGCGAAGGACTATTCACCAAACAGTCTGCCGGGGCCGATCAAGGATGTACCTGAAGTTCAACGGAAAATTGGTGAAATTGAATTAGAGCTATTCAAGGCTCGACAAATTCTCTATTCAGTAGCTGACAAGTGGGTGAGGGAGCCTGAAAAACGGAAAGACATGGCTTCAGAGCTTGCTTCTGTAAAACATGTTGTCACGAACAGCGCTTTTCACATTGTGGATACCGCCATGAGAATTGTCGGAGCAAAAAGCCTTTTCCGCTCGAACCCGATGCAGCGATATTATCGTGATGTCAGGGCAGGACTTCACAATCCGCCGATGGATGATATGGTGATAGGAATGTTAGCGAATAACGCTTTGAAATAAGATTTCAATAGAAAAGGTATAGACAAGATCTTGTCTATACCTTTATCAGTGTCTATGGATGTAACGTTTTCTCCAGGACGGTTTGATGCTGAGCTTCTAGCACATGTATTTCACTGAGCTCCTCTAAAAGGTCGTGAATGGATAGTAATTCGTATAGCATGACCGTTTCGCAGGAAAAGTGATGCTTCATGGACTGAAAGGGTTTTGTATGAAGTCCTTCATGATCGTCCCAGAATTCCTCGAGTAAATCTTTCATAAGAGTGAAATGTTGTTCAGGAATGTGAAACGAGGGATGATGCATGATCCCTTTCAACGATTGAGTCGCATGTAAGATACGATCTTTCTCTTCTTCACTGAATGAATACTGAACAGGTAAGTAAATTAAGTTCCCAATATGAAAAAGGATCTGCCTTAAAAGGTTAAGTTTTTTGTACTCATAATGGAAATAACGCAATTCCTCACGACTGGAGCGGTGAAGCTTCCATTCTTCCTTTTGATATTCGCAAAGGGTGTCCGTTGATTCTATGTCTCTTAAAATATCATTGAAGATCAATTTTGTATCCCGGTGAAGAGAGTGATTCTGAAGAACTTCAGAGCCTCTTTTTTCTAATAAATTGCCCGTTTTGAAATAGAGATTATGAATTTTGGTCGTAATCGTTTTCGAGTATTTTGGTGGAAGGATCCACAAGTTCACTAATGTTGATACAATCAGCCCGATGGTGGTCGTGCCCAGGCGAATGAAAAAGGTAGCTACATAGTGATCGTGTATGGTGGGGATCATGGCAATCCCTGTTAATGTAGCGACCAGGATGCCTGCCCCTAAATGGAGTTTGTGGCAGGTGATGATTGTGAGCAGTGCGACCAGCGCATATGTAATGGGGTGATCCCCAAACGTGGAAGCAATAATCACCGCAAAGAGTGCTCCTATCGCCGAAGCGGGAAAACGGATGAATGCTTTCTTGATTGAATTGGCGGCTGTGGGCTCGATGGTGACTATGGCTGTAATGACGGCAAAGGTCGCTGGCCAATTTAAAAACTCACACACAAGAGCCGTTAAAAAAACGGCAATACCGGTTTTGGCTATTCTGCCTCCGACAAATTGAATTTTTTTCAGAAACTCCATAATTTAACCCTCTTTTATAAATGGCTGTCGCCTTCATTATATAGTAAGAAAAACCCAATTGAAATGAATGGACAAAAAAAAGAACTGCTCCCGGAACAGTTCTTTTTTATATGATAACTCATCTTAGAGGTAAAGGTCGTAACAAAATCTTGATTGATTTAGGCATCTTGTGATCACTCTGAGCCTCTTTTAAATACTTGAACATTTGTTTGCCTGCAACAGAGTTGGCGGAATGAATCGTGATCCGTTCTGCAAATAGCTGCTTTTCTACCATATAGTGTACGAGCATTAATCCATTACGGGTCTTGCTTTCTAAGTCATGATCCAATGAAAGATGATCGATAGAAAAATTCAGAAGCAGGTCAATACATTCATCGATGTCTTTCGCGAGAATGTACCCTTGAGGACAGTGGCGGTAATCGTCTAAAAATACATTTACTGTCATATTAATTCTTCTTTCGTCATTTGACTTAATTTAAGCGTAACAGACATTGACAAATACTTATATAGGTCAATAGTATGAACGTTACAAATATATTTGTAATTTTTTGTTCTATTATGAGGGTTAATCTTTATGGAATTGCTCGGTGATAGAAGGAAATGACTATTTTCTGTAAAGGAGTTTTTCCACCTTGTATCCACATATTACTCTTAAAGGTAAAATAATTACGTTTTAATGTTAAAATCTATTGCTTTTAAGAGTAAAATATATTACCTTATAAAGTAAGGAGGGGATATTTACCATGAAAGAGAATTTAAGGTTGAATGTTTCATTGCTGCGGCGGCGTGTACCTAATTTAACATCAGCTGCCAAAACAGTAGGGTTACGACCTGCAACGGTATCTAATTTGTGTACCGGAAAAATTTCAGTGGGACGTGCCGAAGTGAAAACGATTGTAACTTTAGCGAATCTGGCCAATTGCACGCTGGATGAATTAATTATTCAAGGAGGGAAACTAACTATGATTGAAACGGGAATCAAAACGCTCGATTTGTTTGCCCCAATTGTCCATGGAGGAACGAATGGATTCGTGGCGAGATCGCAGGTTGGTCAATTTGTTGTTTTAGCGGAAATGACGAAAGTGCTGAAAGAAAAAGGATATCAATCGATCTTATTGACGCCGGATAAAACCTATCCTGGTTTGAGTGACCTTGAAGGATTTGTTGATGCGAAATGCCACTCGATTGATGAAGCCTTTTCAGAAGTCAGCCTTATTGAGGAGAAAGACAGAATTCTCCTATATGTGGACCGTTCTTATATTGTCTCAGGGGAAATATATGAATTGAGGGAACGATTTGAAGGAGAGGGTTATCCAGAGATCACTACTATATTATTCGATCCCACCGGTGAAGCAGTGGATGAGGATGACCCCTTCGGTCCACTTGATACCTTATGTTACTTCGATATAGATCTCTCTACCCGGGGGATGTACCCAGCCATCCACCCCGTACAGTCTACATCGATTTTACTGGAAGACGACGCCCTGGACTCTGGCCACACGACTATTCATAAGAAAGCGAAGAAACTGCTAAGGCGCTACAAAGAAATTCGCGTCCTCTTGAATACAATCGGTAAAGATAAAATACCTGAAGCCGATCTCGATCTATTTCAGATAGGAGAGCGACTGGAAGCCTACTTGAGCCAGCCATTCTACGTGGCAGAAGAATTCACCCAAACAAAAGGGCAAAGCGTCCAAATCCAACAGACCATCCAAGACATTCATAAAATACTCCAAGGACAATACAACCACCTTGAACCAAAAGACCTCAGCTACAAAGGTAAACTGGATTAGAAATTCACTTAAGGGACGGACCTCGAAAGCAACCCTCGAGGTCCGTCCCTCTTCCGTTACTTTTTTCTTAATTTTGTGGTAGATGAAAGAGGATTTACGAGAATTTTGTCGTATGTGTAAAGTAATGACTATATTTATTGGGAGACAAATCGATGATTATCGAGAAATTATTATTACATGTATTGATTATATTGGCTCCTGTTCTCATTCAAACGTCACTCCTTGAAAACCACAGGCTCGGTAAATCACCTGTTTTCATCGGTGTATTGCATGGGATTGCCGCGTTCATGTGTTTAATATTCGCTTATGAAAGTTTCGGATTGTATTGGGATTTCCGCTACATTCCACTGGTTCTTTCAATGCTTTATGGAGGGAGAAAAGCCGGGGTCATTGTTCTTGTGTTTATTTTAACCGCACGGATCATCAACGGCGGGGATGCCATCATTTTTGGATTTGTAAGTGCGTTTCTTGCAGGGACCCTTCCTTTCCTGATTTCAAATCGATTTTGGACATTTCCACCAAAGAAACGGGTAACATTTGCCGTGTTACTTGGGTTTTGGCCAGCGCTTGTGATGCTGGGAATTCTTCTGTCATTCGCATTCATTGCGGGAGTTCCTGTTTCGGGTAATAAAGAAATGGGCATCTACGTACTGATATTCGGGGGCATCCAGGTGTTGGGGGTCGGTGTGGCTGCACAACTCAATGAGTGGATGATTGAGAAACGATTGCTTCGTGAAGAGATCCTGAAATCTGAAAAGCTCAATACATTGGGAGAACTTGCTGCTTCCATTGCTCATGAAGTGCGCAATCCTCTAACCGTCGTCAAGGGATTCCTTCAATTAATGAAGAAGCAAGTGACAGGGACTCATGATGAATATTTGAAAATCGTATTGAGTGAGTTAGACAGGGCAGAGGAAATCATTAATGATTATTTGAATTTTGCCAAGCCCGAGTTCGAAAAGATCGAGAAAATCAATGTGAAAGAAGTTCTCTCGGATGTCACGGTCCTACTGAATGCGTATGCCCTCAAAGAGGGTGTTTACCTTGAAGCGGACCTGAAAGAGGATGGATTTCTTTTGACAGATCGTAATAAGTTCAAACAAGCATTCGTCAATATCATAAAGAATGCCATTGAAGCGACCCCGCCTCAAGGAAACGTTAGCGTGAATTTAGAAGTTACCCATACACAAGCCATCATCACGGTGGAAGACACAGGAAAAGGGATGACTAAAGACCAAATCTCAAGGATTGGCACCTTGTTTTTCACAACAAAGGTCCAAGGTACTGGATTAGGAACTTCGGTGTCCTTGCGCATCATCGAAGCCATGGGTGGTCATATCCATTATTCAAGCATTGTTAATAAAGGAACAGTCGTTACGATCGATCTTCCATTAAATAGTGATAAGGTTGCAAAATTTGATTCCAATCTCCCAAATGCATATATGAACAACCAAAACGCTTAGGAAAATCACTAAGTGTTTTTTTATGGAACAACAAGACAAAATAAAAATGATTCAACTCCATTTCCCGTACATACGTTCCATGATAGGATAGAAGATATGAATAATAAAACCAAGCGTACAGGCGACAATCACCGTCCCAATGCCAACCGCTCCATGAAACAGCATGGCTAACGTAATGGCAATCGCTTCGTTCAATAAACGGGAATTACGTAAATTCAAACCGAACCGTCTATGAATCGCGACCATAAATGTATCCATGGGGCTTGAAGGAAGCTTGGCTTGAAGATAAATGGAGATTCCGATGCCGAGTAGCAATATACCTGTCAGCACGAGGGATAATTGCTGAAAGAATCCGGACGGTTCAAGGGTTTCAAGACCGATCGTGATCCAATAATCAACCATCATCCCGATGACGAAGATGGAGAGTGCAGCTAACCATTGAATGGGCTCCTTTAATAACAGAGCGTTTATACAGATGAGAATACATCCATTGATGAAGATGCATGTCCCGATGGAAAGGTTGAACAAAGTAGATTCACCAACGGCCAGTGCATCCCAGGGAGCCGCCCCCAAATCACCTTTAATAATAAGAGAAACTCCTAATGATAATGCCAGTAATCCTATACTGTAAAAAATGAATCTTGCCTTCATTCCCCGAATCCTCCGTTCGAAAAAGCTTGTCTAATATATATGTTCACTGAAAAAAATTAGAATGATAATTTGTGTGGGAAAGCCAGAGGTGAGACGTCACATGAAGAAAACTTTCAAGATTTCAATAAGGGAATTAGTAGAGTTCGTGTATAAAGAAGGAAGCATAGATGTCAGGTATCAAGCCCGTTCTTCCCTAACCATCGGAACCAAGCTTCATCAAAAACTACAGAAAGAATACAAAGAAGGTGATGAGAAAGAAGTCTTTCTAAAAGGAGAAAGAGCGGTGGAGGATATTGTCTATCAACTAGAAGGCCGCTGTGATGGGATCCATTATGAAAACGGGGAAGTAATCGTAGAAGAAATTAAATCAACGGCAAGAACGATAGCTCAGATCGAAGAAGGTGCCCGTGTCCACTGGGCTCAAGGTGAATGCTATGCTTACTTATTGGCAAAAGAAAAGCAGTTAAAGGGTATTGGCGTGCAGCTCACGTACATAGAGGTCGAATCTGAAAAAACGAAGTCTTTCACCCGTATTTATACAATGGAAGAGCTTCAACACATCGTTGACGAGACCCTGGTTGCGTATACTCCATTTGCTTCACTTATACTCACGAATCAGGAAAACCGAATAAAGAGTATTCCAGGCCTGGCATTTCCTTATCCAACTTATCGAAAAGGGCAAAAAACCCTCGCTGGTGCTGTCTATAAAACGGTTACTGAATCCAAATCTTTGTATGCGAATGCTCCGACGGGAACAGGGAAAACCATTTCAACCTTATTCCCGACGATAAAAGCGATGGAGAAAGGACATTCAAAGTGGTTTTATGTGACAGCTAAGACGATTACCCGTACTGTCGCAGAGGAGGCGCTGGTTCTTTTAGAACGGGAAGGATTATCACACAGGTCGATTACCATTACGGCAAAAGACAAAATCTGCTTTCAAGAAGAAACGATTTGTCAGAAAGAATATTGTGAATTTGCGAATGGCTATTATGATCGAATTAACGGGGCACTCATTGATATATTAACGCAAGAAACCATCATCACACGTCCAATCGTTGAAACATACGCCAGGAAGCACCGGATATGCCCGTTTGAATTTTCAATCGACCTCTCCTATTTAGTGGACGGTGTCATCTGTGATTATAACTACATCTTCGACCCGAAGGTTTCATTCAAAAGAATGAGTGATGAAGGGAAGAAAAAGACGACTCTACTCATTGATGAAGCACATAATCTTGTTGGCAGGGGACGGGAAATGTATTCAGCCACTCTGAGGAAGTCCGATTTTTTAGAAATCAAAAGAAAGTATCCGGGATATGTGGACTTGAAGCAAAGAGTTGTCGCGGTTAACAAGCAGTTCCTCCGTTTGAAAAAAGACAAAGGAGATGATGTGCGTAATGAGTTGGATGCAGAGTTAGTTGATGAGGTGCAAAGTTTTGTTGAGATAGCAGAAAAATACTTGGGAGAAGCGGAAGGGGATTGGTCTGAGGACTTTCTTCAATTGTACTTTGATGCATTACATTTTGTGAGAATTTCCAACCTCTTTTCTGATGAACATCGCTTTGTGATCGATCAAACGCCTAAAGGTATAGAAGTGAAACTATTTTGCATTGATCCTTCAAAGCTTATTAAACAAATAACGAGGTTGTTTCAATCCTCAGTATTTTTCTCAGCCACGCTTCACCCCTTTTCGTACTATTTTCAGCAACTGGGTGGGTGTGAAGAGGATTATCGGTTTCTGATTCCTTCGCCATTTGAAAAAGAACAATGGCAGGTTGGGATCCATCCGATTTCAACCCGGTTTAAGGACAGAGAAAGAACCCTTTCCTCGATTACACGTTCGATTACAGCAGCGTTCAATGAGAATAAAGGAAATTATCTGGTCTTCTTTTCATCGTACGCCTATATGCGGGAAGCCTTCGAGGAAATGAATCAGGATGCAATGAATGCAGAATTCATCATCCAGGAGCCTAATATGAAAGAAGCAGACAGAGAGAAATTCTTAAACGAGTATCAAAGCGACAGAGACCTTCCGGTTATTGGATTTGCCGTATTGGGAGGCATCTTCTCAGAGGGTATCGATCTGAAAGGTAATCGATTAAAGGGGGTAATTGTTGTAGGAGTAGGGCTGCCTCAGCCAAGCAGGGATCATGAAATCATTAAGGATTATTTTAATGAACGGGGGTTAAATGGATTCGATCATGCGTATGTCTACCCGGGATTAAATAAAGTATTTCAATCCGGGGGGAGACTCATCCGTTCAGAGGAGGATACGGGAGTCCTCAGATTGATCGACGATCGTTATCTGACACCGAAATACCAGTCATTACTTCTTGAAGAATGGAAGGATTATCGAATCATACATGAAAAAAGACCGCTGATATAGCGGTCTTTTCCGTGTATTAGTTAAAAGAAGGATCCTTTAGTAAGCGATCGAATTCTTCTAGGTGATGGGTTTCATCTGCAATCATGTCATCTAGCTTGATGCTAAGCTCGACGAGACCCAGTTCTTCAGCTTGCTCTTTACGTATTTTATAACGTTCGATCGTATCAGCCTCAGCTTTACGACCTTCCTCTAACATTTCTTTCACATCATCTGTTTGTTTCACGGCAGCCGGAGTGGTCGTCGGATCTCCGCCCAATGTTTTAATTTTTTCGGCTAAGTATAAAGCATGTCCCTGTTCATCCGGGATCTCCTCTTCGAAGAAAGGCTTTAAGATTTGACGATATAAGCCGCTCACGACAGCAGCGTAATTTGTGTAAAGTATAACTGCAGCATATTCATTTGCTAAATCCTCATTTAATCCATCGATTAATTCTTTTAATTTTGCTTCATCCATTTGAATACCACCCTTTTATTTATTGTTATATAGAGTATTTACCCGGCAAAGTGACAAATAAACATTCTGAAAGTAATCGAATGCCCTTCAAATATTTTGCCTTGAAATGGGGATTCTAATTCTATAAAAGTCAGAGGAGGGATGAGAATGTCTAAACAGGGAAAGAAAAGTATGGACCAAACATCAGAACAGTTGGCAAAGCAAAAGGCCAAGAATGATGTGGAATTCGGAACTGATATTCGGGTTGGGAATTCAAAAGACCAAAGTCAGAAAAAAAGTGGCAAACAAGTAAATAAAAAATAAATGACGAATATCTTTTTCCCCGGAAGAAAAACCTATATGTAGAACCAGGAGGTGTAAAGGCATGAGAATTGGTGTTGAACAATCCTTACAAAACGTCGTGCAAGCCTTACGTGAAAAGGGGCATGACGTCGTTGAACTAAAACAGGAAACAGACGCAAACGGCTGTGACTGCTGCGTAGTGACAGGGATGGATTCCAATGTGATGGGGATTCAAAACGTAGCTACTCAAGGATCCGTGATCGAAGCAAGTGGACTAAGTGCTGATGAAGTATGTCAGCAAGTTGAGAGCAGATTACAATAGTAGAAAAAAGAACAGTCTTTGGTGGCTGTTCTTTTTCAGTAGCATAGTAATAAGAGGGGTGAGTGCACGATTTTTGGCTCATTCGAGTGAAACGTCCGTTTCACTCGCCTTTCAGCATAGCTGAAAGGTCGCTTGAATAGAAAGGACCCCCGGCATAAATGCATTTTTGCCGGGGGTCCTTTTCGTTATGGCGGAAATGAGCCAAAAATCAACTAGTTTAATGTCCGTCAGCCAATCTGTGCAAGCGGCTGGTTTCTCAAGTGCTCCCTCAGTAGGTCGGGTGCTGTGATAAACAACAAACCATTTCCTTCCAATGTTTTTGGGAATCCGAGTGGAACGGTGCGTTTGATGAGTTGTGCATACAATTCGGTTTCTGAAAGTTTGCGGTCGAAAGATACTTGCTCGAATTCTTTGATGAGGGCTAATGCTCCGGACACGTGTGGAGCCGACATGGAGGTACCGCTGAGTTTAGCGTATTTTTCACCAGGAATGGTAGATAAAATTTGTTCACCCGGTGCCACTAGGTCGACTTCATTATTGGAATTCGTAAAGTAAGAAGATTTTCTTTGAAGGTCGATGGCTCCTACAGAAATCACTTCATTGTAACAAGCGGGAAAAGAAAATTCATCGGTGCTGCTGTTCGAGTCACCTTCGTTACCTGCTGCACAAACAACTGATATATTTGCATCCACCGCTTTTTGAATCGCTTCGTGCAGAGGCTTGTGGTCAGTGGGACCTCCCAATGACATGGAGATGATGTCCACCTTTTGTTCAATCGCATACAGAATGCCCTTCACGATCCATTCGTATTTTCCACTCCCGCGGCTGCCCGCCAGTACTTTAATAACCAATAAATCGGCCAGTGGCGCAACCCCGATAACCCCATCACCATTTTCACTTGCAGCAATCGTACCCGCGACATGGGTACCATGACCGCTATAATCAGTAACGTTATCTTCAGCACCGTTGTCATCGTCTGTGAAATTCCGGAAACCCTTCACTTTTCCTGCCAGATCCGGATGATTCATATCGCATCCTGTATCCAGGACGGCGATAGTCGTCCCTTTTCCTTTGTATCCATTCTTCCACATACTAGGAGATTGAATTAAATCAACGCCTTTAGGAATTTCATTTGCATCAACAATCATTTCGTCCATGAAATATGGAATTAACCTAATTTCACCTTGCATATCAATCCCTCCTAAAATGGTACCGCATTAAAAATCTGAAGTTTCTGAAAATATAACATTTTTTGGACAAAATGAAAAGGGATAATGGTAATAGGAAAATAAAACCAATCATATTTTTCCTTCTTTAAGCATATGGGGAGGGGATTTTAAAGTTTTAAAGGTGGTATTGAATGGAAGAGTCGGTGAGAACCTCTGGGATTGCGGTCAATGTGTCAATCTCATTAGCAGAAATTTAAACAAACGTTTGACTGATAGGATGAACCATTGAGTAGACAAGGTTTTCAGAGGTTAAACAAACGTTTGGTTAAAAAGTGAAGTTCTGGTTTTTTCATCATGTCACCAATACTTTCAACATAAAATGTCTTGAAGGAAGGTGAACCAATGATGAATTATTATCAATATGGGTATCCTGGTTATTCATATTATCGAAACGCTCCTGACATGGCCTTCGCTCAAATACAGGGAGGTCCATTAGCCCCAGGATTGCAGGGCTATGTTTTTTTTCGGGAAGTGCAAAATGGGGTGGAAGTATATGCAGAGGTAACAGGTTTACCATCATATAAGGAAGGAAAAGGTGGTCAAAATCCGATCGGGCCTCATGGATTTCACTTACATGAAAAGGGAGTTTGTGAAATAGGCGACCCTAAGGAGCCTTTTTCTTCTGCCGGGGGACATTGGAATCCGACGGGCCAGCCTCATGGTAATCATGCGGGTGATTTTCCAGTCCTGTTTTCAAACGACGGATACGCTAAAATGTCCTTTTTTACAAATAAATTCAAAGTGAAAGACGTCATAGGCAAAGGGGTCATCATCCATCAAAGCCCGGATGATTACAGATCACAGCCCTCAGGAGATGCGGGGAAACGCCTCGCATGCGGAGTCGTTATGGGGTATGGGGTCTAATGAAAAAGGGTTGACCTTTGACAGGTCAACCCTCTTCTTTCATCATCTATTAGAATAGGCCCAATACATCAAGCATGACAATTACGATTAGCAATGGAGCTACAAAGCGGATCAGGAAGAACCAGGTTTCGAATAATCCCCTCTTAAATCCACTTCCTTGCTTCAACTCTTCGTAAAGTGCTGTTTTCTTCATTTTCATAGGTACGAACAATGCAATAAGCAGTGCTCCAATCGGAAGCAGTACATTACTGACAGCGAAATCAGCCAAGTCAAAAATGGTCTTACCGAATAGGGTGATATCCCCAAGTATCCCAAATGATAATGCAGATGGAATACCGAAAACAAAGATGGCAAGTCCGATGATCCAAGACCATTTTTTACGCTTTTCAGGTTCTCCTTTTGAAATGACCGAAACAATGATTTCGAGCATGGAGAACGCGGAAGTTAATGCAGCGAACAAGAACAGGACAAGGAAAGCAATGAAGAAGAACATCCCAAAAGGAAGTTGACTGAACACGGTCGGTAAAACATTAAACAGTAGTACCGGGCCCGCCCCAGGTTCTAAATCAAAGGCAAAGACTGCTGGGAAAATGGCCAAGCCTGCTAACAGTACGATGAAGATATTCATAGCCACAATGGATATGGCTGATCTGGGCAGGCTCTGTGTTTTCGGCAGGTAAGAACTATATGTCACCATCACCGATACACCCACACTTAGCGTGAAAAACGATTGTCCCATCGCTTCTAATATCGTTTGTGATGTCACCTTTGAAAAGTCAGGTTGCAACAGGAATGTGATTCCATCCATGGCATTATCAAGGGTTACAGCACGAACGACCAAAAGAATAAATAAGATAAATAATGCCGGCATCATGATTTTACTTGCCAGTTCAATCCCTTTTTGAACCCCTTTAGCGACCACGATGATGGTCATCAAGATGAAAAGGAATTGAACAAACACACTTGTTACAGGATTCGAGATCGTTGCACCAAATACTTCTGCGTATTGATCCGAGGAAAGATTGTTCAATTGACCCGTAATGGCTTTAAATAAATAAACAACAATCCATCCGCCAATCACGCTGTAGAAGGAGAGTAAGATAAAGGAAGTAACCATTCCAAGAATCCCGACCCAATGCCAGCGTGTACCTGGGGCAATTTTCCGATATGAATCAACGGCATTGCTCTCTGCAGTCCGTCCGATGGAGAATTCAGCCAGTAGTAATGGAAGTCCGAGTAATAAAGTAAAAAGAATGAAGATCAGGAAGAATGCTCCGCCTCCATTTTGACCAGCGATATAAGGGAACTTCCATATTGCCCCCAATCCAATCGCAGATCCTGCTGCCGCTAATATAAAGCCAATCTTTGATGACCATTGTTCACGTTGACTCATTCTCATTCTCCTTTCTGTTTATTATTGACATGTGGGGGGTGCCGCTTTCAAATAACACAAAAAAATCGCCCCTACATATCGTAGGGACGATTTGGATATCGCGGTACCACCCTAGTTATGAGAAAACATTTCTCATCACTCTTCACACATAACGGCCTTAACCGTCTTTTGATCTCGTCAAAAGAAGCTCCGGAATCGAAATTCACCAATCATCTTTGTACCGGTTCACACCGACCACCGGCTCTCTTTAACAGGGAAATGTTCGCTACTTGTTTCCATCAAAGCTTATTCAATATTAGGTTATACAATTTTTATCATGAAACAAAACAACTTGTCAATATATTTTGAAAAAAGTAGTGAGAATTGTCTGGAATTGTTGGTGGTATTTGGTGTGGTCAGGATGTAGGCTGTACTGGTACAACAAGATCAAACTCCTTGAAAACCGCATCTCCATTGAGTTCCCCCTTCTTCTCAAGTAGAATGAAGAAAAAACGTAATGAAAAAGGTGTTTTAAATGAAATCATATATTGTGGTCGGAGCTGGAATTCTTGGGGCTTCTACGGCGTATCATCTTGCTAAGGCCGGAGCGCACGTAACAGTAGTAGACCGTCAGGACCCTGGACAAGCAACCGATGCTGCGGCGGGGATTGTCTGTCCGTGGCTGTCCCAGCGCCGGAATAAAGTGTGGTATCGACTGGCCAAAGGCGGTGCGAAGTATTATCCGCTCATCATTCAGCAGCTGGAAGCAGACGGGGAAACAGAAACAGGATATAAGCGTGTAGGGGCGATCAGCCTTCATACCGATGAAAATAAGCTTCGGAAAATGGTGGAGAGGGCGGAAAAACGCCGGGAGGATGCACCTGAAATCGGAGAACTCACGATTCTTACGGCTGAAGAAACACGTCGACATTTCCCACTTTTATCTGAAGAATATCAAGGTGTTCATGTAAGCGGGGCGGCACGAGTTGATGGAAGAGCGATGCGGCAGGCGCTTATAAATGGAGCCAAAAAGAACGGGGCGATATTCCGCCAAGGGGATGCCAGGCTTCTGAAAGAACATAACCGGATCACAGGTGTCACAATAGACGAAGAAAAGCTTGCAGCAGATGAAGTGATTGTCACAGCAGGTGTTTGGGCGAAGGAACTTTTTGAGCCACTGGGAATAACCTTTATGGTATCTTCCCAAAAAGCGCAAATTCTTCATTTAGAGGTAAAGGGTGAAGAAACGAGTGGGTGGCCTGTCGTCATGCCGCCGAATGACCAATACCTTCTTGCTTTTCCTGAGGGAAGAGTCGTAGCAGGAGCCACACATGAAAATGATAGGGGGTCCGACCGTCGGGTGACAGCAGGTGGTTTATATGAAGTACTTCACAAAGCGATAGAAGTGGCACCCGGCATCCATGACAGTACAGTGTTGGAAACGAGGGTGGGGTTTCGCCCTTTCACTCCCGGTTTTCTCCCCGTTTTCGGAGCGATGCCAGGACTTCCTGGGGTGCTGGTAGCGAATGGACTTGGAGCATCCGGACTGACGGTCGGCCCATATCTTGGTTCGGAGCTTGCGAAGCTTGCACTCGGTGAACCTACTGAACTGGATCCTGCCGACTATGATGTAGCAGGGGCCACCCGAGTAAAGGAAGAAAAAAACACCAGCTCATTTCCCTCTATCTTCTAAGCGTAATGACCCTTATAATAAAGGGAGCGAATTTTAGTATATAAAGAAAAGGTGTTTACAATATGAGTTTATTATCAGTTCAAAATTTGACTCACGGTTTCGGTGACCGTGCGATTTTTAATGACGTTTCTTTCCGTTTGTTAAAGGGTGAGCATATCGGCTTGATCGGTGCCAACGGAGAAGGAAAGTCTACCTTTATGAACATCATTACAGGAAAGCTTGAGCCCGATGAAGGAAAAGTGGAGTGGGCGAAGCGAATTCGTATCGGTTACTTAGATCAGCATGCGAAGCTTAAGCAGGGCATGACGATTCGGGATGTGCTGAAGACAGCCTTTCAATACCTGTTTGACATGGAAACAGAAATGAATGAGTTATTTGCAAAAATGGGAGAGGCAACTCCAGAAGAGCTGGAAGGATTGCTGGAAGAAACCGGGACTCTTCAAGACGCCCTTACGAATAATGATTTTTATATCATTGACGCAAAGGTAGAAGAAATTGGGCGAGGTCTGGGATTAGATGATATTGGCTTGGATAAGGATGTTCACGATTTAAGTGGAGGACAAAGAACGAAAGTCTTACTGGCTAAACTCCTACTTGAAAAACCGGAAATTCTATTACTCGATGAGCCGACCAACTATCTTGATGAACAGCATATCAATTGGTTGAGACGCTACCTGCAAGAATATGAAAATGCGTTTATCCTGATCTCACATGATATTCCATTTCTAAATAGTGTCATCAATCTTATTTATCATATGGAAAATCAAGAACTGAATCGTTATGCGGGAGATTACCATGAATTCAAACGCGTCCATGAAATGAAGAAGCAGCAACTTGAATCAGCTTTCAAGAGACAGCAACAGGAAATTTCGGAGTTGAAGGATTTCGTTGCCCGTAACAAAGCGCGAGTATCCACTCGAAATATGGCGATGTCCCGTCAGAAGAAGCTGGATAAGATGGACATGATTGAACTGGCTGCCGAAAAGCCGAAGCCTGAGTTTCATTTCAAACAAGCAAGAACCGCCGGCAGGGTCATTTTTGAAACGAAGGATCTTGTGATCGGTTATGATGAACCATTGTCCAAACCACTCAATCTCAAGATGGAACGCGGTCAGAAGATTGCTCTATCTGGAGCAAACGGTATCGGGAAGACGACTCTACTACGAAGTATTTTAGGAGAAATCAAACCCATTTCAGGTTCAGTGGAGCTGGGAGACTATCTTCATATCGGTTATTTTGAACAGGAAATCAAGACAAAAAGTAATAACACGTGTATTGAAGAGGTGTGGAATGAGTTCCCATCCTTCAATCAAGCGGAAGTGCGTGCTGCCCTGGCGAAATGCGGCCTGACGACAAAGCATATCGAAAGCAAGGTAGAAGTGCTGAGCGGTGGAGAAAAAGCGAAGGTCCGCCTATGTAAATTGATGAACAAAGAATCGAACGTCCTTGTATTCGACGAACCGACCAACCACTTGGACGTTGAGGCCAAAGAAGAATTGAAACGGGCCCTTAAAGAATACAAAGGTACCGTTCTCTTAATCAGTCACGAACCTGAATTCTATCAGGATGTGGCGACAGAAGTATGGAACTGTGAAAACTGGACGACGAAATTATTCTAATTGTAAAAGCCGGTTCCCACGCAAAGACAAGGTGGGAACCGGCTTTTTACGTACATTCATCTACTAAAACAGACTCAAGTGAGGAATACCCATTATCCTCCAATCGCAAATCATCAAAACTATGCTTCATATGAAGATCGATCAGTTCCAACAAAGTTTGCTGATCTTTGTCTTCGATCGCCTTTACCATTTCTTCATGTTCGCGGAAACGGACGTTCTCACCTGGTTCGACATGATAAAACACATCAAATAAAAACAGATAGACGTTAGACTGAGTAAGCATTTCATCCATATATCGTAACAGGAATTTATTCCCGCTGACTTCTGCGAGGAATAAATGAAACTGTTTATTGAGCTCGACGTATTTTAACAGGTCCTTTTGTTTGTAGGTTTCCTGTTCGTTCTCAAGAAACTCATAAAGCTTTGACATATGCGATTTTTTCACCTTTGGGAGGCCGTATTTTACAGAAAGGAATTCTAGTTCTTTCCTTAATTCGAAGAAAGATATAATCTCTTCTTTTGTAGGATGGACGACAAATGCGCCTCGATTCGGAATGATCTGAACCAGTCCTTCGGCTTCCAGTCGTTTCAACGCATGTCGGATGGGGGTTCTGCTCACATCCATCTTCAGAGAGATGATTTGTTCCACAAGCTGGGTTCCCGGAGCGATCTTTCTGGCAAGTAAGGCATCTTTCAGTTGCCCATACACTCTAAACTCTGCAGTTTGTCTCTTCTTCACTTTCATCATCCATTCAGGTCTATTATTTCATAATGTCTATCATATACGAAAAAGAGGCTGATCCAAAATCAGGTGCCTCCAAATTCCTAAAATGACACCTGACAAGATTTTTTAGGGGAAAGTCAATATTTTTAAGAAAATACAACTTATAAAGGGTGATTTGCATTTTTCCGTCCCTCAAGGGAAGCACCTGAGGTTAAACTTCACCCATACTTTAGTTGGTTTATATAACTTGGGTACAAATAACGGCGAAAATTTTATTTTAACGGCGAAATTCTGATTTTACCGGCGAAATCTCACTTTTATCGGCGAAATTCCAAATATAACGGCGAAACGGATTCTCACGCCACTCTATGACCCGCATCCAAAAAAGATACCTTTCCACAAGCTTGCTTCTTACCTAGCTGCCACCGAATTTACTTTGATTAAATTTTCTGAAAATATATTGACAATTTCCAACAGAAACGTTATCTTTTGAGTAGATAAATATAACACATAATTACATAAACGAATTAATAACGTTATATAAATATATTTTTATATAGTGACAGGAGGCCGATACGTTGATTTTGCATGAGATTGAAACTGCCAGTCGATCGCAAATGGAACGCCTTCAACTAGAGAAATTACAACATATTGCTGCTTATGTGTATGAACGAGTCCCTTTTTACCGTGAACAATTTGATCTGAGAGGTCTGAAGCCGGAGAATATAAAGTCTTTGTCAAACCTCAAAATGTTACCGCTTACAAAAAAGAAAGATTTACGGGAGAATTACCCTTTTGGCATGTTTGCGGTCAAGCGTGAAGAAATGGTAAGGGTCCATGCATCTTCAGGAACAAGTGGAAAGCCAACGGTTGTAGGGTATACCCGGAACGATATCAACATGTGGGGAGAAATTGTGGCCCGGGCCATTGCCATGTCAGGTGGAAAACCCGGGGACGTCCTTCATAATGCATATGGATACGGACTATTTACAGGTGGTTTGGGTCTGCATTATGGGAGTGAGAAGCTGGGGATGATCACGGTGCCGGTATCGGGCGGAAACATGTCCAGACAAATCACTTTATTGGAAGACTTTCAGCCCACGGTCATATGCGGCACCCCATCTTACGTTCTCAATTTGGCAGAATCGATGGAGGCACAGGGGAAGGATCCGGCTTCACTATCCTTACGATATGGAATATTCGGGGCTGAGCCCTGGTCGAATACGCTGAGAGAAACATTGGAAAGAAAGCTCAATATTAAAGCGTGTGACATATATGGCTTAAGTGAAGTCATCGGCCCTGGGGTTGCCATGGAATGTCACGAAGCACAGGATGGCCTTCATATTGCCGAAGACCATTTTCTCGTGGAAGTCATTCATCCTGATACATTAGAGCCGCTGCCGGAAGGGGAGGTCGGGGAACTTGTCTTTACGAGCTTAACGAAGGAAGCCTTTCCGATCATCCGTTATAGAACCGGAGATATCGCTTCGATTCAGCACGGAAGATGCTCATGTGGACGAACGACGGTGAAGATGTCCCGTGTTAAGGGAAGGGTGGATGACATGCTCATCATCAGGGGAGTGAACGTCTTTCCATCTGAAATGGAACACTTCTTGCTTCAGATAAGGGAGCTTGCACCACATTATCAGGTTCACTTAAAGAAAAAAGGGGCACTTGATATGGTGGAGCTGCAGGTTGAGGTCACGGATGAATGCTACCAAGAAATGTCTCAAGACATAAATCATGAAGGAATCAATCATTTGGAAGCAAAAGTGAAAAGCCTCATGAAAGATCGTTGCTATGTTTCCATGGATGTGAAAATCAGGGGACCGAAAGAAATCCCCCGATCAGAAGGGAAAGCCATCCGGATTGTGGATCTTAGAGGAGAAGCTATGTTTCAATAAATTTTTTTGAGAAAAAAGTTATCACACAATATAGTTCCCGCGTAGTAACTGTGTGATAAAGGAGGAGCTACAATGAGTGACGTATTATCAAATCAACAACTGACGGACGAAGAGCGTATGGCTCATTTTATGAGAAAGATTGAAAAGGACGAAAAGATCGAAGCGGATGATTGGATGCCGGATGAATATCGAAATGCACTGATCAAGCTGATTTCCATGCATGGGATCAGTGAAATCATGGGGGCACTTCCGGAGAAGGAGTGGGTACCGAAAGCACCTACACTAAGAAGGAAGCTTGGAATCATGGCAAAGGTACAGGACGAGATGGGCCATGGACAGCTTCTGCTTCGTGTAGCGGAAGATTTAATGAAGCCTTATGGGAAAACAAGAGAGCACATTATGAGAGATTTGTTTTCAGGAGATTTAAAGTTTCATAACGTCTTTCACATGGAGGCGCCTACTTGGGGAGACGCTGGATTGATCGGCTGGCTTGTGGACGGGGCAGCGATCATCACTCAAACGAATATGCTCCATGCCTCATACGGGCCATATGCCCGGGCGTTAAAGCGGATTTGTGCGGAAGAAGTGTTCCACGCACAGCATGGTGAAGCCATCATCATGGCTCTGGCAGAAGGGACTCCCGAGCAAAGGGCATTAGTTCAGGATGCAGTGGACCGCTGGTGGGAATCGCTTCTTATGTTCTTTGGACCGGGTGACGCGAAAACGACAGGTTCCTCTAAGCAGGATATCACCATCAAGTACAACATCCGGACGAAAACAAATGAACAGCTGAGACAGGACTTTTTCACGAAATATGTTCCGAGGATGCTGTCGTTAGGACTGACTCTTCCTGATGAAACAATGTACTTCGATGAAGAAAAGGAGTTATGGATCTATAAGCAGCCCGACTGGAACCGCTTCAAGGAAATCATTCGGAACAATGGGCCGAAATCAAAGGATCGCCTTCGTTTAAGAGAATTATCCTACGACAATAATGCGTGGGTTCGAGAAGCATTAAGCCCTAGTGACCAAGTAAGCTAGAAGGGAATGAGTTGGATGTCTGACAAGGGGCAGAACTTTTATCAGGAATTTGAAGTGTTTAGTAAGAGGACGGACGGTGCGCAGATGCAGCATCAATTCAGTCTGTTGGCTCCCAACCATGAGCTTGCCATGGTGATGGCCCAAGAGAATTTCATGAGAAGAGAGCCGGTTTCGGATATATGGGTTGTGAAGCGGTCAGACGTGCGGATGATGACACCCGAGGAAAGAGAGAGCGTCGGCCGTCTTGATAATAAAGATTACCGGAACGCCAAAGGCTACGGTTATCTGAAGAAGAAGTGGAGACAGTACGAACAGGAAATGCTCGATGAGAAAGAAATCATGTCATGGGGAGAGTTGGTGAAGAAGAAATGAAAGTGAAAAGTCCAAATGACATCCCGAACGCAGATTATAAAGAAGCGCTTCTGAGCCTGCTCTATCAACTGGCCGACGATGATTTCATCCTTGCGTACCGCGGTTCTGAATGGCTGGGACTCGCTCCTCATATTGAAGAGGATGTCGCGTTTTCCTCCATTAATCAAGACACGATGGGGCATGCCACAATGTTCTATCAGCTCCTTGAAGAGTTAGGGGAAGGGGATCAGGACCATCTGGCACATGGAAGGAAGGCGTCAGAACGCAGAAATGCCATCTTACTGGAAGAAGTGAATGGCTCAGGACACTACTTACAAGAACCCCGTTACGACTGGGCCTTTGCTGTTGTACGACATTATTTCTACAGCGTCGCCAAAAAGGTGCGTATTGACTCGTTAAAGAACTCCTCCTATGAACCACTTGCTGAAATGGCGATCAAAATCAACACAGAATTATATTATCACCTGCTGCACTGGAAAACCTGGTTCATTCAATTAATGAATGCAGGCGGGGAAGCAAGGGAGCGAATGAATAAGGCGATTGAACGAGTATTAAATGAATTCCAGGGAGTCCTGACCCTGGGGCCACTGGGGAAAGAAATGTCACTTATGGCTCTGATCGAAGGAGAAGAAAGCTTAACGAAACGATGGGAGCTGGCCCTTCAACCGGTCTTCCAAACTACTCAACTATCCTTTCCTCCTAATGTAAGCATGAAAAAAGGGAATGGACGCTTAGGTGAACACACTGCTGAACTGGATACGGCACTTTCTACATTAAGCGAAGTCTATAACACAAATCCCGCAGCAAGCTGGTAAAGGATGAAGAAAAATGACTGCAACCGTTTTAAATGTTCTTCAAACTGTGAAAGATCCTGAGATAGATTCCATCAGCATTGTGGATCTTGGGATGGTCAATCGCATACATCACCAGGAAGATGCTCTGATGATTGAACTCCTCCCAACCTTTGTAGGCTGTCCTGCATTGGACATTATTAAAGGAAATGTGGAGAAGGCTTGTCGGGATCAGCTTGGAATTCAATCCGTACAGGTGCAATTTGTCTATTCGCCTCCCTGGACCTCCGACCGGTTAACCGAAAATGGCCGGGAGAGACTGAAGGAATTCGGCATCGCACCCCCGCCTGAACATTTCACCGGGGAAGAAGATTGGGAGATTCATTGTCCATACTGTGATTCCCCCTATACCTCCATGGAGAACCTGTTCGGTCCTACCGCCTGCAGAAGCATTCTATACTGCAAGCAATGCCGTAACCCGTTTGAAGCCATGAAACCAATATCAACAATGATGTAATAAACTATTAAACTACTGAAAATCAAAGGAGAGATTCCACTATGGTAAAACTAATCGCATTGTATAAGCATCCTGAAAACAAAGAGAAATTTGATGAGCATTACTTCAATACCCATGCTCCGATCACGGCAAAAATTCCTGGCCTTAAAAAGATGGATGTAACGAAAATCGTCGGTTCACCTATGGGTGGGGAAGGCAAATACTACTTAATGTGCGAAATGTATTATGACAATCATGAAGCGATGAAAGCTGCCATGAAATCCGATGAAGGCAAAGCCTCCGGGAAGGACCTTATGGGCTTCGCCGCAGAGTTAGTCACTCTTATGATCGGTGAAGAAGTGAATGAGTAAAGAGTTCGAATATATCGTAGTGAGCGAGAGGGACGGACTTGGTTTTATTGAATTGAATAGACCTAAAGTTTTGAACGCCATCAATCGTCCTATGGTATCGGAGCTGGTCAATGCTTTCGAGGCATTTGATCGGAACGAGAGTGTGAAAGCAATTGTTTTATCCGGTAGGGGCAGAGCCTTTGCTGCAGGAGCAGACATTGATGAAATGGCAGAGGACGGAGCCATAGATTTAGAGCTCTTGAATCAATTCACGGAATGGGACCGCCTGGCCTGGATTAAGAAGCCGATCATCGGAGCGGTCCAGGGTTTTGCATTAGGGGGCGGGTTTGAGTTAGCTCTATGCTGCGACATTCTATTCGCTTCAGAGGATGCAAGCTTCGGGTTTCCTGAGGTGAATCTTGGGGTCATGCCTGGAGCAGGTGGAACCCAGAGGCTCACCAAGCTGATAGGGAAATCAAGAGCGATGGAATGGCTGTTATCGGGAGACATGTTTACAGCCACGCAAGCTCTCGAGTGGGGAGTCATCAACCGGGCGATTCCGAAAGAGTTATTAATAGAAGAAACCGAGAAGTTTGCGAAGAAATTAGCTGCAAAGCCACCGCTTTCCTTGAGATTAATCAAAGAATCTGTCCATAAAGCCGTTGATTCTTCGATTTATGAAGGGATGCAATATGAGCGGAAGAACTTCTATCTTCTTTTTGCCTCTGAAGATCAGAAAGAAGGCATGAAGGCTTTTGTGGAAAAACGGAGACCGAATTTTAAAGGGAAATAAGGAGGCTGCCGCATGTTTGAAACGATTAAATATGAAGTGAAGAATAACGTAGCCTGGATTACCTTGAACCGTCCTGATAAGCTGAATGCTTTCATCCGTCAACTCAATCTGGAAATCCAAAAGGCGATGAAGGACTCTTCAAGAAATGAAGAAGTTAGAGCCATCGTGATAACAGGTGAAGGCAGGGCTTTTTGTTCTGGTCAGGATTTAAGCGAAGTGGATGAATCGATGGATCATGGAGAGGTCCTTCGAAATAACTACGGACCGATGGTGAAAGAAATTGAGCAGTGTGAAAAGCCGGTCATTGCAGCCGTCAATGGAGTGGCGGCAGGAGCGGGCTTCAGCCTGGCACTTGCCTGTGACTTCAGACTTGTGTCTGAGAAAGCGAGCTTTGTGCAAGCATTTGTGCATGTCGGATTAGTCCCGGATTCAGGGAATCTTTATTATTTATCAAAGATTGTTGGCTACGCAAAAGCGCTGGAACTGGCGGTGTTTGGAGAGAAGATAAAGGCGGTCGATGCAGAAAAGCTGGGTCTTGTCACGAAAATCATATCGCTTGAAGAGTGGCAGGAAGAGACGGCGGCGTTTGCCGAAAGAATCGCCTCCATGCCAACGAAGGCAATCGGCATGATGAAGCGTTTATTAAAGGGAAGCGCGGATCTATCCTTCAACGAATACTTAGAAAAAGAAGCCTGTGCCCAGCGGATTGCAGGCAAGACACAAGATCACCGCGAAGGTGTGACAGCATTTATGGAGAAAAGAAGACCAGCCTTTCACGGAAAATAATTCAATCAAAAAGGAGATGGAGTTATGTCTACAGTAAAAGAGCAAAGCTTTGAAGTTCTTGAAATGAAAAGAGAACACTATTCATTGGTGATCAACGGTCAACGTATGGAAAGTGGTTCAGGTGAAACCTTTACGACGTACAATCCAGCGACAGGTGAGGCAATTGCTACCGTTTCACTGGCATCTGTGGAAGATGCTGAAAAAGCGGTTGAAGCAGCGAGAAACGCGTTTGATTACGGTAAGTGGAAGAAGTTCCCGATCAATAAGCGTTCCCGTGTGCTCAATAAAATTGCAGGCATTATGAGATCACGTTTTAATGAACTTGTCTCTCTTGAGATCATGGATAGCGGGAAATCACTATCCGCCGCCCAAGGTCAAGTGATGCAAGCGATCGAAGACTTTGAATTCTATGCAGGAGCGATTGTGGGCCATCGTGGAACGGTCAATAATGTACCAGGTCAATTCATGAATGTTGCGGAGAAAGAGCCGGTCGGTGTATGTGCTCAAATCATTCCGTGGAATTATCCATTGATGATGGCAGCGTGGAAAATTGCGCCGGCTATTGCGGTAGGCTGCTCGGTTGTCGTAAAACCTGCAACTCTTACACCGCTGACAGCCATCGTACTTGGTGAAATCTGTATTGAAGCAGGAGTTCCTGAAGGAGTTGTAAACGTCATTCCTGGTGCAGGTTCTTCAGTCGGCAATTACTTAGTCGAGCATGAAAAGGTTGATAAAGTAGCCTTCACAGGTTCCACTCCTATCGGTAAAAACATCATGGAAAAGGCGTCTCAAACCCTAAAGAGAGTCACTCTTGAATTAGGTGGGAAGTCACCAAACATCGTATTTGAAGATGCAGATGTCGATGCAGCAGTGGATGGTTCCCTGTTCGGAATCTTCTATAATACAGGTCAGTCCTGTGAGGCGCGCTCCAGACTGTATGTACATGAAGATATCTACGATGAGTTCATGGAAAAGTTCGTTGAAAAGACGAAGAAGCTCAAACTGGCTGACCCACATGATAAAGGAACTCATATCGGGGCGATCATCAACCAGAACCAGCTGGATACGATCGACGGTTATGTTCAATCAGCCAAAGAAGAGGGGGCAACGATCTTATTCGGGGGAAGCCCTGCCAAGGTTGAAGGCTTCGAAAAAGGCTATTGGTATGAGCCGACCATCATTACAGATGTGAATCACGACATGAAGGTTGTAAAAGAAGAAATCTTTGGACCAGTTGTAGTGGTAATGAAATTCAAAGATGAAAAAGAAGCGATCAAAATGGCCAACGATAGCGAATATGGCCTTGGTTCAGCGGTATGGACTCAGAACCATGGCCGTGCGACAAGAGTATCCAAAGCGATCCAAGCCGGAATCGTGATGGTCAACTGCCCGTTCTCCGCATTCCCGGGTACTCCATTCGGTGGCTACAAGCAGTCCGGATTCGGCCGTGAGCTTTGCATTGAAACGCTCGATCTTTACACAGAAACAAAGAGTATCATTTCTTACTTCGGAAACCGTCCGTTAAACCCATTTGGTTTGTAAGAAGAAATAAATAAGCAGGGGGTTGTCCTATCAGGGTCAACCCCTTATTGCAAGAAAGGGGAAAACAAACATGACACAGCATATCGTGGTAGTTGGTTCCGGAGTAATGGGTAGAGGGATCGCCTATGTAAGTGCAGTTGGAGGCTTCCGGACCACACTGGTTGATATTAAACAAGAACAGTTGGATCATGCCAGGAATGAGATTGGGCACATTTTCCAAAAAGGAATTGAAAAAAATAAGCTTACTCAGCAACAGTACGTAGAAGCAAAAGAGCTTATGAGCTATTCAACGAATCTTTCGATTGCCGTACGGGATGCCGATGTGGTCATCGAAGCGGTTCCGGAAAAAACAGACATCAAGCGTGGCGTATTTGAAGTGCTGGACTCGCATGCCCCGGAGTATTGCTACCTGGCAACGAATACCTCCACCATGAGCCCGACGGAAATTGCCTCATTTACGAAACGGCCTGACAAAGTCATTGCCATGCACTTTTTCAACCCCGTACATAAAATGCCACTCGTTGAAATCGTGAAGGGCTTGGAAACAAGTGATGAAACGACGGAGGTCATCCAGCAAGTAGCCCGCCTGATGGGGAAAGAAACGGTGGTCATCAATGAGTTCCCTGGTTTTGTCACAAGCAGAATCTCTGCCCTGGTTGGGAATGAAGCCTTTTACATGCTCCAGGAAGGACTCGGTTCTCCTGAAGAAATCGATAAAGCAATCAAGCTCGGATTAAATTACCCGATGGGTCCATTTGAACTTGGAGATTTAGTCGGACTGGATACCCGATTGAATAATCTTAAGTACCTTCATGAAAAGCTTGGAGAAAAATATCGTCCGGCCCCTCTTTTAGAGAAATATGTAAAGGCAGGACGACTTGGCCGAAAAACGGGTAAGGGTGTATATGATTACTCTGAAACAAAGGAAAAGGAGCATCAGTCATGAGAGAGGTTGTCATTGTCGATGCTGTCAGGACCCCGATTGGAAAATACAAAGGCTCTTTAAAAGAGGTGCGCCCTGATGATTTGGGTGCACATGTGATTAAAGCCCTCGTCGAACGAAATCCCCTCGTCCCGGTGGATACGATTGAAGAGGTGGTACTTGGAAATGCAAATGGTGCCGGCGAGGACAATAGGAATGTCGCGCGGATGTCGACACTCCTGGCAGGTCTCCCTGTTGAAGTCGGGGCCACCACCATCAACCGTTTATGCGGTTCTGGACTGGACGCTGTGAACTATGCGGCGAGAGCCATCTTGGCTAATGAAGGAGATGTGTTCATCGCAGGCGGGACTGAAAGTATGACGCGGGCTCCGTACGTCATGGAAAAGCCTTCAAAGGATTACCCAAGAGGCAATATGGAAATGTTCGATACGACGATCGGGTGGCGCTTCGTCAATTCCCGTCTCAAAGAAAAATACGGGACCGATTCCATGCCGGAAACAGCCGAAAACGTGGCGAAACAGTTCGGCATTTCGAGGGAAGAACAAGATCACTTTGCTTACTGGAGCCAAATGAAAGCGAAACGTGCCATGGATGAAGAACGGTTTAAAGAGGAAATCGTGCCCGTTGAATTACGTGACCGTAAAGGGAACCTTTCTACATTCCAGTTCGATGAACACCCAAGGCCAGATACGAATAGTGAGAAACTGCAGAAGCTTAAGCCCTTATTCCAAGGAGGAACGGTGACAGCTGGGAATGCATCAGGAGTCAATGATGGTGCATCCGCCCTTTTATTAATGAGCAGGGAGAAGGCAGAGGAATTAGGTGTTACACCGCTGGCCCGCTACATGACATCGGCCACTTCAGGGCTTGAACCTTCAGTGATGGGTCTGGGGCCGATCTATGCCACACAGAAGGTACTGAAACGGTCAGGCCTTGCCCTTGACCAAATCGGCTTAGTGGAGCTTAATGAAGCATTCGCAGCACAATCCATTGCCTGCATCCGTGAGCTTGGGTTGAATGAAGAGATCGTCAATGTCAATGGAGGAGCCATCGCATTCGGGCATCCACTTGGAGCAAGTGGAGCACGTATCCTTACCACCCTTCTGTATGAAATGAAAAAGAGAAAGGTACGGTACGGCTTGTCTACCATGTGTATTGGTGTCGGGCAGGGGATTGCGACTTTAGTAGAGAATATTGAAATTTAATAGCTTGAGTCCTGTATGTGCAGGGCTCTTTTTGTGATTAGAATCGCCCCTATTTAGAAAAGATAGAAGTGAGGTGAGTGAGATGGAATTTGAAATCATGACAAAAGAAAGTGAGATTCCTTGTCTCGTAGTCGCGGATGAGGATAACGGAAGGTATTTGATAAGGAAAGCCGATACGAGTGGGGAAGTGTTCAATAGCCAGGAAGAGCTCGTGAGATGGATTGAGGCGAATTGGTCGAAGGAACAGGTTGTCAATTCGTATGAATTTGTTAAAATGCTGGAGATGTTGAGGATGTATCATTGAGGGTCAGGCTCTGTAGGTGAGCCTGATTTTTTAGTGCCTGAAATTCATTTCCAAACTTAAAAATCATGAATATTCATTTATTTTCATAGAAAGTTTATGATAATATATAAATCAAACGTAAATTTAACGTCATAAACAAACGGAATATATTTAAAGGAGAGGCACCGATGAATACACGATCAATGATCTTTACACTATATGGGGACTACATTCGACATTACGGAAATAAGATATGGATCGGCAGTTTGATACGTCTTCTGAATGAATTCGGTCACAACGATCAAGCAGTCCGTGCAGCCATTTCAAGAATGAATAAGCAAGGCTGGGTACAGGCAGAGAAACAAGGGAACAAAAGCTACTACTCCCTCACAGAACGCGGTGTGATCCGAATGGAAGAAGCGGCAAACAGGATCTTCAAGCTGAAGCCGGAGCAATGGGACGGTAAATGGAGAATCCTGATGTACTCGATTCCGGAAGAGATTAGAAGCATCCGTGATGAACTGAGGAAAGAACTGGTTTGGAGCGGTTTTGGAACCCTTTCTACAAGCACGTGGATCTCTCCTAACAATCTGGAGAAGCAAGTCCAATCCCTGATTGGGAAATACGAGATTAAGGACTATGTCGATTTCTTCATTGCTGAATATGAAGGCCCCAATGAGAATCAGCGTTTGATCGAAAAAAGCTGGGACCTGAAAGAAATCAATGACCGCTATCAGGAATTCATTTCTCACTACAGCCAGAAATACATGATCGATAAAAGTAAAATCGGAAAAGGACAAATGAGCGACGCTGAATGCTTCGTTGAAAGAACCAAGCTCGTTCATGAGTATCGCAAATTCCTTTTTGTGGATCCTGGTCTGCCTGAAGAACTTCTGCCTGAAAAATGGCTCGGGGCACACGCAGCCTCCCTCTTCGGAGAATACTACAAAGAACTTGCAGAACCAGCCTCCCGATTCTTCGAAAGTGTATTCGAAGACGGCAACGAACTCAAAAACAAAGACCTGAGCTACAACGTTATGACCCACCCATTATTATTAGACTGACAAAAACCACTTGCCGGTTTGGCAAGTGGTTTTTTTGAGGGACGGACCTCTATTTTTTCAGAAGATAAGAGATACCAAATAATAATGCCCCGGTAATGAAAGAAGCATACCAAGGAAAAAGGAACGATGGACCAAGGTCAGGCAGGAAGTAAGTAGCGCAAATTATGATGCCCATTGATACCATACCCATTGTACCTGCCTTGATGGAATCTTTCACAGGGGTTTGTTTCTCCTTGAATAAAGAATGTTTAATGATAGAGAAAATGATTTTTACCCCAATCAAACTGGAAATGAAGATGATAAGTACCAATATGCCGGAAGTGACAGGATATACTTCACTGCTTATATCTTTAAACATCGGGCCAATCAATAATAAGAGTCCTCGAAACAACAAGAAATATCCCAATAAATTAAAAGCTAATGATGAAATGAATGTAACGACATTCCTCTTCTTCTCTGTAGGAAGCTGTTCAATGATATCGTCAGCGTAAGCCTTAGGATCATCCCCTAAAATTATTCTGGCTGTTTTCCCTTCACGCTGCCCGTCAATAATATGATCCAGGATTTCCATTAATATTTCTTCGGTCTGCTGCTCAGATAATGAAAGTTGTAGGCGCATGTATATCAGAAAATCAGAATAATACTTTTCGTTCTCTTCCGATAACCCTGTTCGTTTCTGATTGTTCAATTCAATTAACTGCTTTGCTTCAATCATCATGATTCCCCCTTTTTAATAGTGAAGTGACGGGTGATACGATTTGTTCCCATTCCCTTGATATATCCGAGAGTGCTGAATGTCCTTCTTCTGTTAAATAATAGTATTTTCGGTTAGGTCCGGAATCAGATGGCTGCATTTCCCCACGGATCAGATTATTTTTCTGAAGTCGTAACAACACTGGATAAATGGTCCCTTCGCTCACATCCTGTAAACCTGAAGACTGCAATTTTTTAGAAAGTTCATATCCGTAGACCGGCTCTTTTTCAATCACAGATAGGACGCAACCATCTAATATACCCTTTAATAGCTGACTGCGGATAGACATATAGTTCCTCCTTTTTTAATACATTGCTATACAAGGTACTGATGTAAAACACAACTACCTTGCTTTACAAAGTAGTTGAATTTAGAATATGTGTTTTGGAATGAAATGTCAATGAATAATTCAAATTGATGGAAATTCTTTTCGGTACTTGTCGTACAATTCCAAAAAGTATAACATTAATTTAACGAAGGGGGATTATAATGAATAACCTAACGAACGTATTACATATAAAATATCCAATCATTCAAGGGGGCATGGGGAACATCAGCAACGCTCCCTTGACGGCGGCGATCTCGGAGGCTGGGGCGCTCGGTACAATAGGAGTCGGCACCATGGGCGTGGAGGAAGTGGAAGGGATCATCGTGGAAACGAAAAAGAGAACCAGTAAGCCTTTCGCTCTAAACATTCCAATCTCCATCACTCCTCACTTGAAGGAGATGATCCGCTTAGTGGTGACACAGGGAATACCGGTCGTTTCCTTATCTGCAGGAAATCCTGCCCCGCTCATTCCGTATTTCCATGAACACAACGTAAAGGTGATCTGTGTCGTCGCTTCGAAAAAGCAAGGAAAGAAAGCGGAAGACGCCGGTGCGGATGTGATCGTGGCAGAAGGCTATGAAGCTGCCGGGATCAACTCCAGCCTTGAAACGACAACCCTTGCCCTTATTCCACAACTCGTCGATACTGTGGCCATTCCTGTGGTCGCAGCAGGAGGGATCGGTGATGGAAGGGGACTCGCTTCCATGCTTGCCCTTGGTGCCAGTGGTGTGCAAATGGGTACGCGGTTCATCGCTACACAGGAAGCTCCTTTTCATGAAAACTATAAAACGACACTAGTGGAAGCAAAAGACGATAGCACCGTCATCGTCGGTCGTTCTGTCGGAAGGGTAAGAAGGGTCATGAAAACGCCTTATGCTGCACAACTGATTCAAAAAGAACAAGAGGGAGTCGCTCTTGAAGAGTTCAGTCGAATGACCTCAGAAGATTATCACCGTGTAGGAGCACTTGAAGGGAAGCTGGATCAGGGATTTATCAATGGAGGCCAAGTGTCCGGTCTCGTATCGGATGTTCCGACGGTGAAGGAATTGGTTGAGGGAATGATGATCGATGCCCAGGAAATTTTCAGTAAGCTATCAGGTAGTGGTGTGGAATCTTAATAGATTGTTGTAAAAAGGCACTTTTCCATGATTGGGGAAGTGTCTTTTTTATGGTGATGCTCACAATTTGGCACAAGTTTGGTCAAAAGTGGCACAACAAATCTCTAAAGTGGCACAAGTTTAATAGATTCCGGCACAACAAATTAAAAAATTAGAGATTCAAAGGGGAATACTATAGTACAAAACCATTAATTTAGCTGGATTTTCATAGAAAACGTTATTATAGTGACACTTTAACGATTCTTAAACCTAATAAATTACGTTTTCAAGTTGCATTCGCCACGAATTGCCAACCGCAACGTCCCAAGAACAATCAAAAGCACAAAAACGTACCCCACATCACGTTCACCAGCCCAACCACAGAAAAATTTTCCCGCAATTCCTCTAGAAATCATCACCAATACCGACTATACTAGTATTAATTTTTAAATTTTCCGAATATTATTGACTATTTTGTGACAGGAGTGATAATATAACGTTGTATTTACGTTGGTGTTTATTTTTATCATACTTGGATTTGCTAGTCTACCAGACTACTGATCATATACCAGGAAGAGAAAAAGGGGGATTTCTGTGAAGAAGAAGAGTTTATTACTTATTGTCATTTCTATGATGCTGGGAATGCTGTTTTTAGCGGGCTGTGGTAGTGATACAAGCTCAGGTGGAGAAGATGGTGAAAAGCAATATGTGATCGGGGTAACCCAGATTGTGGAACATCCGTCTTTAGATGCAGCATTTGAAGGTTTTAAGAAGGCATTGGCTGAAAACGGTTTCAAAGAAGGCGAAAATGTAAAATATGATGTTCAAATCGCCCAAGGAGATCAAAGTAATTCACAAAGTGCTGCCAAGAACTTTGTTGGAGACGGTGTCGACCTTATCTTTGCTAACTCAACCCCAAGTGCACAACACGCATTGAATGCAACGAAAGAGATTCCGATCGTTTTTACTTCTGTTACTGATCCTGTTGGTGCTGAATTGGTTAAGTCTTTTGAAGAGCCTGGTGAAAATATCACGGGAACGACCGATACTCATCCGGAAGCGATTTCAAAGACCCTTGAATTTATCACGGATGAAATGAAAGCGAAGAAGATTGGGGTTGTTTATAATTCCGGCGAACAAAATGCTGTCGTTCAAGTAGCTGAAGTGAATAAGCTTGCAGAAGAAAAAGGTGTGGAAGTGGCAGAAGCTACGGTTTCGACATCCGCTGATGTCAAACAGGCGACTGAATCCCTGGTGGGAAGAGTCGATGCCATTTACATCCCGAAAGATAATACAGTCGTTTCAGCGCTGGAATCAGTCATCACGGTAGCTAATGAAAAGGATATTCCTCTTTTTGTAGGAGAATTGGATTCATTGAAAAAAGGGGCGATTGCAGCGAGTGGATTCAACTATGAAGATCTTGGTTATCAAACTGGGTTAATGGCAGTGAAGATTCTAAAAGGGGAGAAAAAACCTTCTGAAATCCCTGTACAGGCTCCGGAAAACTTCGAGTTGATGTTCAATAAAGCGGCAGCTGAAGAACAAGGTGTGGAAGTACAGGAAGCCTGGTCTGAGCTCGGGAAATTTTTAGAAGAAAAATAGGAAGGGTTGATGATTCGTGCCAACAGCAATATTCGCATCCTTTGAATCTGGAATCATTTACGCTATTATGGCCCTCGGAGTCTACTTGTCCTTTCGGATATTGGATTTTCCCGATTTAACAGTCGACGGCAGCTTCGTTACGGGAGCCGCTGTCGCTGCCACCATGATTGTTAGTGGCGTAAATCCAGTCATCGCAACCATTACAGCGATTGTCATCGGATTTGTTGCAGGATGTATAACGGGACTACTTCACACGTTTGGAAAAATCAATGCCCTATTATCAGGGATTCTCATGATGATTGCCCTGTATTCTATCAATCTCAGGATAATGGGACGGTCGAATGTACCTTTACTAAGTCAGGATACTGCTTTTACAGGAGTGGAAGGATTTTGGTCATCTCTCGGAATCGATGCCGCACTCAATAAATTGTGGATGGCAGTGGGGCTTGGTGAGCCTGTACCGGGAACGTGGAGCATTTTATTTATTATGATCATTATCACGCTTGTCATCAAGTTTATAACAGACGGATTCTTGAAAACGGAAATCGGGTTGGCATTACGGGCGACTGGGGATAATCAGCGGATGATCCGCAGCTTCTCTGCTAATACGAATCTGATGATTATTCTGGGGTTGGGAATATCGAATGGGATGGTGGCACTGTCCGGAGCTTTGATTGCCCAGTATAGCCGATTTGCTGATGTCGGAATGGGAATCGGGATGATTATCATTGGACTTGCTTCAGTTATCATCGGTGAAGCTTTGTTCGGAACCAAGACGATCGCCCGTACGACGCTCGCAGTCATTGGTGGAGCGATTATCTATCGATTAGTCGTATCCATGGCTCTTCGCGTCGATTTCCTGGAAACAGGGGATATGAAGCTTATCACAGCGACAATAGTGATTCTTGCCCTTGTCATGCCTAAGGTGATGGACCGTTACAAGGATAGGAAACGAAAAGCGCAACGTATGGCAGAACGATTGGACAGGTCTTCAATCACAGATGGAAAGGGTGAGAGCGGTGTTACAATTAAATAGAATCCACAAAGTATTTAATGAAGGGACGCCCGATGAAAAAATCGCCCTTGATGACATTCAGCTCTCTTTAAAACCCGGGGATTTCGTCACTGTGATCGGAAGCAACGGAGCCGGGAAATCGACATTGATGAATATCGTTTCAGGGGTACTGCTGCCTGATGTGGGAAATGTTCTGATTGACGATCATGATGTTTCTAAGGTGTCCGAGTATAAAAGATCTAAGCTTATCGGTCGCGTGTTCCAGGATCCAATGGCAGGAACCGCACCTACTATGACCATCGAAGAGAACCTGGCCATGGCGTATTCCAGAAATCGTACCCGCACCTTTAAACTGGGTGTGACCAAAAAACGAAAAGTATTTTTTAAGGAAGTACTGGAAACACTTCACCTCGGACTTGAGAATCGATTAAATGCAAAGGTCGGGTTGCTATCAGGAGGGGAAAGACAGGCGCTCTCTCTACTGATGGCCACATTCACAGAACCGTCGATCTTATTGTTGGATGAACATACGGCAGCGTTGGATCCCGCCAGAGCGGATCTGATTACGAACCTGACGAAAGAGATTGTAGAGAAGTATAAGCTTACCACGTTGATGGTCACCCATAATATGCAGCAGGCGCTAGACCTTGGCAACCGATTGATCATGATGGATAAAGGCCAGATTATATTAGAGGTGAATGAAGAAGAGAAAAAACACCTCACAGTCGAAGGACTTCTCCACGAATTTCAGCGAATCCGTGGAAGCAAACTCGCCAGCGACCGGGCACTTCTCTCATAAGCTTACAAAAACAACAAACAACCTTCTACAAAAAGCAACGAAACTCTGTTTCGTTGCTTTTTTGCGTTAAAAGAGTGAGGGACGGACCTTCGGCTTCGCCGAAGGTCCGTCCCTCTGCATAACTTATATTAATATAATATTTTAAATTTTAACAATTTATTGACTATTTATAAAACAAAATGTTATTATATCGTTGAATTAACGTTATATAAAAATATATAATTTGTTGGTTTAAAGGGGGAAAGCAATGAAGTCTGGATTAGCAGAAGGACATACGGCCGTCGTCACGACAGAAGTAATCCCCAGCATGTATGCCCAGTTTGAAGGAGACGTGGTACACCCGGTGTATTCCACCGTCTCAATGGTTTACCACATGGAATGGGCATCAAGAAAGATCATTCTACCCTATTTGGAAGATCATGAAGAGGGAATGGGAGCCAAGGTGAACGTCGAGCATATGGCTCCGGCGAAAAACGGTTCCTTTCTTGAAATTAAAGCGAGCGTAATTAAATATGAACGAAACATCATCGTGACCGAAGTCACTGTCAGAGATAGAGAAAATGACAGACTCATTGGGAAAGGTGAAGTCAAACAAGTGGTACTGCCTAAAGAGATAATTAATGAAAGAATAAAAGAGAACTAGTTTTTGATCTATTTCATCAATAGGAGTGTAAAAGGAGGAAGATGAGTGTCTAACGTATTCACTAAAATGGAAGCGGTTACAAACAGAGAGCTTGCAGGGGGCGGAGAAATGGATATGTTCGAAAAAATACAAAATCATGAACAGGTTGTATTTTGCAATGATGAAGAAACAGGACTGAAAGCCATCATCGCCATACATAATACGACTCTTGGACCTGCACTGGGCGGCTGTCGAATGAGACCCTACACATCAGTAGATGAAGCACTTGAGGATGTTTTGCGTTTATCAAAAGGGATGACCTACAAATGTGCAGCGGCCGATGTTGACTTCGGTGGAGGAAAAGCCGTCATCATCGGAGATCCTGAAAAAGACAAACATCCTGAGTTGTTCCGTGCTTTTGGCCAATTTGTTGAATCCCTGAACGGAAGATTCTATACCGGGACAGACATGGGCACGACTCCTGATGACTTTGTTTATGCCTTAAAAGAAACGAATTGCATTGTAGGCGTCAATGAAGAATACGGTGGAAGCGGAGATTCATCCATCCCGACTGCCATGGGGGTGATCTACGGCTTACAGGCAACCAACCAAAACGTGTGGGGCTCAAAAGACCTCCATGGAAAAAGCTATGCCATTCAAGGGTTAGGAAAAGTAGGCTTTAAAGTAGCCGAGCGTCTACTTGAAGAGGGAGCAGACCTCTATGTAACGGATATCAGCCAGAAATCCATCGATCAGTTAGTAGCCAAGGCAAACAGAATGGGAGCAGCCATTAAAGTCGTATCCGGAGATGAGATCTACTCGGTTGATGCAGATGTCTTCATTCCTTGTGCCATCGGTGGAATCATTAATGATCACACGGTAGATCAGCTAAAAGTAAAAGCGGTTGTAGGTTCTGCCAACAATCAATTATTAGACCTTTCCCATGGTATGAAGCTGCACGAAAAAGGAATCCTGTATGCACCTGATTACATCGTCAATGCAGGCGGGTTGATCCAGGTAGCGGACGAATTGTACGAACCAAACAAAGAACGCGTCCTTCAAAAGACAAGTGCCATCTATAATAGCCTTCAAAATATTTACCTGCAATCAGAAAACCAGCATATGACCACAGTCGAAGCAGCCAACCGGTTCTGTGAGGACAGAATCCATGCACGCACAAGAAGAAACAGCTTCTTCTCCCATGCGAAACGTCCGAAATGGTCGGTTAGGACATAAATAAGCAAAGGTTTTCGTACCATCAAAAAAGCGCCAAAAGAGGTGATGAAATGATCGAGGAATTTCAATTGGTCCAGGTGATGGACCAACAAGGACAGCTGGTTCAAAGTGAGTATGAAAAGGACATTTCAGAAGACTTGGCCCGTACTTTTTATCGTCATCTAATCAGGATCCGTACCTTTGACCGCAAAGCCGTTAGCCTGCAGCGTCAAGGGCGGATCGGAACTTACGCACCATTTGAGGGACAGGAGGCATCCCAGGTGGGGAGTGCCCTTGCACTACAAGAGAAGGACTGGTTATTCCCGTCCTATAGGGATCATGGGGCAACCATGACATTCGGACACTCCCTTCTTCATATCCTCCTATTCTGGAAGGGGAGAAATGAAGGATGCGTGCCTCCTGAAGGAAAGAATATCTTCACTCCCGGCATTCCGATCGCGACACAGCTTCCCCATGCGGTAGGGGCGGCTTTTGCCGAGAAGAGAAAAGGAACCCGGAATGCAGCCATCGTTTATTTTGGTGATGGCGCCACCTCTGAAGGCGACTTTCATGAAGGATTGAACCTGGCAAGCGTCTGGGATGCCCCGGTCGTCTTTTTCAATCAAAACAATCATTACGCCATCTCCGTTCCCATGCAAAAGCAAATGAAAACAAAGACCATTGCCCAGAAATCACTTGCCTATGACATTCCAAGCGTACGCATCGACGGCAATGATATTTTTGCTGTTTACTTTGAAACGCTAAGGGCGCTGGAGAGAGCACGAAACGGGGACGGACCTACCTTGATCGAGTCCGTGACCTGGAGATACGGTGCCCATACAACCGCAGATGATCCGACGAAGTATCGTGATCAACAGGAAAGTGAGACCCGACGTAAGGAAAATGACCCTGTCGACCGGTTGACGAAATTCATGAAGCATCGAGGCTGGGTTGACGAAGAGTGGATGACCTCTGTTCAAAAGGAATGTGCGAAGGAAGTAGATCTTGCAGTAGAGGAACTGGAAGCATACCCGGCAGCCGATCCCAGTGTGATCTTTGATTATGTATTTGCGACACCGACCTGGACGATCCAGGAACAAAAAGATAAGCTCCTTGAGCGATGGAGAGGTGAGTAGAATGAGCACCTTAACGAAAATGAAGACGCTGACGATGGTTCAAGCCATAACGGATGCTATGAGAGTGATGCTCCAGGAAAGCGAAGATGTTCTGTTGATGGGTGAAGATATCGGGACGAATGGCGGAGTATTCAGGGCGACGGACGGTCTTCAACAGGAATTTGGTGAAGACCGGGTTCTTGATACACCCTTAAGTGAAGCCGGCTTTATTGGAGCGGCCATCGGGATGGGGCTGAACGGATTTCGTCCAGTAGCCGAGGTCCAATTTTTAGGATTCATCTACCCGGCATACGAGCAGATCATGACACATGCATCCAGAATACGCGCCCGTACCCTGGGACACTTTACCTGCCCATTGGTCATCAGGGCTCCGTATGGGGCTGGTGTAAGGGCGCCTGAGATTCATTCCGATAGCACGGAAGCACTTTTCACTCATATGCCGGGAATCAAGGTTGTTTGTCCCGCAACTCCCTATGATGCAAAGGGACTCCTGATTGCAGCCATCGAGGACCCTGATCCCGTTCTATTCCTGGAGCCTATGCGATGTTACCGTTCTTCCAGGGAAGAAGTGCCTGAAGAAAAGTACACCGTGGAAATCGGGAAAGGCAAGGTAGTCAAAGAGGGCGAGGACGTCACGATCATTGCGTGGGGAGCGATGGTGAAGGTAGCTGAAGACGCTGCTAAGGAAGCGGCTGGCAAAGGCATCGACTGTGAAGTCCTTGATCTTAGAACACTCTACCCTCTGGATAAAGACCTAATTTCGACCTCTGTTCAGAAAACAGGCAGAACCGTGATTGTCCATGAAGCACACGCCACTGGTGGAGTCGGAAATGATGTACTGGCGATCATCAATGACAAATCCTTTTTATATCAAAAAGCGCCGACTGAAAGGGTAACAGGATTCGATACACCTGTCCCATATTTCGGATTTGAAGATTTCTATTTGCCTGACAGTAAACGTGTGCTGGCTGCAGTGGAAAATGTAGCCCGCTATTAGACAAGGAGGGAGTCCATGGAAGTTAAGCTTCATGATATTGGGGAAGGCATGACCGAAGCCAATATCAATCACTTTCTTGTAAAAGTGGGGGATGTCGTGAGAGCGGATCAACCACTGGTAGAGGTACAAACAGATAAAATGACGGCAGAGATCCCGGCACCATTTTCAGGTGTGATCAAGGAGTTTACCGTTAGTGAAGGGGAAACGATCCCAGTGGGATCTACGGTTCTGTTGATGGAAAAAGAACAGAAGCAGTATGGGGGCGAGCGGTCCTTTCCACAAACAACTCAAGTATTGAAGAAAAGAAGGATCCTTGCTTCCCCGTATACGAGGAAAATAGCAAGGGAGAATGGTATTAACATAGAAGAAGTGGTTGGTTCCGGAGCTGGTGGTAGAATCCTCGATGAAGATATTTTCCTTTATATGAATGGAGAAAGTCAGTCAGTGCCGGTGACGGTTGAAGAACCTAAAACTATTGCCCATGCAGCACCGACTGAACCTGACGCTGAAACGATTCCTTTCCGGGGCAGACGCAAACAGATTGCTTCCAAAATGTCACAGTCACTCAGAACCATCCCGCACTGTACCCATTTTGAAGAAGTCGACGTTACGAATCTATTAGCCTGGAAAGATACCATGAAAGCGAGCGGCGGGTCCATTTCCGTGGGAGCTTATTTTATCAAAGTCATTTCTGTCTGTTTAAAAGAGTTTCCGGTCTTCAATGCCCGTCTCAATGAACAGGAGGAGTGTGTCGAGCTTCAGTCCCATCACAATATAGGAATCGCTGTAGATACAGAGGAAGGACTGATCGTCCCTGTCATCAAACAGGTTGAACGGAAAACCATTAAGGACATTCACGGCGAAATGAAGGAACTGACCGTAAAAGCACAGGAAGGCAAGTTAACGATGAAGGATATCAAAGAAGGAACCTTCACGGTCAGTAACGTAGGACCGCTGAACGGATCGATCGGAGCGACTCCGATCATTAACGAACCGGAAGTAGCCCTCCTCGCCTTTCATAAAACGAAGAAGCGTCCGATGGTGAACGAAAGAGATGAAATTGTCGTCCGTTCCATGATGAATGTTTCGATGTCCTTTGATCATAGGGTAGTAGACGGCGGAACAGCTGTGAAATTTACGAATCGATTACGGGATCTGATTGAAGAACCTCAATCCATGCTTTTGGAGTTGATGTAAATGGTAGTGGGAGAGATTACGGAAGATAAAGACATTGTCGTCATCGGAGGAGGTCCCGGGGGTTATCACGCAGCCATCAGAGCCGCGAGCCTCGGTAGACAGGTGACGTTGATCGAACGGGAGGATGTAGGCGGGACCTGTTTAAATAAAGGGTGCATTCCGTCAAAGGTATTCACCCATTTTGCCCAGGAATTTAAAAAGACGAAACACCTGAAGGAAATGGGGATGGAGTTTGGGGAAGTGGTAGCCAATCTTTCTTCTCTTCAAAACTATAAAAATAAAAAAATCACCCAGCTCCGATCAGGGGTAGAATCACTGTGCAAAGCGAATAAGGTTGAAATCGTAAAGGGCTCGGCATCCTTCCTGTCAGAATCCCGTATTGGAGTTGAAAACGGTCATGAGTTTTCCCTGTTTAATTTCAAACAGGCAATCGTCGCGACAGGTGGTGAGATTCAATACCCGGATGGAATTGAATTTGACTCGGATCGTGTCCTAAAAGAGAAAGAGATTTTTCAGCTCGAGGAAATTCCTGAGGAGCTGATCATATATGGGAGCGATTATATTTCATTGGAGGTCGCGACTATTTTCTCCATATTGGGAAGCCGTGTCACCCTTATTTTGAACGGGGAATTTCCATTTGACTCTGCCATATCAAAAGAACTGTTCAGACAGTTAAAAAAGCAGAAGGTCAATGTAATCAAGAATTCTACGCTGCAAGCTGCGAGTCAAGCTGAAGCAAAAGTCAAAGTGAGCATTGACAAAGGGAACGGGGAAATCGTTTCAATTGAAGGCTCTCACTTTGTCGCAAGTGGAAAAGTTAAGCCGAATCTATCAGACATCGGTCTTGACCGTCTCCGTGTTGAATTAACGGAGGAAGATTATATCCAAACAGATCGGGAGGGACGGACCTCCATTCCGAATATTTGGGCGATCGGGGATGTTACGGAAGGTCCGTCCCTCGCAGTCAAAGCGATCAAACAGGGTAAGGCGGCGGCCGAGGCCATGGCTGGGCTACAAGTGGAAGTAGATCTGCAGTTTGTGCCGACGGTGGTACAGATGAGTCCTCCTATTGCATGTGCAGGCTTGACAGAGGAAGAAGCAAGACGGGCAGGGTATTCGGTTACAGTGAGTGAGAACCCTGTCAGAGGAAACGGGTATGCTCAGCTGACGGATGAAAAGGATGGATTCGTGAAAGTCGTGTCAGACAGTGAAACGGATATGATTCTTGGGATTCATATGATGGGGAAGGGAGCAGTCGAGCTGATCACATCAGGTGTGCTCGGCCTTGAGATGGCAGCGAGAGATGAGGACTTTCGTTTTCCACTCTATCCGCACCCAAGTATGAATGAAAGTTTACTCGAAGCGGTCGAAGGATTAAAGGGAGACGCCGTGCACATGCCTCCCCGAAAAGAGGAGCTTGCCAGGTAAAGTGAGGAACACGCTTTTACACAGAGAAGCGTTTAAGCTTTACTAGCCGCTCTTGAGAAGTTCTATAAAACTATTTAATATAATATTCAGAATATACTAACGTTTAATGGAGGGGTTAGGATGCAAGAGAATGCAGCAAAAAAGCAGGTTAAAGTAGAAGATGTCTTCCCGGTAAGAGATGTAGATTTTTTGGAGTATTATACGGGTAATGCAAAGCAAGCTGCTCACTTCTTCTGTACAGCATTCGGTTTTAAGACCGTTGCCTATTCAGGGTTGGAAACAGGAAATCGTGACACAGTATCCTATGTACTGCAACAAAACAAAGTCCGATTGGTCATAACGGGAAGCCTGCACGAAGGCAGCCGGGTGGCTCAATTCGTAAAGCATCACGGAGACGGCATTAAAGATATCGCCCTTGTGGTGGATGATGTTGAAAAGGCTTACACTGGTGCGGTATCCCGCGGTGCGATTGAAATCATGCCACCTTCGACCCTCGAAGATGATAATGGAAAATTGAAGAAAGCCATCATTGGTACATACGGGGATACGATCCATACCCTTGTGGAACGTAAAGATTATAAAGGGATCTTCATGCCGGGTTTTGAAAAATATGATTCTACTCTTAAACATGAAGATGCCGGTATCATCGCTGTGGATCACGTAGTTGGAAACGTGGAGAGCATGGAAGAGTGGGTGGAGTACTATGAAAAAGTGATGGGCTTCAAGGAAATGCGCCACTTCACAAATGAAGACATTACAACGGAATACTCAGCCCTTATGTCCAAGGTTATGCATAACGGCGGTCGCATTAAATTCCCGATCAATGAGCCTGCTGAAGGAAAACGCAAATCACAAATTCAGGAATATCTTGAGTTCTACGGTGGTCCAGGAGTGCAGCATATTGCCATCTTAACCGAGGATATCGTGAAGACAGTTGGTATCTTGAAGGAAAATGGTGTGGAATTCCTAAATACTCCGGATTCCTATTACGACATGCTTTCAGAGCGTGTAGGGGAAATCGATGAAGAGATTTCCAAGATCAAGGAGTTGAATATTCTAGTAGACCGTGATGACGAAGGCTACCTGCTTCAAATATTCACAAAGCCAATCGTAGATCGTCCAACTCTTTTCATTGAAGTGATTCAACGTAAGGGTGCAAGAGGATTCGGAGAAGGAAACTTCAAAGCATTATTCGAATCCATCGAGCGCGAGCAAGAACGCAGAGGAAACCTATAAAAAATAGATAGAGTATATATAACGGGGGTCAAAGGACCGGTCAGGGGGTTAACTCATGAAGAGATTAGCTGCTTCTACTTATAATATCGTACAGTTTGCAGGTACCATATTTGAACAGAAGATAAGCTAACACGTGAGTCGACCCCCTTCATCCATGAGGAAGGCGAGGATTCATGTATGACATTAAAGTTCAAAACAAGAGAAGCAGTCACGCATATCGCTCCATACGTGCTGGGGAAGACGCTTGGCGACTTACAGAAGGAGCATGGTCTCTCCTCAATCAGAAAGCTGTCAGAAAATGAAAATATATATGGCTGCTCCCCGAAAGTGAAGCAGTGGTTTAAAGAAAATGGGAGCGACCTGTTTTTGTATCCGGACGGAGCTGCCGTCGATCTTAGTCAAAAGGTTTCAGCGTTTTTAGGGGTTCCGAAAGAACAGATCGTATTCGGGAATGGCTCAGATGAAGTGATCCGGCTGTTGACGAGAGCTTACTTGAGCGCTGGCGACGAAGCCGTTATGGCAGATGTTACATTTCCCAGGTACCAGACCAATGTGTTCCTGGAGGGAGGCACTCCGGTCATTGTCCCTCTCGTAAACGGTACCCATGACTTGCAGGGGATGCTTGACCACATCACTCCGAAAACGAAGCTGATCTTTGTGTGTAATCCCAATAACCCAACCGGAACCATCGTCGGAAAAAAAGAACTCCTGCACTTTATCGAGAGCGTCCCTTCGCACATCCTGGTGGTGGTGGATGAAGCCTATATGGAGTACGTCACAACCGATGACTATTTAGAAACCCTGCCTCTTCTGTCAGCATTCGAAAACCTGATCGTCCTTAGAACATTTTCGAAAATATATGGCCTGGCCGGACTAAGAGTAGGGTTCGGGGTCATGAATGAAGAGATCGCAGAACAACTTCGTAAAGTGAAAGATGTATTCAATGTGAATACCGTTGCCCAGAAGTCAGCGATCATTGCCCTGGAAGATCAAGCGTTTATTAGGGAGTGTACCCATAAGAACGAGCAGGGCCGTCTTTATTTGGAAAATGAATTTGACCGAATGGGGATATCCTACTTCCCGACTCAATCGAACTTTATCATGGTGGACACGGGAATGAATGGTGACACGGTCTCATATGAACTTGTGAAAAGGGGGCTCGTCGTCCGTTCAGGAACTCTTCTCGGATATCCGACCACGGTTCGTGTCACGATTGGAACAGAGGACGATAACAAGAGATTTGTTGGAGCACTGGAAGACATTTTGCAAAACGAAGGGGTGAACTAAATGGATATCAAACCCCAGACGCTGGAGTGGCAGTCAGCCTATAAACTGATGATCGGCTCGATTTTGCCCCGGCCGATTGCCTTCGTTTCATCCCTTGATGAAGATGGGATTGCAAACCTGGCCCCTTACAGCTTCTTTACGGCGATTTGTGCAGAGCCTATGCTCGTTTGCTTCTCCCCCATGAGAAGAGGGAAGGATGGCAGCAAAAAGGATACCCTCCGAAATATCGAGAAAACGAAGGAATTCGTCATCAATATCGTTAGTGAAGAGTTTGTGGAGGAAATGAATAACTGTGCCATTGAATTTGAACCTGGCGTTGATGAATTCGAGCAGGTCGGGCTGACGAAGAAGGAGTCCATTACGGTAAAGCCTCCAGGAGTATCTGAAAGCAAGGTGCAGTTGGAATGCGTCCTTCATGAAGTTCTTCATTTCGGCGATCATCCTGGTGCAGGAAGCCTGGTCATCGGGAAGGTAGAATGTGTGAGAATCAATGATGAACTCTATTACGACGGAAAAATAGATTCAAAGGAACTCAAGCCGGTCGGAAGACTTGCCGGTCAGATGTACACCAAACCATTATCCGATTCATTTGAATTGATTCGAAAAAGGTGATGTTACGTGAAGCTGGTTAGTTTTTTAAAAGAAGGAGAAGTAAGGGCAGGATTCGTTCAGGATGACCTTGTCGTGGACATCCATGCTGTCAGCAATGGATCGCTCCCTAAAGACATGTTATCCATTATCGATCTTGGAGAAGAAGGCATGAAAAGGATGAAGGGGCTCGGTACCTTGTCGGAAAAAGACATGGGAGTACATTCATTACGTGAAGTCACCCTGAAGTCTCCGATTCCAAGGCCAGTCAGCATCCGGGATTTCTATGCGTTTGAAGAACATGTGAAAACGGCCCGTAAACGGAGGGGACTGGATGTTGTGCCGGAATGGTATGACATCCCCGTCTTCTATTTTACGAATCATTTAGCTGTAAAGGGTCCTCTCGATCATATTGAAAAGCCGGCTGACTGTGAGTGGCTTGATTATGAATTGGAAATCGCCTGCGTGATTGGCAAAGAAGGAAAAAACATTTCAAAAGAAAACGCGGAAGACTATATTTATGGTTATTTTATCATGAACGACTGGAGTGCAAGGGACATCCAGAAGCATGAGATGAAAGTAGGGCTTGGTCCAGCGAAAGGAAAGGACTTTGCCACTTCTTTCGGACCTTATTTAGTGACGAAGGATGAACTGGAGACCTATAGAAAGGGAGACCGTTTTGACCTGCCTATGACGGGGAAGGTGAATGGGAAACTCTTATCCAAGGGTAATTATCAGGATATCCATTATACATTTGCAGACATGATCGAGCGCGCCTCTAAAGGCGTCACCCTGTGTCCCGGCGAAGTGATTGGATCCGGAACCGTTGGAACAGGATGCATTTTAGAGCTTGGTACTGAGACGCATCCGTGGTTGAAGCCTGGGGACGTAGTGGAATTAGAGATTGCGGGCTTAGGTGTTTTGCGTAATACAATTGTAAGCAGAAGAGAGGAGGAAAATCATGTACTATCGTCAACTGGGGAAAATACCTCACAAACGTCACACCATGTTTAAAAAAGCCGATGGCACGCTTTACAGAGAGCAGGTCATGGGAACGAAGGGATTCTCGGGAACTCAGTCGATTCTGTATCATCATCATTTGCCGACGGCTGTGGCGAAAACAGAGTATTTAGGGAGTTATATGCCGGAGTTTGAGGATGAGGGGGCACTTCGTCATCGACATTTCTTTACAGACAGAGTCGAGAAAAAAGGCTGTGCCTTAAAGAGCCGTGAATATTTACTCGGTAATTCCGATTTATTGATTGGAACTGCCTATGTAACAGAAGAGATGAAAAGCTTTTATCGGAATGGTGACGGAGACGAAATGCTTTATATCCATTTTGGTAAAGGAAAGGTAGAGACGATGTTCGGAACGCTCACCTATGGAAAAGGAGATTATGTGGTGATTCCGATCGGGACCATCTACCGCGTCGTTCCTGAAGAAGAGACGAAGATGCTGATCGTCGAGTCCTTCAGTCAGATTACCACCCCTCGCCGTTATCGCAATGAGTACGGACAGTTACTGGAGCACAGTCCGTTTTGTGAACGGGATCTGCGAGGACCTGAGAAGCTTGCAACCATGGATGAAGAAGGCGAATTCGAAGTGATCACCAAATCAAGGGGAGGGCTTCATTCCCATGTGTTAAATCATCACCCATTGGACGTCGTCGGCTGGGATGGCTATCTGTATCCCTGGGTGTTCAACATTGAGGATTTTGAGCCGATTACAGGACGCGTACATCAGCCGCCTCCAGTTCATCAAACGTTTGAAGGACATAACTTTGTTGTCTGCTCGTTTGTTCCAAGATTATACGACTACCATCCGGAATCTATTCCTGCTCCTTATAATCACAGCAACGTGAACAGTGATGAGCTGCTGTACTATGTGGAAGGAAACTTCATGAGCAGAAAGGGAATCAAAGAAGGATCGATCACCCTCCACCCGAGCGGGATTCCACACGGTCCTCATCCAGGAACGACAGAAGCCAGTATCGGGAAAAAAGAAACCCTCGAACTAGCCGTCATGATCGATACCTTCAAACCGTTGAAGATCGTTAAAAAAGCAAAGGATGTCGAGGATCCAAATTATATGTTCACGTGGGTATAAAAGAAGAATCAATCCAAAGGCCATCTGGTTGCTTGGGTTGATTCTTTTTAATTTATATAGAGTTTAAAAAAGTGACGACTGCTTCTTGGGTGAATATATTTCTTTATGAAAGGTTATTCATCATTGTAGAAGAAATGAAATTAAATTCAAGATTGAAAGGTATTACGAATTATGGGAATGAAAGGTTTTGTATTGGATTCATTACTTATTGATAATCGTCATCCCAGATTTATAAAAATTCATTCCTATTATTTATTAGAAAAATGAATTCTCATTTATAATAAAACAGTGAGAATTTATCAGTCATATACACACAGGTCCAAACTCCCCGAACCCCCATTCTCAGAGGATTTTGTCGAAAAATTTTCAAAAGAGATCCACACCAGAACTGAAGCTTCATTCACCCCATTTTCTTAAAAAATTTCAAAATATTTTTTCTGCGTATAAACTCTATAAGGACAAAGATGTAAGCGTTTACTTATAATCAGATAAATCTAAATAATCAAAAAATTTACAAAAAGCCTGTTGACCTAACCGGGAAACGGGAGTAATATTGTCCTCAATAAAAAAATCTGAGCCAGCAGGAAGCGGCAGCAACACTTGAACCAAGCCGCCTGCTAAAGTAAGCTCCAAGTCAACGTACTTGCGTTGCAATAATAAATTTCTGAATAATCAAATAAATTTCAACCGGGAAAGGAATGATTAACATGAACGAACAGTGGATCTACTTAGACGGACAATTTGTAAAAAAGGAAGACGCAGTTGTATCTGTGTACGACCATGGTTTTCTATATGGAGATGGAGTGTTCGAAGGGATTCGAATGTATGATGGGAATGTGTTCCGTCTGGAAGAGCATGTTGATCGCCTTTATGACTCAGCAAAATCCATCATGTTGCATATCGAAGTCTCTAAAGAAGAGATGAGCGACATTATCGTAGATACATTGAAAAAGAATCAACTTGAGAATGCCTACATACGAGTGGTCATTTCGAGAGGTGTTGGAAACCTGGGATTGGATCCATTTACTTGTAGGAAGCCACAAATCATCGTCATTGCAGAACAACTGGCCCTATTCCCGAAAAGCCTATACGAAACGGGCATTGATATCGTTACAGTGGCCAGCCGCCGAAATCGTGCAGATGTTCTTTCACCAAAGGTTAAATCCTTAAATTACTTAAATAACATTCTCGTTAAAATCGAAGCGAACCTCGCTGGTGTAAGCGAAGCATTAATGTTGAACGATCAAGGATATGTAGCAGAGGGATCCGCAGACAATATCTTCATTGTCAAAAAAGGAAAGATCCTGACACCTCCCGGATATGTAGGGGCCCTTGAAGGAATCACCCGTAATGCCATCATTGAGATTGCCGGGAAATTAGGATTCGAGATGAAGGAAGAAGTCTTCACCCGTCATGATGTGTATACAGCGGATGAAGTGTTCTTAACAGGCACAGCCGCCGAAGTCATTGCCGTTGTAAAGGTTGACGGACGTGTAATCGGTGAAGGAAAACCTGGAAAGTATACAACCCAATTATTGCAGGAGTTCAGAAGCACTGTCACGCAGGATGGAAGAAAAGTTTACAAACAGAATGCTCAAGTTGGCTAAGTTGGAGGTGATGACGTGAGAAGTGACATGATCAAGAAAGGAATCGACCGGGCTCCCCACCGCAGTTTACTATATGCAACGGGGGTCAAGCTCGAAGACATGGAAAAACCATTTATCGGGGTGTGCAACTCTTACATCGATATCATTCCCGGTCATATGCATTTAAACGGATTTGCCCAGGTGGTGAAAGAAGCGATCCGGGAAGCCGGCGGGATCCCATTCGAATTCAACACAATCGGTGTGGATGATGGGATCGCCATGGGACATATCGGGATGAGGTACTCACTCCCGAGCCGGGAACTGATTGCCGACTCAGCAGAAACCGTCATCAACGCTCACTGGTTCGACGGAGTGTTCTACATTCCGAACTGTGACAAGATCACACCGGGAATGCTCATGTCAGCTGTCCGAACAAACGTCCCTTCCGTCTTTGTATCAGGGGGCCCGATGGAAGCGGGGGTTTCCAGCGACGGGAAGCCATTATCACTCGTATCCGTTTTCGAAGGAGTAGGCGCCCATCAGTCAGGAAGGATGACGGCAGAACAGCTTCTCGACATTGAAGCCAATGCATGTCCCACTTGCGGATCATGCTCAGGAATGTTCACAGCGAACTCCATGAATTCCCTGATGGAAATGCTTGGAATGGCTCCTCCGGGAAATGGCACCATTGTTGCTACATCGGAAGAACGGCATCAGTTAATCAAGGATGCAGCCAAATATCTGGTAGAAATGGTAAAGAAGGATATTAAACCAAGAGACATCATAACAAAAGACACCATCGATGATGCATTCGCTTTAGACATGGCCATGGGAGGTTCAACCAATACCGTCCTCCACACACTGGCGATTGCCAATGAAGCGGAAATCGATTATGACATCAACCGAATCAATAAAGTGGCAGAACGAGTCCCGTATTTATCTAAGATAAGCCCGGCATCTGATTACTCCATGCAGGATGTTCACAATGCAGGCGGGGTCAGCGCCATCATTAAAGAGCTATGTGAAATGGAAGCTGTACACAAAGACCGCATCACGGTTACAGGAAAGTCACTATACGAAAATGTGAAGGATGCTCATATTCAAAATGACGATGTCATCCGTCGCAGGGAAAATGCCCACAGTCCAGTCGGAGGATTATCCGTCCTCTTTGGAAATATCGCTCCAAACGGGGGAGTCATTAAAGTCGGAGCAGTCGACCCATCCATTAAAACATTCATGGGGGAAGCGATTGTATACGAATCTCAGGATGATGCCCTTGCCGGAATCGAAAGTGGAGAAGTAAAAGAAGGTCATGTCGTAGTCATTCGATATGAAGGGCCAAAAGGTGGTCCGGGAATGCCGGAGATGCTGGCACCGACTGCAGCCATTGCAGGCCGTGGTCTTGAAAAGAAAGTCGCACTCATGACAGATGGACGATTTTCAGGAGCATCCCGGGGCATTTCAATCGGTCATGTCTCACCGGAAGCGGCTGAAGGAGGACCGATCGGTGTTGTTGAAAATGGAGATCCCATCTTCATTGATCTCACGAATCGAACGATTTCCCTCATGGTTTCAGAATCAGAACTTCAGTTCAGGCAAAAGGAGTGGGTACAGCCACCTCCAAAGATCAGAAAAGGTTATTTAGCACGATATGCCAAACTTGTCACATCAGCCAGTACAGGTGGAATTTTGAAAACGGAATAGAGTAAAGCGTTGAAGAGGTAAAAGGATTGGAAATCGTATTTTCAGAGAGCTGGTGGTGCTGCAAACCAGTAATACATCCAATACCGACATCCCCTCTGAGTATCGTTCTGAACCTCTGATAGTAGGAACGATCGAGTAGATGATACTCGTTACAAAAACAAAGGCTGGTGAAACTGATCAGCCTGCAAAGGGAGATGATAACCGTTGTCTCTGAATTAGGGTGGTACCGTGGAAAGGATGAAGACCTTTTCGCCCCTGCGAAAGATGAACTCTGTCGTAGTGGGTCGAAAGGTCTTTTTTGTTTGGAATAAGTAAAAAGAGGAGGAGATAGGCAATGAGAGCGAAGGTAGAGGCAGAACTGGCTTCACAGACACTAACAGATAATGTCAACGGTGCTGATATGCTCATGAAAGCTTTGAAGGAGGAAAAGGTTGAGATTCTGTTTGGGTATCCTGGAGGAGCGGTCTTGCCGATTTACGATGCTCTATACAAAGCCCCGATCAAGCACGTTCTCGCTCGACATGAGCAAGGCGCCATCCATGCGGCAGAAGGGTATGCCCGTGTGTCAGGGAGACCGGGTGTGGTCATTGCCACGTCAGGACCGGGAGCAACGAATTTAGTGACAGGGATTGCCGATGCCATGATGGATTCACTGCCTCTTGTTATTTTTACCGGGCAGGTGGCTTCAGGGGTCATCGGAACCGATGCTTTCCAGGAAGCGGACGTAGTCGGGATCACAATGCCGATCACCAAGCATAATTATCAGGTGCGTGATATTAAAGACTTACCTAGGATTGTGAAGGAAGCCTTTCATATCGCATCAACCGGCAGGCCTGGACCCGTACTTGTCGACATTCCGAAAGACTTGACCTTGCAGCAAGCTTATCCGGTACACGATGTGGAAATGGACTTACCGGGGTATCAGCCTAACTTCTATCCCAATCCACTTCAAATCAAGAAGCTGGTGGAAGCCATCAAAGTTTCCAGGCAGCCGGTCATCTTAGCCGGGGCTGGAGTCCTTCACGGAAAGGCAACGGAGGAACTGAAGACTTTCGCAGAACAATATGACATCCCGGTGATTCACACCCTCTTAGGTTTAGGGGGATTTCCGGCAGATCACCCGTTGTTTCTCGGCATGGCGGGGATGCATGGGTGTTATGCAAGCAATATGGCTCTCCACGAATGTGACTTGCTCATCAATATCGGCGCCCGATTTGATGACAGGTTGACCGGGAATCTCGCGACCTTTGCACCGAGGGCCAAGGTGGTCCATATCGATATCGACCCGGCTGAGATCGGGAAGAATGTCAAAACGCAGATACCGATCGTAGCCGATGCCAAACAGGCACTGGAGAAACTCCTTCAACATGGGGAAGAAAAGCCTGATTTCGATGCCTGGCATCATCATCTTAAGTCATACAAAAGGGAATATCCTTTCTGGTATAACCAGGCCCACGATGTTCTGTCACCTCAACGCCTAATCGAACAGGTGTATGAAATGACAAACGGGGAAGCGGTTGTCACAACAGACGTGGGACAGCATCAAATGTGGGCGGCACAGTATTACTCTTTTAAAAAGCCGAATAATTGGGTCACTTCCGGTGGCCTTGGGACGATGGGATTCGGATTTCCGGCAGCGATCGGGGCTCAGTTAGCGAACCCAGACAGTACAGTGGTCGCCTTTGTAGGAGATGGAGGATTCCAAATGACACTTCAGGAGCTGGTTCTTCTGAAAGAATTGAATCTTCCAGTAAAAGTAGTCCTTCTCAATAACGGCACACTCGGGATGGTGAGACAGTGGCAGGAAACCTTCTTTGAAAAGAGATACTCACAATCGGTGTTCAACACCCAGCCAGATTTTGTGAAACTGGCTGAATCATACGGAATCAAAGGGTATCAGGTGAAAACCCAGGAGGAAGTCGATTCTGTGTTAAAAGAAGCATTAACAAGTGATGAACCGGTACTCATTGATTGCTGGGTGAATCCAAAAGAAAATGTCTACCCGATGGTGGCTCCAGGAAAAGGATTACATGAAATGTTAGGAGTGAAACCATGAGGAAACGGATTGTAACGGCTCTCGTTCATAACCGGAGTGGTGTCTTGAATCGGGTGACCGGATTGTTTACAAAGCGTCAGTTCAACATCGAAAGCATTTCAGTGGGCTACACAGAAGTCGAAGGAATTTCGAGAATGACGTTTGTCGTCAATGTAGAAGACGATGGGAAAATTGAACAGCTTTTAAAACAGCTGCATAAACAAATCGATGTCCTCAAGGTCTCCGACATCACGGATCAAGGCGTCGTCGCAAGGGAACTGGCACTCATCAAGGTGTTGAGTACAGGACAGACCCGGTCCGAAATCAATGGGATCGTAGAACCATTCAGAGCCGCCATCATTGATGTGGCAAGGGACAGCGTAACCGTCCAGGTAACGGGTGAAACATCGAAAATAGAAGCGATCATCGATTTGTTAAGACCTTACGGAATCAAAGAAATTGCCCGAACAGGCATCACGGCATTCGCAAGGGGAAATGGTAAATCGGTGACGGATTTAAAACAATATTCAATCGTGAATTAGTAGCTGTATCGATAACACTCACTTTTAAAAAACGTATTATTCAAAAAACGGAGAGGATGAGGGAAATGGTAAAGGTATATTATAACGGAGATGTGAATGAAGAGGTTTTAAAAGGGAAGAAGGTAGCGGTTGTCGGTTATGGTTCACAGGGTCACGCACATGCTCAGAACCTGAAGGAAAGCGGATTTGATGTTGTAGTCGGATTACGAAAAGGGAAGTCCTGGGACCAGGCGGAAGAAGACGGATTCGATGTCTACTCGGTCCGCGAAGCAAGTGAACAGGCAGACGTCATCATGGTTCTCCTGCCGGATGAGCATCAACCGAAAGTGTATGAGGCAGAAATCAAGCCGGCCCTTTCCTCAGGCAAAGCACTGGCATTTGCACACGGATTTAATATCCATTTCCATCAAGTCGTTCCTCCGGAAGATGTAGACGTATTCCTGGTAGCACCGAAAGGACCGGGACACCTGGTAAGAAGAACATTTGAAGAAGGAGCCGGAGTGCCTGCACTCTTCGGGGTTTATCAAGACGCTTCAGGTCATGCCGCAGAACTGGCCCTTGCGTATGCAAAAGGTGTTGGGGCAGGACGCGCAGGGATCTTGGAAACATCCTTCCAGGAGGAGACGGAAACCGACCTATTTGGTGAACAGGCAGTCCTGTGTGGAGGGGTGACATCCCTTGTGAAAGCAGGATTCGAAACGCTGGTGGAAGCAGGTTATCAAAAAGAGGTCGCCTATTTCGAGTGTTTACATGAATTGAAGCTGATCGTTGACCTGATGTATGAGCAGGGATTAGAAGGAATGCGCTTCTCAATCTCAGACACGGCTCAATGGGGAGACTTCGTTTCAGGTCCACGGGTGGTGAACGAAGAAACGAAAGCCCGCATGAAGGAAGTATTAACGGATATCCAAACAGGAAAATTTGCGAAGGGATGGATCCTGGAGAACCAGGCGAACCGTCCGGAGTTTAACGCCATCAATCAACGTGAAAGTCAGCACCCGATCGAAGTCGTTGGGAGAGAGCTTCGTAAAATGATGCCATTTGTACAGAAACCTTCTACTAAAGAAAAGGAAGTGGTTGCGAGTGCGAACCATTGAGATCTTTGACACAACTCTACGGGACGGTGAACAGTCAGCGGGTGTAAATCTTAATACGATTGAAAAGATCGAAGTGGCGAGACAACTGGAAAGGCTCGGGGTGGACGTCATTGAAGCCGGTTTTCCTGCAGCTTCAAAAGGGGACTTCGATGCCGTACAGCGGATCGGTTCCACGATCAAGAACAGCTCTGTAACGGGGCTTGCCCGAGCTCAGCAGCGGGACATCGATGCGGTATGGGAATCGCTTAAAGGAACGGCCGAACCAAGGTTACATGTGTTCCTTGCCACCTCTCCGATTCACATGACCCATAAGCTGAAGATGACACCGGATCAAGTCATCGATACAGCGGTCCAGGCCGTTCAGTATGCGAAGAAATTTTTCCCGGTGGTTCAGTGGTCGGCAGAAGATGCGTGCCGATCAGATCTCAATTTTTTAGTGAAAATCATGGAGAAGGTGATTGAGGCAGGAGCTTCCGTCATTAACCTTCCTGACACGGTAGGATATATCACCCCTCATAAATACGGTGAATTGTTTCGGTACGTAAGAGAAAACGTTCCGAATATCGACGGAGTAAAGCTATCGGCTCATTGTCATGATGATTTGGGAATGGCGACAGCCAATTCACTGGCTGCCATTGAAAACGGAGCCGATCAAATCGAAGGAACGATCAATGGGATCGGGGAAAGGGCTGGAAATGCAGCTTTGGAAGAGATCGCAGTGGCTCTTAGAATCCGGGAAGATTTTTATGGAGCCACCACCCGCCTGAAACTCGATGAAATCAAGAAAACAAGCTCTCTTGTCAGTAAGCTGACGGGGATGAGAGTACCGGCTAACAAAGCGGTTGTAGGTGATAATGCTTTCGCTCATGAATCAGGTATTCACCAGGACGGAATGCTGAAGGAAAAAACAACGTACGAAATCATCACCCCTGAACTGATTGGAGTGAATGCAACCCGCTTGGTGCTTGGAAAACACTCAGGACGTCATGCCTTTAAAAATAAAGTGGTTGAATTGGGATTTGAACTTTCAGAGGAGAAGCTTAATGAAGCATTTCATGCATTCAAGGATCTGGCGGATAAGAAAAAGGAAATCGTCGATGAAGATCTCTTCAGCATCCTGACGAATAAGCAAACGGAAATGGCCGATGCTGTCGGCTTTACATTAGAAAGAATGCAGGTCCAATATGGCATGGACAATATTCCGACGGCCACGATCGAATTGAAGTTTGAGGACGGAAGTGTAACCCGGCTTGCTTCAACGGGATCAGGGAGTGTAGAAGCCATCTACAATACGATCGAAAAAATTCTGCCAAGTCCTTCTAGATTATTAGATTACAAGATCAACTCAGTCGGTGGTGGCCGGGATGCCCTTGCAGAAGTCTATGTCCGACTCGAATATAACGGAGAAAAGACAAGCGGACGCGGAACTGCCCAGGATGTATTAGAAGCATCAGCACGCGCTTACCTTAATGCAGTGAATCGATCCGCTCAACGGAAGTCACAGTCCATGGAGAAGGAAACGGTGGAAGCCAGCTTGTAAGACAGAGAGCCTTGTTTATCAAGGCTCTCCCATAAAACCAACCAAAACAGGAGGTAATTCTAATGAAGAAAAAAATCGCTGTACTACCAGGAGACGGTATCGGTCAAGAGATCATGGACGGGGCATTAGAAGTACTGAAGGCAGTGGGTGATTGGTTCGGTCATGAATTCGAAGTCGAGAAAGGTCACATCGGCGGCTCTGCCGTCGATCGCTTCGGTACACCATTACCTCCTGAAACGATCAAGCTTTGTAAAGATAGTGACGCCGTTTTATTAGGTGCTGTAGGAGGTCCAAAGTGGGAGCATCTTCCGAAAGAGCTTCGTCCAGAAAAAGGTCTCCTGGCGATCCGCAAAGAGTTCGACCTTTTCGCGAATCTGAGACCGGTGAAAGCATTTGAAAGTTTACTAGGTGCATCCCCACTTAAACGGGAGATTGTAGAAGAAGTAGATCTGGTGATTGTCAGGGAACTGACAGGAGGCTTGTACTTCGGTCAGCCGTCCGGTCGTCAAGGGAAGAGAGACGAAGTAGCAGTTGATACTCTTGTTTATGAAAAAAGTGAAATCGAACGGATCGTTCATAAAGCCTTCAAGCTGGCTCAAAAACGAAAGAAAAAATTAACGTCCGTCGACAAGGCAAATGTCTTGGAAACAAGTCGAATGTGGCGCGAAGTCGTGAATGAAGTGTCTCGGGAATACCCGGATGTGGAAGTGGAACATATGCTGGTCGATGTCGCTGCCATGAAGCTGATGTATCAGCCGAAGCAATTCGATGTGCTGGTGACTGAGAATATGTTCGGGGATATCCTGAGTGACGAGGCCTCCATGATCACAGGCTCACTGGGAATGCTTCCTTCCGCCAGTTTAAGAGGGGACTCCTTCGGGCTTTACGAACCGGTACACGGATCAGCACCCGATATCGCCGGAAAAGGAAAAGCCAATCCACTGGCCATGATTCTATCGGTTGCCATGATGCTTAGACATTCCTTCGACTTAAAAGAAGAGGCTGAAATGATTGAAATGGCTGTTCAGGAAGTCCTGAACGCAGGCTACCGTACAGGAGATCTTTGGACGATGGGGCGCGGAACCGTAGTTGGGACCGGTGCCATGAGCCAGCTGGTTGTAGAGCGACTGGAAGCGGATCATGCCCTGTCTTCGATCCTGGCGGCTTACTTGTAGGGTAGAATGTTAAGCAAACAGATTAAAACGAAGTTGATTGGAGCGGAAGGCACTCGACTCCTTCGGGAATAGCGGGACAGGTGAGACCCCACAGGCGCTTGCGCCGAGGAGGCTCACCGCCCGCCCCGCGGAAAGCGAGTGCCTGGAGCGGAAATCAACCACTACTCACTCAGTAACAATTCTATTAATACAGCCTTAACTGAATAAAAATCTTACCAAACCAGGAGGGAGTTCATGGCAGGGAAAAATATCATCGAAAAGATATGGGAAAAACACATTGTGCACAGAGAAAAGGGCAAGCCGGATCTATTGTATATTGATCTGCACCTTGTACATGAAGTTACGTCTCCCCAAGCATTTGAAGGTCTTCGCTTAAAAAATCGCAAAGTGAGAAGACCCGATTTGACCTATGCCACGATGGATCACAATGTACCGACAAGAGAGCGTCACATCATCAGGGATGAAATCGCTCGACTGCAGATGGATACGTTAAAGCAAAATTGTGAGGAATTCGGAGTCACTCTCGCCGATATCCATCATCCCGATCAAGGGATTGTCCACGTCATCGGTCCAGAGCTCGGTTTGACTCAGCCGGGGAAAACCATTGTTTGCGGAGACAGTCATACCTCAACCCACGGAGCCTTTGGGGCACTGGCCTTCGGGATTGGCACGAGTGAAGTGGAGCATGTTATGGCAACCCAAACCCTCTGGCAATCAAGGCCAAAAACCCTTCAAGTGGACGTGACGGGAGAGTTGGGATTCGGTGTCACAGCCAAAGACGTGATCTTAAACATCATTTCTACCTACGGGGTAGGATTTGGAACCGGATATGTCATCGAATTCACCGGTGACGTGATCTGCGATCTATCCATGGAAGAAAGAATGACCATCTGTAATATGAGCATTGAAGCAGGAGCCAAGGCTGGATTGATCAGTCCCGACGAGACGACCTTCGAATATTTAGAAGGAAGAGAATATCTTCCTAAAGATAAATCGTTTGAACAATGCAAAGAAGAATGGAGATCCTTAAAGAGTGACAAGAACGCAACCTATGATCACAAAATTGAGGTGAAAGGTGAGGAGATCGAGCCTCATGTAACATGGGGAACCAATCCTGGAATGGGCGCATCGATTTCGAGGTCCGTCCCTCATCCGGAACTGTACGCAGATCCTTCTGAAAGAGAAGGGGTTGAAAGGGCGCTTCATTATATGGGGCTCGAAGCGGGGATGAGAATCGAGGACATAGAGGTTGATTATGTGTTTATTGGCTCGTGTACGAATTCGCGCTTGAGTGATTTGAGATCGGCGGCTGAGGTGGTAAAAGGCCAAACTGTAAAGCCGGGCTTGACCGCTTTGGTTGTTCCGGGTTCGTTTAAAGTGAAGAAAGAGGCTGAAGAGGAAGGCCTGGATACCATTTTTAAAGAAGCTGGATTCCAGTGGAGGGAAGCAGGCTGCAGCATGTGCCTGGCTATGAATGATGATATCGTGCCTCCAGGCAAACGCTGTGCATCGACTTCCAACCGGAACTTTGAAGGCCGGCAAGGAAACGGATCGAGAACCCATCTACTCAGCCCGTCCATGGCCGCAGCGGCTGCCGTGACCGGAAAGCTGACAGATGTACGGAAGCTTGAAAAAATGCCGATTTCATAGGAGGTGAAAAGGTGGCGATCAATCATGTGGAAGGAAAAGTATTTCCTCTCAGGAGAGACAATGTCGATACCGATCAAATCATACCGAAACAGTTTTTAAAAAGGATTGAACGTAAAGGGTTTGGACAGTTCTTGTTTTATCATTGGCGGTTTGAAGACGATGGAAAGTTGCTAAGAGACGAATTCTTATTAGACACACCCCAATATCAAAACGCCGAGGTTCTCCTTGGCGGAAAGAATTTTGGGTGCGGATCTTCGAGGGAGCACGCTCCGTGGGCCCTTCAGGACTATGGGTTTAAAGTAATCATCGCCAAAAGCTTTGCAGATATTTTTTATAACAACTGTTTGAAGAATGGGATCCTGCCCATTCAGCTTGAAGAGAAAACAGTGGATGCTCTTTTAAGAAATGAGAGTCATGTAGATTTATATAAAATGGAAGTTTCCCTTGAGCATCAGACCATTTGTGATTCAGAAGGGCTTCGTGTCTCTTTTGACATCGATCCTTACTGGAAGACGATGTTGTTAAAGGGACTGGATGAAATTGATTTGACGTTACATTACGGAAAAAATATTGAAGAATACGAAAAAAATTATGAGGTGAGTGGCTTGGGAATTTAATGGATAACACTGAAGTTGTAGAAGCGATGGAAAGAATCAGTCATCAGGTGCATCGAACACCGTTAAAGCAATCATCGACGCTGAATACGTTCACAGGTGGAGAGATTTATTTGAAAATGGAGAACCTGCAGCGAACAGGTTCCTTCAAAGTAAGAGGCGCAATGAATAAAATCATGTCATTGTCTGAAGAAGAAGCGGGTAGAGGCATCATTGCCGCATCTGCAGGAAATCATGCCCAAGGTGTGGCACTGGCTTCATCCCTGCGCGGAGTTCCGTCGAAAATCTTCATGCCGAAACGAACGCCTTCCACAAAAATAGCGGCAACGAAACATTACGGAGCTGAGATTGTCCTGACTGGAGACACCTATCAGGAAGCCTACGGGGCAGCACTCCAAGAGAAAATCAGAAATGGCTCGACGTATGTTCATGCATTTGATGATCATAAAGTGATGGCTGGGCAAGGGACAGTCGCACTGGAAATGCTTCAGCAACTCAGTGATTTAGACATGATCCTGGTACCTGTTGGCGGAGGCGGTCTGTTGGCCGGAATGGCACTGGCCGTAAAAGCCTTTAACCCCCGAGTACAGATCGTCGGCGTACAGGCACTGGGAGCACCGGCTACGTATAACTTTTTTACAGGAAGAAACAAAGGATCCCTGGAGCATGTACACACCATTGCTGATGGAATCCTCGTCAAGAAGCCTGGAGAGCTCACGTTTCCGATCATCCGTCAGTATGTAGACGATATGGTTACGGTTACGGATGAAGAAATCTCCTATAGCATCATGTTTATGCTTCAACGGGAAAAAACGCTGGTTGAAGGAGCAGGAGCAGCATCCTTAGCGGCAGCCATGTGCCAAAAGGTCAAGGTACAAGGAAAGAAAGTCGGCTGTGTCATCAGTGGCGGAAATGCCGATCCAAGCAAGATCCCAGTGTACCGGGATCTATCCAAAATGGCCAGACAGCTGCACCATATTGTGTGAAAGAAGGACGGCTCTTAACTACGTTGTTAGTTAGGAGCGGTCCTCTGTTTATAAGTGATGGAGTTTATTAAAAACAATTCTCACAATATATGAATAATGAAAGCTCTTACATTCGAGAAATACGTAAATACCTATTGTAATAGGTAATTTTTTCAACTATAATGTCCACTATATAAGAACAAATGTACATGTGAAATAAACAAATGGAGGTTTTCGGCTTATGGAATCAATTTCAATCGGACTTTTAGGACTCGGAACGGTGGGAGCCGGAGTGGTGAAGATTGTAGAGAATCATCAGGATAAACTGTCCCATCAAATCGGCTGTCCTGTGAAGGTAAAGAAAGCCCTTGTTCAGGATTTAGAGAAAGATAGAGGACTGGAAATGGTAAACAGCATACTGACCTTAAATCCTGAGGAAGTCCTGTTTGATCCTGAAATTGATATTGTGGTCGAGGTAATGGGAGGAATTGAAGCAACGAAAGAACATCTCCTCCATGCACTGCACCAGAAGAAGCATGTCGTAACGGCAAACAAGGATCTCATGGCCCTTCACGGACCGGAATTACTAAGGGCCGCCTCAGAAAACGGCTGCGACCTATTCTACGAAGCCAGCGTCGCAGGAGGAATCCCGATTTTAAGAAGTTTAGTAGATGGCCTCGCCTCCGATCGCATCACGAAAATGATGGGAATCGTCAACGGAACGACGAACTTCATACTGACGAAGATGACGAAAGAGGGACGGACCTTCGATGATGTTCTCAAGGAAGCCCAGGACTTAGGGTATGCAGAAGCGGATCCGACGGCAGATGTAGGCGGCTTGGATGCAGCGAGAAAGATGGCGATTCTTTCAACGTTAGGGTTTTCCATGAACGTCGATTTAGCCGATGTGAAAGTGAAAGGTATTACGGAAGTGACGGGTGATGACATCCAATATGCCGAGCAATTCGGCTACACAATGAAGCTCATCGGCTACGCTCACCGTGAAGGAGAAAGTGTTGAAGTGAGCGTGGAGCCCACTCTGCTGCAAAATGAGCATCCACTCGCATCCGTTCATGATGAATATAACGCAGTATACGTATACGGGGAAGCGGTTGGTGAAACGATGTTTTACGGTCCGGGGGCAGGAAGTCTTCCAACTGCCACAGCCGTCGTATCAGATATGGTAGGAATTATGAAGAATATGAGATTGGGAGTCACGGGTAAGAGTGCGGTGAACCCGCAATTCCCTAAAAAGTTAAAAGAACGGAATGAAATCCACTCAAAATATTTCTTGCGTCTGCACGTTCAGGATGAAGTAGGCGTCTTAGCAAAACTCACTTCCATCTTCTCGAATCACGGCGTCAGTTTTGAGAAGATTCTACAGAATCCATTAGACAGTGATGAATTTGCTGAAATTGTCCTTGTGACTCATAAAGCATCTCTTGATCATTACGAAGACATATTGATGGAGTTGAAGGATTATGAAGCGGTTCATTCGATTGAAAGTTCATACCGTGTAGAAGGGGGAGACAAAGGATGAGATGGAAAGGGTTACTGGAGCAGTATAGGGAGCATCTTCCATTAAATGATGACACTCCTCTTTTAACGTTAAATGAAGGGAATACTCCCTTGGTTGAATTAAAAACGCTGTCCCGGGAATGGGGCATCGAGTTGAATGTAAAGGTTGAGGGAGCAAACCCCACCGGATCCTTTAAAGATCGCGGAATGGTTCTCGCCGTTGCCAAAGCGGTAGAGTCAGGGAGTTCGACGGTCATTTGCGCCTCTACCGGAAATACCTCCGCCTCAGCAGCAGCCTATGCAGCGAGGGCAGGAATCAAATGTATCGTGGTCATTCCCGAGGGGAAAATTGCTCAAGGGAAATTGGCTCAAGCTGTCATGTATGGTGCCGAAATCATTTCCATCGAAGGAAATTTTGATGAAGCCCTGGAAATCGTCCGTGAATTGAGTAAAACCGAATCTGTGACTCTGGTGAATTCAGTGAATCCGTATCGTTTGGAAGGCCAGAAAACAGCAGCTTTTGAAGTCATCGAAGGGTTGGGTGAGGCCCCTGATGTGCTTGCGATCCCTGTCGGTAATGCGGGGAATATTTCAGCATACTGGAAAGGATTTAAAGAATATCATGAGCTCAAAGCTTCCACTTTACCTCGAATGTTTGGCTTTGAAGCATCTGGAGCAGCAGCTTTGGTCCATGACAGGGTGTTTCCTCAGCCTGAAACGATTGCGACGGCGATCCGAATCGGGAACCCGGCAAGCTGGACATTAGCAATCGATGCGTTGAAGGAATCAAATGGACATATCGATGAAGTAACCGATGAAGAAATTCTAGAGGCCTATCAGCTGCTTGCAAGTAAAGAAGGGATCTTTGCCGAGCCCGCTTCATGTGCATCGATTGCGGGAATAAAGAAATCATTGGATAAAGGCTTGATCGAAAAAGGTTCAAAGGTAGTGGCGGTGCTGACAGGTAATGGCTTAAAGGATCCAGTTACGGCCATGGATTGCAGTCCGGTCATACCGGCGAAGTTGCAAAACGATCGTGAAATGGTGAAGGACTATATCAAAGGGACAATTGGCGTATGAAAAGACGTGCCCCCCGCTCCTGGAAGATCATAGTCCCTGGAAGCACAGCCAATTTAGGCGCAGGATTTGATTCTCTCGGTTTGGCGTTAAATGTATTTTTAACCGTTGAGGTACATGAAGCGGAAGATTGGCAAGTGATTCCCCTTTCTTCTGCCCTGGAGGTCTTTCCGGCTGATGAGACACATTTCATTGTAGAGATAGTGAAAGAGGTGGCGGATGACTATGGTAAGAAGCCGTCTCCTTGTCACCTCTACATATCCAGTGACATTCCGTTAACGAGAGGGTTAGGCTCCAGCGCAGCAGCGGTTGTGGCGGGCATTGAGCTTGCCAATGCCCTGTGTGAGCTGAATCTGACCCAGGAAAAGAAACTGGCACTTGCGAATCGGTTTGAAGGTCATCCCGATAACGTAGGGGCGTCCCTCTATGGTGGGTTTGTGGTCAGCTGTCAGCATGAAAAAGGTGTGAGTCTTTTGTCGGTTCCTGATCTGCCTGTTGATGTGGTATGCGTGATTCCTAAAGCTGAACTGAAAACATCTGATTCCCGAAATGTACTTCCGGAGAGTCTTTCCTTTGAAGAATCCGTGGAAGCCGGAGCGATTTCAAACGTACTGGTGGCTGCGTTTTTAACAGGGGACTGGGAAATGGTTGGGAAAATGATGAAGCGAGACAGGTATCATCAGCCTCACCGGAGAAAGCTGCTTCCTCACTATGATGCAGTGGAAGAGGTTGCGGGCCGTTTCGGGGCATTCGGTGTCGCCTTAAGCGGTGCCGGCCCGACGATTGCCTGCTTCGTGGAACGGGAAGCAAGTGAATGGCTCGCGCGGCAGCTGGAACAGTCCTTCCCAAGCATGAACGTCCGCAAACTATCCATCTCCCCATCGGGAAGCAGCATCACCATCGAACAACCAAAGGTCCGTCCCTCGTCGCTTTGAAACAGGCGAGGGACGGACCTTGTTTGGTGGAGGGAAGAGCTTGGTTCGAATGGCTATTTTTCCCTTGAAATCATAAAACAATTATCTGTTTCATTTACGATCAGGTAGTAGGGTGATTGATGGGCCATGCCCATTTCTTCGCGAAGTTCTTTTGGGATGTGGACGGTTCCTTTTTCAGAGACGTAGCGCTTGTTATGAGTAGAGTCTTTGACCGCTCGCTTAATATATATACAGTTGTTTTGGTAGACGAGTTCTGCAAGTCTTCCTGGAACCAGTCCAAACTGTTCTCGCCATTTGTGTGGGAGGGTAATCGTACCGCTTTTACTGAATATTTTGCTACCATATATCGTGCTCAACATGTAGCATCACCTGCCTTCACTATCATTGCTTCTCTTTTTTCCTCTTACATGAAAAATAAACACAATTTTGAAAAAATAGGAAGAAGGTTGGGGTGTGTTTAATGGGAATGTGTCAGTGGAATAAAAAGGTATAAACCCCTGGTTTGGAGGTGTGAATCATCGATCCAATTCAAATTCTGTTTTTGCTTGTAATCGGCTACAGTGTTTTTACCATTGATAAAAAGAAAAAGAATGTTCCTGTTTCAGTAGTTTTACTTCTGATTGGAATAGGGCTGTCGTACGCACCTGCTTTTTCTGACGTCAACTTAACGAAAGAAATCATTTTTGAATGGTTTCTACCATCCTTATTATTTATTTCCGCCTATCAATTTTCAACCAAAGCCTTAAAAAAGCATGTTGGAATCATATCTATCCTTAGTACAGTGGGAATCATCATTACGACCCTTCTGATGAGCCTGCTCTTTTATTACGGTTTGCATCCGTGGCTTTCCATTTCGTTTGTAGAAGCTCTATTAGTCGCTACGATCCTGACACCTACGGATCCTGTGTCCGTTGAGTCTATATTAAAGGAATCTTCCAATCACCAGGACATAGCAGATGTTGTAGAAGGTGAGTCAATGATCAATGATGGGACAAGCATCGTGCTCTTTACGGTTGTGGCAGGGGTCTACTTTGGGGAAGGAACCATTTCAGTGCCTTCTTTTCTTTTGGAATTTCTGTTGGTTTCCGTAGGAGGAATCGCCATTGGTGTGTCACTCGGCTGGCTGGCGAGTAAAGCCATCCACTTCACAACAGATTCCAGATATCAGATCATGCTTAGCATCATTCTTGCTTATGGAACCTTTTACATAGGGGAAGAGCTTGGTGTTTCAGGCGTACTGGCTACTGTATTCTCAGGGATCATGCTCTCGTATGAATACGGAAGAACGATTAAGGAACATCATTTTAGAAAGGATCTGGATGGTTTCTGGACTGTCATGGAACCGACCATTCTCACCTTTTTATTCCTATTAATCGGGATTCAGGCGACACAGTATTTGTCTTTCTCATTAATCGGGTGGATCTTCTTCCTATTTATTCTCTCCTTGGTGGTTCGCTATGTTATTATTATTGGTGTTGTCAAAATGAAAAAAACTTGGAGAAAAACGTACGGATGGAAGGAAGTATTCATATTAACTTGGTCCGGTATTAAAGGAACTATGTCTGTTGCTTTATTACTGAGTATAGATGGACAAGGACCTCAGCTGCTCCATTCCTTGACATTTGGTGTCATCCTGCTCTCTCTCATCATACAAAGCATAGGAATTTACCCTTTGATGACTTTCTTTTTGAAAGGAAAATAAGTCTTCAAAGAATTTATGATAAATTGGTAAGAACTGAGAAACCATAGGAGAAAGACTATTTTGAATTTAGGTGAACCATCAACGATGAAACAAGCAAAAGACATTGCCTTAAGAATTTCCGTCACCTATGTATTATTAGGCATCCTGTGGATTATACTATCGGACTATTTTTCCATGATCATCGCTCATGAAAAGCTCAGCATGTATATTTATTTTCAGCGCTATAAAGGCTGGCTATTTACACTTGTAACAGGTATGATCATTTTTTTATTGGTGTATCGGAGAACCAGTGAATTAATAATCTCGAATGAAAAGTTGAAGAAAAAAGAGAGACAGCTTCAAATAAGGAATCAGCATTATCATTCTCTATTTGAACAAAATTCGGATGCAGTCTTAGAACTTAGCCTGGATGGCAATGTGGTATCTGTGAACTCTGAAGCTGAAGGATTGCTGGAATCAACTCATGAAGAGTTAAAAGAAGTGAAATTCAGCGAATTTTTGGATGAAGTCGAGATGAAAAGAGTAACGGAGTACTTCTTCCAAACCTTCAAAGGTTGGGCGTCAACCTTTGAAACGACCATTCATTTAGCCAATAACAACCGGAAAATACTGCGCTGTTCACTTGTACCGATTATTGTTAATCGAAAAGTGACTGGTATGTTTGCCATTGCCAGGGATATCACACTTCATCGGGAAAATGAAGAAATGGTGATAGCATCCGAAAAGCTTTCTGTCATTGGCCAGCTGGCTGCGGCCGTTGCGCATGAAATCCGTAATCCCCTTACGTCCCTTAAAGGGTTCATCCAGCTTATGCAAATCAGTAATCGAATCAACCATGATCATTTGGATATCATGCTCTCTGAAGTCGATCGGATAGACTTGATCTCAGGGGAGATGCTGATACTGGGTAAACAGCAGGAGTTCGACCTTCGTCGTGAAAAACTGGATGATATCCTGAAACAAGTACTGGTGCTGATGGAACCACAGGCTCATTTTGATAATGTATCCATTGAATATAAAAACCTGGCGGAAAAGCCTTTGTACGTTTTGGGTGAAGGAAATCAGCTCAAACAGGTGTTCATTAACATTATTAAAAATGCAGTTGAATCCATACCTGATAACAAGGATGGAATTGTTTCGATTACATTGGTCACCCGAGGCGACGACGTCCATGTTATCGTTGCGGATAACGGTGTAGGCATGGAACCGGAGAGGATCGGCCACCTCGGAGAGCCATTCTATTCAACGAAAGAAAAAGGAACGGGCCTGGGACTGGCCGTCTGTCAAAAGATCATTGAACGACATAATGGACATATACACTTTCAAAGTGAAAAAGAAAAAGGAACCGCAGTGGAAATCAGCTTGCCGATCGCTGACGAAGAGATTCCTGCTGCCTCTGCCGATTAAGAAAGGACTAATAGAATGAACTCAATTTCAACTATTATCAATACCCCATCAATCCAAAAAAACTGGGAAGAATCAGGATTCACTTCTTTAACTCCTGTACAGGAGCGTGTGGTACCTCTCATCATGGAAGGGAAAGATATTGTTTGTGAGTCACCGACTGGAACAGGGAAGACGCTTGCGTATCTACTTCCAATCATCCAGGCCATTGATCCATCAAGAAAACAGGCTCAAGCTGTGATACTTGCTCCATCAAGGGAGCTTGTCATGCAAATCCACCAGGAAATCCAGAAGTGGGCGAAGGGAACCGACGTCACGAGTGCTGCCTTCATTGGAGGGGCAAACATTAAAAAGCAAGTCGAGAAGCTGAAGAAAAAGCCGCATATTGTAGTGGGAACAACGGGTCGCTTGATCGAACTGATGAAAATGAAGAAAATGAAGATGCACGAAGTGAAAACCATCGTCGTCGATGAGTTCGACTTAATGATCTCATCAGAACATATCCGTGAAGTAGGGGATATCATCAAGTCAACTTTAAAAGAGCGTCAAGTTTTATTCTTCTCGGCCACTTTATCAGACGAAACCGAGCACGTAGCAGAATCCCTATTGCAAAACCATGAAATCGTCAAAATGGAAGCCAATCTCGATAACCCGAAAGTGGATCATGTGTATGTATACAGTGAGATGCGAGACAAAATGGAAGCTCTAAGAAGCATCTCCTACTTCAAAGGAATTAAGGCCCTTGTCTTTTTTAATCAATTGGAAAAGCTCTCTGAAATAGAAGAAAAGCTGAAGTATAAGGGAGTCGAACTGGAAGTGCTGGCAGGGGAATCAAACAAGATGGAGCGTAAGCAATCACTGGACCGCTTCCGTTCAGGAAAAGTGTCCATGCTTCTGACAACAGACGTCGCAGCACGCGGTCTGGATATTACAGACGTCACACACGTTGTCCATTACGACTTTCCAAGCGATACGAAACAATACATTCACCGCTCAGGAAGAACCGGGCGCATGGGAGCAGAAGGAACCGTCATCTGCCTCGTATCCAAACGCGAACTGAGCTTCCTCGAGAAACTTAGCAATGAACTCAATCTCCCATTCCAGGAAAAAACCATTCGTGGTGGGGGACTTCAAGCACCAGAACAAAAATAAGATAAATAGGTAGAGAGAGGTCCGTCCCCAGGTTTTGAGGGACGGACCTCTGTTTTTTGGCAGGAAGCGGTGATTTATGCCCATTTCAAATTTCAACGCTATCTGCCGTACACAACGTTACCATCCATCATGGTCATCCAAACACCAGTCTCCAGTATTTCTTCCGTTTCCCCTTCAAAGAGATTTCGATCCAAGACGACTAAATCAGCTTTCTTTCCAACTTCGATCGTTCCTAAATCATGCTCTCTGAAGTTTCCGTAGGCAGGGGATTTCGTGTAATGCATCAGGGCATGTGCCATTGAAATTTTCTCGTAAGGATTCCATCCTCCATGTGGAGTGCCGTCTTCATGTTTACGTGTAACCGCCCGGTAAAGACTAAGCATGGGATTCAGGTCCACAATCGGAAAGTCCGTTCCGAACGCGATACTGGCCCTGTGATTCTGCAAGGATCCGATCGGCCAAGTGAATCGAGCCCTTTCAGGACCCAGCCTGTCTAAATAGGCATGGGTATCCATAGACCCTGATGTCAGGTGTTCAGGCTGAATGGATGCAATGACTCCTAATTTCTCAAACCGCTCGAAGTCACTTGGATCACAAACTTCAATATGCTCGATTGTATGGCGGGAATCCCGTGGTCCGTTTACACTCCGGGCGTGCTCATACAAATCCAGGCCCAACCGGACCGCCGCGTCTCCACATGCGTGCAGGCGGATCCTGAAACCTTCCCGGTCTGCGTCTTCAATCCATTTTTGGTAAACGTGAGAATCATAAATCGTGCCGCCGGTTTCTGAAGGACGGTCAGAGTACGGCTGAAGCAAAAAGCCCGTATAGGTGAGGGGGACACCATCCAGGAACTGCTTCAAGCCGGAAAATTGAAGCTTATCGGATTGATACTTTTCCCTGAATTGAACACCACGCTCAAGGTTTCCGTCCAAAACATCCAAAAAATGAATTCTCGTCGTCAGCGTTCCTTTTTCCTCAAAGGTCCTATAGAAAGCAGGATCCCCTAGAGTATATCCGGGAAGAGGAAGCATATCAGAAACAGAGGTGATGCCGTAGGATGAAGTCTTTGCCAGCATCCCCTTCATCAGCCTGGTTTTCACTTTTTCATCAAACGAAAAAGCTTCAATTACATACTGAACAGCCGTCTCATACAAAAAGCCGGTCGGCTCCCCATGCTCGTCTTTTTCAATCTTTCCAAAAGGAGGCTCGGGTGTATCACGGTGAATCCCTAATTTCTGAAGGGCAGCTGTATTCAGCCAAGCGCTATGAGCTTCTTCATTCAGAAGCACAACAGGACGGTGGGGAATGTACTGATCCAGAGAGTGACGGGAGGGAAGAGCCTGACCAGGCCAGCGCACGTGATGCCAGCCGAATCCAAGGACCCATTCTTCATCTGGATGGTCCTTTGCATACTCCGCAACCATTTTTGCCGTCGCTTCTTCTGTATGACCGAATGTCAGCTGACAGAATCCCTCGAACATTGCCCCTAAAAACAAATGAAGATGGAAGTCATGAAACCCTGCCGTCACCAGGCGGTTTCCGACATCCCATGTTTCTGTAGACGGTCCTATGAAGCTCACCATCTCTGAGCGGGGACCTACTCCAATAATACGGTCATCCCGAACGGCCACGAACCCATCAAAAGGGGATAAAGCATTTCCCGTAAATATGACCTTACTTACAATGATTTTATGAGCTTTATGATCCAACATCGCTTCTCCAATCCTTTTCATATTATTAAATCGATTGTAACCAGAATAAGGAAAGAATACAAACCAACGCTTCTAATCACGAGTATAAGATTTTATGAGAAATTCAATTTTAAAGAAGGCATTAAAAAATTCAATGTTGAATAGTAAAAGAGAACAAGAAGAAAAGGAGAATGATTATGCTGACAAGAACCTTTCCGGTGCTTGAAACTGAAAGATTCCGCTTAAGAAAGATGGAAGAAGGAGATGCTCCCCGAGTATTTGATTATTTTTCAAAAGATGAAGTCACTCGATATTATGATTTAGAATCGTTTCAAGAGGAAAAACAAGCCATTGAAATCATCAACAGATGGAATGGGAGATTTCAGGAAAATGAAGGGATCAGATGGGGGATTGCTTTAAAAGACACAGACGAAATCATTGGAAGCTGCGGTTTTCATCAGTGGGAAAAAGAGCACTTTAAAGCCGAGGTGGGATTTGAGGTCCATCCAGACTATTGGAGACAAGGGGTTATGTCCGAGGTGTTAAGACCTACCTTGAAGTACGGGTTTGAAGAAATGTCCCTTAATCGAATAGAAGCTTTTTATGATCCGGAGAACACGGCTTCAAAGAAATGTCTTGAAAAAGCAGGATTCATGTTCGAGGGAGTATTGAGAAAAGCGGCATTTGAAAAGGGTATCTTTTGCGATGCAGCTGTTTGTTCCCTGTTAAAAGAAGAGTTTTAAACAAAATTTAAGACGCTGCTTATGCCTATATCACATAAACAGCGCCTTAACTTAAGTAAACCTTATTCAATTAACTTTACTATCCTTTCTTACTAATACACATACTTAACATTCATTTAAATTAATGGTATTGCATGTATTATTTAGTTTATTTTCATTTGCCGCTGATTTTCCCACACGCCCACATGTTACGAAGATAGTTTTCACGGGCTATCTTCTTGCGTACCATGATGTTAGCATGCTTCGCTTACACTCTTCATTGGAATCATCTCCTGAAATAAGATTGCGCATTCCCGCATATCCACACATCTTGAAATCAGTTTTCACGGGCCGATCTCAAAAGCGAGATGTGATGCTGACATGCTTTGCTAGCTTACTTCATTGGAATCACGCCTTCCTTTAAAGTTTTGTGTTTGTAAATCTTTTATTAATTATATATTAACAAATTCTAAAATTAATGCAAATGTTCAGAATAATCAATATAATGTGATTTGGGCTGTTTTTTACGATGAAATAGTGGGTTATCTTACTTTATCTCAATCTTTCTTGTTTTTTAAATTTCTTAGGAAAAGTAAGTAGTAGCTTCAAAATGAGTGGTTTCAATAAAACAAGGACCGTTCCTTTCCGCTGCAGGTGCTCGCTTTCCGCGGGGCGGGCGGTGAGCCTCCTCAGCTTCGCTTCCGGGGTCTCACCTGTCCCGCTTTTCCCGCAGGAGTCGAGCACCTTCCGCTCCAATCCACTCTCTGCTTCTTCATTGTTTGTCACTTATAAGAAAAAGGAGTAGATAGATCAAACACTAAAAATCATTTAACAAAAGTATTAAACGTCACTTCAAAAGCAGGCATTCTACATAGGAACAGAACGTAGTACCTCTCCAATTAAAAATAAATTCACTATTTTTGCGAAAAAATTGCCATTAATCCAATCTTCTATTAAGATAGTACTTCTCCGAATCCAGCTCCCGGTTCACAAGCAGTTCCATTTCTTCAAGATGATGTGTTTCCACGACGGAATCAAGGTGGGACCAGTGAACTTTATTTACGAAGTAATAGTTCCTGATTTTCCTGAGGATGACAAGGGAGTGGGGGAAGTGATCGAATTCTGCTTTTATGCTGTTGAAGCGGGTAAAGCCCCATTTTGTTAGATTCATCATTTATCACCTAATGTTCTATTACCTTTTCTATCAATATGTTAATCCTCGGGGAGCATATCGGATTTAAACAAACGTTTGATTAGTACTTCAAAACATTTATTCTACTAGGGTTCAAGGGATTAAACAATCGTTTAACAGTATTTATATATCCAGTAGTCCATCCCTATCATCCTGAGATTGTCATTGCTATTTTTGAAGGGCTCTTGTTATGATGAGAAGGTTATGAATCGTAAAGAAAAGCTAGGAGAATGAGCTTTGAATAAAGTATTAACCAACTATTCTATTTATCCATATGAAGCGGAAAAGAAGGAAATCCCGGTAGCGCCACTCCATAAAGGGGAAACGACGAAACAACTGATATCCTCCGATGAAGAGGATTCTTTTTTCTTTCGGACGATGGAGGAAGCAGGCATTCACTTGAATGCCTCTCAAATAGAGGCTGTGCGCCATGTGAAGGGACCGTGCTTAACCCTGGCTGGTGCAGGGACTGGAAAGACGACGGTCCTCGTTTGCCGGGCAGGCTACTTGATGAGCGTGAAAAATATTCAGCCGAAGAATATTTTACTGGTGACATTTACTAAGAAAGCGGCGGAAGAAATGAAGCAGCGGATTTCAAGCCTGCCGGGGACGGAAGCTGGCGGACAGGTTCATGCCAGTACGTTTCATGCCCTGTTCCTTTACTTATTGAGATCCCGTCACTACACACAAGAAGTGATCGGGAACGAGCGCTATAAACAAATTATCTTGAAGCAGATTCAGAGAGAAATGAAGATATATGATCCTTATGATGCAGAGACGCTCCTCGCAAAACTCTCTCATTATAAGTTGAACCAAAAAGATATCAGGGAGCTTCCACAGAAATCAAAATCAGAAAAAGAAGTGCGTGACATTCTCTTAAAATATGAAGAGTGGAAGCGGATGAATCATAAAATGGATTTCGATGATATTCTGACAGAGGCATATCAATTATTACTTTCGAATCCTAACCTCTTGACCTCTCTACAGCACCGTTTCCAGTACGTGATGGTAGATGAATTCCAGGATACGAATCTTGTACAATATGAGCTTATGAAGCTGATTGCGGCTCATCGGAACTTGTTCGTAGTAGGGGATGATGACCAAACGATCTACACCTTCAACGGCGCCAGAAACGAATTTATTTTGGATTTTGATGAAGAATTCCCGGATGCAAGGGTTGTAACTTTGAAAGAGAACTACCGGTCTGATGCCTATATCATCGGGTTGGGTAATAAAGTGATCGGACAGAATGAACACCGTCGTGTTAAAGAGCTCATCGCCACTAAGGTGGAAGGACAACAGCCGCTTTATTCAAGGCCAGCGACTGCAGATGAAGAGGCCGTTTGGATCACAGAAGAAATCCATCAGTTAATAGAAGGAGGCTATACGTACGGGGATATGACGATTCTTCACCGGACGATGAGCAGCGGGCGGGCGGTCTTTGAGCAACTGCTATTAAAGGAAATTCCTTTCACTCCTTATAATCAAAAGGATTCCCTCTTCTATGAAAACTGGACGGTGAAACCGGTGGTGGATTACCTGCGGTTATCGATGGTTCCAAGGAACTTTTCAGCCATGGAATCACTGCTGCCGACTCTTTTTATAAGAAGGGACCGGGGGATGGCTCATATTCTGGAGGAAGATCGTAAGGAGAGAAAGAAATATCCTCTTATCCATTTAACGACATTATCAGGATTGAAGCCGTTTCAGGTAAAGAATATAAAAGAACGGATGAAATTTCTAAAGTCGATCGGAGACCAGTCACCGGAAGCTGCGATTAAACGGATCAGGAAAGAGTTCTATCATCAATACATTGATGCCCAGGAATCACATGTGGTAACAGAACAGAAGGAACTCATCAAAGAAATGCTGGACGAGCTTGAAGGATCGGCGAAGCGCTTTGATACGATTTCGAGTTTTATTACCTTTATTGATGAAATGAAAGCAAAGTATGAAGAAATCTATTCAAATCAGAGTCAAAAGAAGAACACAAACAGCGTATCGTTAATGACGATTCACCGTTCCAAAGGCCTGGAGTTCCCCGTCGTGTTTTTAATCGGCGCCATTGAAGGAAACCTTCCCCACAGCTCAGCACTGAATGCCAATAAGCTTGAAGATAAGGTGTACAAAGATCCGAATCAGAAAGAAAAGGCTTTGGGTGCAGTAGAGGAAGAAAGACGGCTCGCGTATGTCGCCATCACGAGGGCAAAAGAGAAATTGTTTATTTCTTCTCCTGCCTATTATCAAGGTGAACAGCGGAAATGCTCCCGTTTTATTGCAGACTTATTTACGAACACTCCCCACACGGATCAGCCGAAAACAAATAAAAAGGCGAGGAGTGGGAAGGTGAGTAAGATCTTGGCCTGGGTTTGCACAAACACCAAGTGCATTGCCTGGCAGAGACCGGAAACACATGAGGATACGGAATCCAAGGTTTGTCCCCTTTGCTCAAGTCCAATGAAGCTTGGCGAAAAGGAAATCACTGAATGAAAAGAGCCCGAGCGTCCTGAAAGGGAGGATGCCCGGGCTTTTTGCTTTGCTGATCGTAAGGATATCAACCGTTATACGGATTTATCGACCTTTATGGAAAGATATCAACTTTTATTAGGATTTATCAACCGTATTTTCATTTTATCAACCGTATTTTCAAGATATCGACCGTTCTGCAAAAAATGACAAATTTCGCTAGCGGTCATTGAAAGACCAAACCATCATTGAGAAAAATGATCATGGTCATGAGAGTCAATCTTTTTCGAATCATTTGAATCCAAAGCTTGTCTTAAGAAATAAATAAGAATACCCAAAATCATTCCCAGCATCACGATTAAACCCAAAGTGATTGTGATTCCCATTGTGCCGCCTCCTTTTTAAAATTAGCTATGGTCCAATTTTCACCATTTTAAACATCTATATCGTTAGTCTATGAATAGGGGGAGGGAATATATGCGATTGAAAACAATTTATAGGCAGGGTTAATTCAGTAAAAAGGAACTATTTTCTAAATATGCTCATAATTATAGAACATACGTTCGTTTTTTATGTTAAAATGAATCTACGGTGTACATAGCTGGGTGGGCAAGAGGCAGCTCCCTAAAGATGGGAGGTGATGAGCAGGAATGATCGAAACCGCAGACGTACTACAATTGATGATTGCCTTTGGTACATTAACAGTAGCAATAATCGCAGTCACGCAACAAAAAAAGAAGTAACCCACCCACTATGACAACTGCAAGGGAAAGGTTACTTCGATTTTATTAAGGATAAAATTGCTCACGGCAATGTATACTGTCAGAGTTCTGGTGGCAGCCAGGACTCTGTATTTAATGAATGAACTTTTCTATTATATTATACAAAATGAAGGGAAAACCTGTAAAGGAATCTTATCATGTCTGGTCCATTAAAATGGCTCGGACGGGAGATCCATCTCCTTCTTTAAGTGGGAGGGGAAGGGCCACCAATTCATATCGTCCAGGCTCTACGTGGTCAAGGAAAATCCCTTCCAATATTCCGATGTCATGTTCCCGTAATGAATGGTGAGCATTCAGCTCCTTACTATCCAATGGATCCACTGAAGGAAGGTCCACTCCAATCAGGTCAACACCTTTTTCCTTCAAAAAAGGTGCGAGATCTTTCGCAATGGGTGGAATGCGTTCGGGAAACTCCTCAGGATTCTTCCAGGCATTCGTCTTGAAAAGTACCTTCTTAACTCCTGACAAGTCGACCTCTTCCAATAGTTCACTGCTTATTTCTGCAGCATTCTCCACCGATACAACGATGGCCGGTCCCACAAACCTCTCTAATGGCAGGTCCAATATTCTCTCTCCCTCATTGTCAAAGTGGAAGGGGGCGTCGACGTGTGTTCCAGTATGAGAACTCATGGTTAGCTGACCGACATTCACGGATTCCGTTTCCTCCTTCGTCCAATTCAATGAGAAAGAAAAGGGAGTGTCCCCCGGCCAAACAGGAGTATCATTGTGCAAAGGGCGGGAAATATCAATGATCTTCAAACGGTCTCCTCCTTTCTAAAAGAAGTTATGCTACAACATTCCGCGTATTTTCAAACTTCTTATATTCTTCCTTGTCCATGATGGTTTTCAAGATTTGGATGGTCTCCCACACATCTTCATAGGAAGAATAGAGAGCGACGGGAGCCAGTCGAATCACATTTGGTGAACGGAAGTCAGGTGTGACTTTGTTCACTTTCAAGGCTTTACAAATTCTTGCTGCCTCTTCATGCTTTAAACTAATGTGCCCGCCTCTCTGATCATTTTCAAGTGGATTACAGATTGTAAACCCGTACTGTGAAAGTTCTTGTTGAAATAGATCCATCATAAATCGTGTGAGAGAAAGGGATTTTTTTCTCAGATTCTCAATGCCGGCTTCTTCAAATAACTCCAGCGAGCCGAGTAGAGGAGCACTGCTTAATATATGCGGGGTCCCAATTTGGAAGGCACCTGCAGAATCTGCATGGTTCAACGTATGATCCATATCAAACTGCTTATCCTTACGGGAGCTGAACCATCCGGAAAGGCCAGGTTTTTTCCCTTTAAGCCTGTTATGAACAAATAATCCACCTACACCACCCGGCCCGCTATTTAAATATTTGTAATTGCACCACACGGCAAAGTCTACTCCGTCATCATGTAATTGATGAGGAAGAGCCCCAATCGAATGGGCCAAATCGAATCCAATCACAATGCCACGTTTATGGGCTTCACTCGTCAATCGCTTGATATCCAGGAGCTGTCCGCTTCGATAGAGAACGGATGGTAATAGAATCAGAGCAATATCTTCCGTCATCATCCCGATGATGTCCTCTTCTCTTAATGTGTATCCGTCTCTGCTTGTTACCTGAATCAGATGTTCATCAGGGTTGTAGCCTTTTAACTCCAGCTGACTTTGGATCGCGTAAATATCCGAAGGGAAAGTCAATTCATCAGCTAAGATTTTGGTGCGTTTTCCATCAGGTTGATAGAATGTGGCGAGTAACTGATGAAGGTTCGTCGTAATGGAACCCGTCACAATCACTTCTTCCTTTTCTGCCCCCACTAAAGGAGCCGTCATTTCGCCAAGTTTCTCAGAATAATAGAACCACGGCTCCTGGCCATCCATCCAGCCATCGATTCCATGTTCTTTCCAATCTTCCAATGACGTAAGTAACGACTTCTCTGCTCGTTTTGATAATAAGCCTAAGGAGTTCCCATCCATATAATAGTGATTTTTCTTTATGTAAAATTCATTCCGGAAATGGGCCAATGAATCCTGCCTGTCCAGTTCTTTAGCATGTTCCAACGTCAACTTCTCTCCATCTGTCATCCCTATCCCACCTTAAACAGTCTTACCAAAATGATAATCGAAATGGTTTGAATAGTAAAATAATTATTAGTTCTGTCAAAGTATAATGGTTTTTTTTGTAGTTTCTATTCATCAATATTTGTGGTTTAACGTCATTAAAATTGCTATGAGTCCTGTCAACCAGAGTGTGCTAGATGGTGAGGGGAACTGCTCCGCTTTCCGCGGACGTACGGCCGAGCCTCCGCAGGAGTCTGCGCAGTTCCCCTCACCATCTATAAGAGTTTCTAATGACTGAGTTTAAAAGTGGTGAAAACAACCTTAAGAAAATTGAATTACTAGTAATTAACAAAAAAGAAATAGAGAAGTGATTTCCTCAAATATTTTGGTTTTATTTAGCAATAATGAAAACTCATGCTTAGAAAGTTGATTGGAGCGGAAGGTGCTCGACTCCTGCGGGAGAAGCGGGAGAGGTGAGACCCCGCAGGCGAAGCCGAGGAGGCTCACCGCCCGCCCCGCGGAAAGCGAGCACCTGCAGCGGAAATCAACTACTGCTATCTTGAATAGAAGTAGTCAGCCTCCTACAAATGAGTTGAGTAAAAATATTTATTTTTGAATAATTTATTCAAAAATGTATAAAAAGTCAAAAAACTTTGGTATAAATGAATTAATATAAAAATTATCAGGATAATTATTCATTATTGAATAATTTCAAGACTTGCAAAGGGGATGCTGTCTGTGACTGAAATGAAAAAAAGTTGGAATGAAAATGAAGCGATTCTTCATTCGCTGCAAGATGATATTTTAGTAACCAATACAGATGGGATTATCTTGAAAGTGAGTGACGCAACCGGGGATATTTATAACGTGAATTCGGCAGACATGGTAGGAAAATCTGTATATGATTTGGAAAAAGAAGGGGTTTTTTCTCCGATATTAACTCCGATCGTTCTAAAAGAAAAGAAAAAAATAACGTTGGTCCAGACGAGTAAAGAGGGCAAGAAACTGCTCGTTACAGGGATTCCGGTATTCGATGAAAACGGAGAACTAGTGAGAATCGTTAGCTATTCCCATGATGTAACGGAATTATTGAATATGAAAAAGTATTTAACTGAAATGGAAGATGAGATGGAGAGGGTGAAAAGCGAGCTTGAAATCCTTAGAAGCCGTCATTACTATTCGGAAGGGATCATTGCCTCGAGTAATGAGATGAAAAAGGTGTTACAGGTTGCCCTGCAAGTAGCAGAAGTCGATGTGAACGTCCTCCTACTGGGAGAATCCGGTGTCGGTAAGTCCCATATCGCGAAATTCATACATAACAAAAGTCAACGAAAAGCCGGCCCGTTCATTGAGGTCAATTGTGGAGCTATACCAGACTCATTATTTGAAGCAGAATTCTTTGGGTATGAACCCGGGTCTTTCACGGGGGCGGACCGCAAAGGGAAAGTAGGATTAGCAGAACTCGCTGAAGGCGGCACCCTGTTTTTAGATGAAATAGGGGAACTATCTCTATCAAACCAGGTTAAAATTCTAAAGTTCATTCAGGAGAAACAATTTTATCGCGTAGGCGGTACGAAGCAAAGGAAGGTTGACTTCCGGGTTCTGGCAGCTACGAACAAGGATTTAGAGGTGGCTGTAGAGGAGAGAGAATTCAGGAGGGATTTATTCTTCCGTTTGAATGTGGTTCCCATTACGATTCCTCCATTGAGAGAGAGAACATCAGACATTATTACGTTGATCGATTACTTTGTAAATCATTTTTGTGAAAAATATCAGCGCCAAAGAGAGCTGGATGAAGGAGTTGTTCACCAGTTGTTGATCCAAGATTGGAAAGGGAATGTCAGAGAGCTAATGAATATAATTGAAAGGCTGATTGTGACATCTTCCAAGCCATTAATTGAAATGGAAAACCTCCCTGGTCCATACATAAAGCATAGTGCTGATATTTCAGGATTTGAGTACAATGGTCAATCATTAAAAGACATTCTTGAGTCAGTCGAAGAACAGGTATTAAAGAATGCGAGGGAGAAGCATAAGACTACTACGCAAATGGCCCAAAACCTGGGAATCAGTCAACCATCAATAGTCAGAAAACTTAAAAAATACAAAATAAAATAAAATATTGGCATGAAACTTGCAAGTAATAAGGTGAAAAGAACTGAAAGGTAGAAGGGGGATATTATTACGACGCATAAAAGTGGTTCTCGAATGTTTAGGGGTTATGGATAAATTTTAAAGGGGTGTTTGACAATGGAAGTCGGAAAACAAAATGTTAGTCAATTAGAAACCCGGTCAGGCAAAACGTCAAGGGAAGCAATAAAGTTTATCATTCCGTCCTTGTTAGGGGTACTATTGTTCCTTGTGCCTGTTACGTATGAAGGCAATATGACAATCGGGGTCGGGATCTTTGCTTCTTATTTTCAAGGAATGCTCGAAGGTGTACTGCCATTATTCATGACAGTGGTTTTTGCTTTATCAGCTCTTATGGCTATTTATACAAAAGTTTTTAAACCTCAATGGATTGTTAATCAATCATTTTTAAAAGGACTATTCGACGTAGGATACTTTTGGATCGCTGTTCGTGTCCTCGGTTCGATATTTGCGGTGATGACGGTAAATGGGAGTGGTCCCGAGTGGATAATTTCTGACTTTACGGGAGGAACCGTATTGTATTCGTTAGTTCCTGTCTTAGCCACTTGGTTTTTATTTGCAGGCTTATTGATGCCTCTGCTTTTAGATTTTGGATTGATGGATTTCTTCGGCACTCTGCTGCAGAAAATCATGAAGCCGCTTTTCCAATTACCGGGACGATCATCTATCGATGCTCTTGCATCCTGGATGGGAAGTGGTACCGTCGGCGTATTGATTACAACGAAACAATTTGAAGAGGGTTACTACACAAAACGGGAGGCAGCAGTCATTGCGACAAACTTTTCCGTTGCTTCGATCGCTTTCAGTCTTGTGATTGTCAGCTTCATCGGATTGGAATCAATGTTTGTTCAACTGTATGGGACAGTGGTGATTGCAGGGATAGCAGCTGCGGTCATATGTCCGCGTATCCCGCCTCTTTCACGGAAGAAAGACACCTATTATGAGCCGGTTGGCATGCAAATCTCCGAAACCGTTCCTGAAAATGTTTCCCGTTTTCAATGGGGCTTTGAAAAAGCAGTGGAAAAAGCATCAGAGGTGAAAAGTGTCGGAGAGGTAACGAAAAAAGGATTCCAGAACGTCCTGGATATCTGGTTTGGTCTTATTCCTTTAGTTATGGCCCTTGGAACTATCGCTTTAGTGGTAGCGGAATATACTCCAGTGTTTGACATATTGGCTTATCCGATTGTTGCACTATTAGAGTTATTACAAATTCCACAGGCGGCAGATGCGGCTCCTGCCATGATCGTTGGTTTCGCAGACATGTTTTTACCTGCTGTTGTAGGGAGCGGAATTGAGAGTGAGTTAACTAGATTCGTCATTGCCGCAATGTCTTTGACTCAATTAATTTACATGTCTGAGATTGGTATTCTATTAATCAAATCCAAGATTCCGATCAGCTTTTTAGATTTATTCATCATTTTTATCCAACGTACGATTATTACTTTACCTATCGTCGCTTTATTGGCTCATTTCTTCTTTATGTAAGAGAATTAATACAAAACAAATTTGTCAGTCACATATATGGAGGTTACTAGAATGGAACGAACGTTTGAACAGCTTATTCAAAATATGCCTAATCGTCTGGCACCCAGTATGGCAAAGGATCACCCGAACTTACCGGTAGTAAAAGAAGAGGGGTGCTATTACTACGGGTTGGACGGAAAGAAATATCTTGATTTCACCTCTGGAATTGCCGTAACGAATGTTGGACATCGTCATCCAAAGATTGTACAAGCGATTAAAGATGCAGCAGATGGGCTGATGCACGGTCCTTCAGGAGTCATCATGTATGAATCGATCCTTCGATTGGCTGATGAGCTGGCGGAGATTCTTCCAGGAGATTTAGATAGTTTCTTCTTTGCCAATAGTGGGACGGAAGCGATCGAAGGGGGAATCAAACTTGCGAAATATGTAACGCAGCGTCCTTATGTCATTTCCTTTACCGGCTGTTTTCACGGCCGTTCACTTGGTGCGTTAAGTGTCACGACTTCTAAAAGTAAGTATCGAAAGTTTATGCAGCCATCAGGCCTGACTTATCAGGTTCCATATGCGAACGAAAGAGAGTGTCCTGAGGGACTTGACTCGGTCCGGTATGTGGTTGAGAAGCTTGAAAAGGATTTCGAAACTCTCTTTAATCATCAGGTCACACCTGAAGAGGTAGCGTGTATCATATTAGAACCCGTCCTTGGTGAAGGCGGGTACATCGTTCCTCCGAAAGCATGGCTCAAAAAAGTAAGGGAGATTTGTGATCGTCACGATATTTTACTGATTTTCGATGAAGTCCAAACAGGCTTTGGACGTACGGGGAATTGGTTTGCGGCTCAAACCTTCGATGTAACACCGGATATTATGGCGATTGCAAAAGGGATTGCCTCGGGGCTCCCCTTGAGCGCGACGGTCGCATCGAATAAGCTCATGAAACAATGGCCTCTTGGGAGCCATGGGACGACGTTTGGTGGAAATCCGATTGCGTGTTCCGTTGGACTTGCTACATTAGAAGTCATGAAGGAAGAAAATCTTCTCGATAATACGAAAACAATGGGTGCTTATGCGGTTTCCAGGCTCGAGCTTTTGAAAGAGAAGCATAGCGTGATCGGGAGCATTCGATCAGTCGGACTGATGATCGGCATTGAAATCGTTCATCCTCAAACAGGAAAACCAAATCAGGAAGGCTTAATGGATATTCTGGATCGTGCTTTGGAAAAAGGCGTATTATTCTATCTATGCGGAAATCATAGTGAAGTGATCAGGATGATTCCACCGCTTACTGTAACAAAGGAACAAATAGATACTGGACTTAGCATGCTGGATGAAGCATTGAGTGAGTATGAGGCTACATTGATGAGGCATTTCGATTAAACGTTAAAGGCCGGATTCGAGGTACATGACTGTACCTTGAATCCGGCCTTTTTACCATGACATTATGCAGTTTGATGTAATTGAGCATCATTCTTGTTGGATGTCATAAGAGTCACGACGATCAACACAATAATGGCTAACGGAACAGCAATGACGACACTGTTCAGGTCAAATGGTTTCTGAAGGACAATCTCCCAAACCAATGTGGAAACTACCCCTGCAAGCATGGAAGAAACGCCTCCGGCAGCATTCACCCGTTTCCAGAAGAATACGGCTAAAACAGCAGGAGTGATGCCTGCACCATAAACAGTGTAAGCGTACATTTGAACATCCAGTACGCTTGGGAAGTAATTAATGATAATGAATGCTAAAGCACCAAGGACAACAATGAACATCTTGGTGATTTTCAACTGCTTATCATCAGAAGCATTTTGATTGATATATTTACCGTAAATATCATAAGTCAGATTCGTTGCAGCAGACAATAGATACGAATTTCCTGTGGTAATGATAAAGGAAGCCGCTGCTGCCAAAAGGATTCCCCCGATTCCAATCGGCATCACAATTGTCGTGGCCATTAACGCCATTCCTGGATCGATATCCGGGAATAGAGAACGGGATGCGAAGGCGATTAAGGAGATGGCGGGAGAAATGATGATCATGGCAATAAGCCATCCAATTTGTCCCTTTCTTGATGAAGAATCCCCTTTAGATGAAGCCAGACGCTGGTACATGTTTTGGTCACCCAACAATAAGAATAGAGATGGCAATAGATAACCAATCAATTGAATGATGGATAAGTTGCCCGTAGCTGACATATGGGATGCAGGGACATTTTTAACAATTTCGTCCCATCCCCCAGCAATGAAGAAAATGGTTGGAACGGTAATGATTAAACCACCGACCATAAGAAAACCGCTGAGTGCATCTGTTTGAGATACAGAACGCAAGCCGCCGATCATTGCTAGAAAAACGATCAAGACAGCTCCAATGGTCGTACCAAGACCAACAGACATGCCTGTTGTTAAATTTAGAATAAAACCGAAACCTTTCATCTGATAAGAAACAATTCCTACATACGCTAAGATAATGATGACACTTGAAAGATTTCGTGCAGTGGAACCATACTTTTCTTCCAGGATTGCTGAAACCGTATATTTACTGAATGCACGGATTTTAGGTGCAACGAGGTAAAGGATCCCTATCCCCACAAGAGTCGGAATCATAAGCATTAACGAAGGAATGATTCCGAAGCTATATGCGACAGATGTTTCTCCCCCTGAAATACTTCCGCTTCCAGTCCAAGTTGCAAGCAATGTACCCATCAATACAAATGGACCAAGACTTTTTCCAGCTAATATAAAATCATTACTGCTGGATACTTTCTTAGACATATACGTACCAATCCCAATCATAAGTACCGCATATATCCCTATAAACCATAGTAAATGTGGATTTTGTTGTAATTCCATAAAACGATCATCTCCTGAACAGTATTTGTTCACGCGAGAGAACGTTGATTCATTTCTTAATCACAATTTAATCACCGGTGAGAAGATAAACACATTTTAGCCTGGATGAGGTAGAAAGGTTCTACCTGCCAATTAAAATACTAAAACTACCCGAAAAAAGTTTAGAGGTTGTTAGAGGCTTTGAAAATGTCTTTCGTTGTGATGTTTTTCATGAATGCTTGTCTCACGTAAAAACATTTCTCATTAACCTTAGCATATATTCATTTCGATAAAAAATCGTTGGAAAGTTTGATTTGACAAGATTTTCAGCTTGTAATCCCGTTATGGGAAAAAGTGGGATAGTTACTAAGCCTATACGGGTCAATAGGTACAGGAATAGAAGGAATTATTTGAAATTTAAAATAAATCACCGCTTAAAAAAACATTAAAATGAATCTTTATACCTATTATTCACTTTGAGTGAGTGAGCATAAATACCTGTATTGGTAGTTGGGTAATAGTTAATGATGACATTAAAAAGGTCGATCAGTTTTCACTGATCGACCTTTTTTATAGCCTTTTAACCGAAATGGCCTTGCGCATTTTCCTAAGTGCATCCTGACCTTCCATTTCTCTTTGCATCATCAAATTAACGTAGAGGGCATCGATTAATGTTAATTGAGCAATACGGGAGGAAAGTGCTTCTGATCGATAGTCGGTTTCCTCTGACACGGTGAAAAGCGATGTATCGACTCTTTGGCTCAAAGGCGATTTTGCAAAATTGGTTATGCAGATCGTCTTGGCCCCGGTTTCCTTGACAATATCAAGAACCTGGAGAATATCTTTTGTTGAACCGGAATGGGAGATAAATACGGCACAATCTTCACTCGTCATTTGGGAAGCGGTCATTAGCTGGATATGACTGTCGCTTGCGGCATGGACACGGAGACCAGTTCGAATGAACTTATGATAGGCGTCAAGGGCGATGACGCCTGATCCGCCACTGCCGAAAAATTCGATTGATCGGGCATTCGTCATTATATCCACAGCTTTTGTTAACTTTTTCTCATCTACTACCATCAATGTATCTTCAATGGTTTTGATATTGGATCGGAATACTTTTGTGGCAATGGTTTGAGCAGAGTCCCCTTCATCAACCCGCTCGTGTATGTCCTTAAGCCCCGTCACGATTTCTGAGGCAAGGGCAATTTTCATCGCTTGATAACCTTTAAAGCCGATTCGCTTACAAAAACGGAAGACAGTGGAGTCCGCGACTCCTAAATCTTCTGCCAAACCATTAATCGTTGAATGTATAATCTCGGTTGGATTTTCAAGTATATAGTCGGCAATTTTTTTCTCGGTCACGCTAAATTGAGGATAGTGTGAGCGTATACTGGCTAAACAATGCTGATGTTGACTCATAGACATCACTCCTGTAAGGGTTTTCATAGTTTTATTATACAAGAATAATAGAAAAATAAAAATAATTTCTGTAAACGGTTGCAAAAAGAAAAATATTTTTTATAATAGAGATATACAGAAAATAATTTTCCTGATTATATTAAACTGCGAAATGAACTTCCTTTAAGCCATTTCCGTTTAGTAGGTCAGAGAGTAGAAGTTACATAGAGAAAAGTGTAAACGTTTTACTTTCCCGGGTAGTCAGGATCAATCGTTATAAAAAAATCTGGCAGCCAAGCTGCCGTCAAAAAAGAAAGGTAGGGATAGAGATGTCTGATCAAATGCTTATTTTAGTTGCGTTAGCCGGAATTTTTCTTCTATTATTTTTAGTTATTAAAACGAAGCTTCATGCTTTTGTTGCCCTATTATTAGTAAGTTTAATTGTAGGGATCGCCGCAGGGATGCCTCTTCAGGAAGTTGTCGCTTCCATTCAAAGCGGAATGGGCGGGACCCTCGGGTTTGTCGCGGTCGTTGTTGGTTTAGGTGCAATGTTCGGTCGTATGCTTGAGGTTTCAGGCGGAGCGGAACGATTGGCTCAAACCCTGATTAATAAATTTGGTGAAGATAAAGCGCAGTGGTCGTTAGGTATTACAGGTTTCTTAGTAGCCATTCCGGTATTCTTCGATGTAGGATTCATCATTCTTGTACCGATTGTATATGGATTGGCAAAGAAAACTGGAAAGTCTCTATTATACTATGGGATTCCTTTACTTGCAGGTCTTGCTGTAACACACAGCTTCATCCCGCCCACTCCGGGACCGATTGCTGTTGCTGATTTAATTGGAGCGGATCTTGGCTGGGTTATCTTATTCGGTACTCTTGCCGGTATTCCATCCATGATCATCGCCGGTCCACTTTTTGCAAAATTCATTTCGAAACGAATTCATGCAGTGGTTCCGGATTATATGCAAGTGGAAGAGATCGAGTACGATAAAGAGCTTCCGAGCTTTGCAATGATTGCGTCACTTATCTCTATTCCTTTAGTGCTGATTTTATTAAATACGCTTTCGGGTGTTCTTTTAGATGAAGGAAATACAATTCGTTCAATCTTAACGTTCCTTGGTCATCCGTTCGTAGCGTTAACAATTGCGACTCTACTGACGTTTACATTATTAGGAACGAGACGTGGATATTCCCGTCAGGACGTTCAGGATATTGCGACGAAAGCACTTGAACCGGCTGGGATCATCATCCTTGTTACAGGTGCCGGTGGAGTGTTCAAGCAAGTTCTGATCGACTCAGGTGTCGGTGAAGTACTTGGTGAAATGATGGCAGGATCAAGCTTGCCTCCGATTGCCCTTGCTTTCTTAATTGCCATGGTCGTTCGTGTGGCACAAGGTTCAGCGACAGTATCCATGGTCACGGCAGCGGGATTAATGAGTCCATTAATTTCCACTCTTGGTTTAGAAGGGCCGGTCCTTGGTTTAATGGTCATTTCCATTGCAGCAGGAGCAACTGTCTTCTCTCATGTGAATGACAGCGGATTCTGGCTAGTGAACCGTTATTTTGGATTAGATGTGAAAGATACGTTAAAATCATGGACGATGATGGAAACGCTCATCGGGTTTGTAGGGTTTACCGTAGTATTCATTATAGGGATATTCATTGGTTAAAATAGGATAGAATATAGTGGAAGAGGGAAGAGCCGTGTCGCTTCTTCCTTTTCTCTATTTATTTAGGAGGAACGAAGATGTCAGAATTCATGATTGGTGTCGATATCGGGACAACCAGTACAAAAGCAGTACTTTTTAATGAAAAGGGAGAAGCGATTGATCGTCACGGGGTCGAATATCCATTACATACACCAGCACCGGGAACCGCTGAACAGGATCCCGAAGAAATCTTCCGTGCAGTCATCAGTTGTATAAAGGAAGTGACCTCGAATACAAGTGAGAAAATCTCGTTTGTGTCGTTCAGCTCTGCTATGCACAGCTTGATCCTGGTGGATAAGAAGGACCAGCCTCTGACTCCTTCCATTACTTGGGCTGATAACCGAAGTGCCGAATGGGCGGATAAGATAAAAAAAGAAATGAATGGTTTGGAGATTTATCGTAGAACAGGGACTCCTATTCACCCGATGTCCCCGCTTGTAAAGCTTGCATGGCTGCAGCATGAAGAACCAGAATTATTTTCCAAGGCAGCTAAGTTCATTTCCATAAAAGAATTTGTGTTCCATCGCTTCTTCGGAAAATATGTCGTAGATTACTCCATCGCATCTGCAACAGGTATGTTCCATCTGGAAAACCTGGCTTGGGATGAAGAAGCGTTGAAGGTGGCAGGTGTCACCAAGGATCAACTTTCGGTTCCTGTCTCAACGACTGAAAGCTTAGTTGGATTGAAATCTGAGTACACGGACATGATGGGCTTATCAGCCGACACACCGTTTGTCGTCGGAGCAAGTGACGGAGTCCTATCGAATCTTGGCGTCAATGCCATCGAACCGGGTGTCGTAGCCGTTACGATCGGAACGAGTGGTGCGATACGTGCTGTAACGGACCGTCCGGTAACCGATCCGAAAGGCCGCATTTTCTGTTATGCCTTGACGGATAATCATTGGGTGATTGGCGGGCCTGTCAATAACGGTGGCATGATCTTTCGTTGGGTGCGGGACGAACTGGCTTCTGCAGAGGTTGAAGTGGCGAGCCGGTTAGGAAAAGATCCTTACGAAGTACTTACGGATATTGCATCTAAAGTAGAACCGGGCTCGGAAGGATTGCTCTTCCATCCATATATGGCAGGCGAACGGGCCCCTCTTTGGAACGCGAAAGCCCGTGGTTCATTCTTTGGACTCGGCATGCATCACAAAAAAGAGCATATGATCCGTGCGGTGTTAGAAGGAATTGTCATGAATTTATACAGCGTTCTTCTGGCGCTGGAAGAATTAATCGGAACACCGAAAAGGGTCCAGGCAACGGGTGGATTTGCTCGCTCGGAAATTTGGCGTCAAATGCTCGCTGATGTATTTGATCAGGAAGTGGAAGTGCCGGAAAGCTTCGAAAGCTCATGTCTTGGAGCGGTTGTCCTTGGGATGTACGGTAACGGGATGATTGAATCACTGGAAGAAGTGAGTGAAATGGTCGGTTCTGTACATTCCCATCAACCAGATCCGAAAGCAACGGAAGCTTATACGAAGCTGATGCCTATCTTTATTCGCGTTCCACGTTTGTTGGAAGAGGAATATGAAGCGATAAGTGCATACCAGGAAGGAAGCTGACTCATCTGAGTCGGCTTTCTTTAGGTAAGAGTGGCAAGGAATCTACTTAGCCAAAAATAGTTGTTTTCATGTATAATAGAAACGAAAATACCTTTTAAGATTGGAAGTATCTATAGATAAATGTGAAAGAGAGTGAAACAATATGGGACGTAAATGGAATAATATTAAAGAAAAGAAAGCGTCTAAGGATGCGAATACGAGTCGTATTTATGCGAAGTTCGGACGCGAGATCTATGTTGCGGCAAAGCAAGGCGAGCCGGATCCAGAACTGAACCAAACGCTGAAATTTGTTCTTGAGCGTGCGAAAACATACAGTGTTCCGAAACACATCGTCGACCGTGCCATTGAAAAGGCAAAGGGTGGTTCAGAAGAAAACTATGACGAACTTCGCTATGAAGGCTTCGGACCGAATGGGTCCATGGTCATTGTTGATGCCCTGACGAACAATGTAAACCGAACTGCATCCGAAGTGCGTGCTGCTTTCGGCAAAAATGGCGGTAATATGGGTGTGAGTGGATCTGTTGCGTATATGTTCGATGCCACAGCCGTTATCGGTATTGAAGGGAAATCAGAAGAAGAAGTAATGGAGATCCTGATGGAAGCGGATGTGGACGCACGTGATATTATCGAAGAAGATGATTCTGTGATCGTTTACGCTGAACCAGATCAATTCCATGCGGTTCAAGAAGCGTTTAAAGGTGCCGGTATCACTGAGTTTACAGTAGCGGAACTGACAATGCTTGCACAGAATGATGTCGAACTTCCAGAAGACGGTCAAGCTCAATTCGAAAAAATGATTGATGCGATTGAAGATTTGGAAGATGTTCAGCAAGTATATCATAATGTTGATTTAGGTGAATGATAGAATGAAAGACCTCTGATGCTGAGCGCATCAGGGGTTTTTTTATTCGAGCATCTCCGCTGATTATGTCGCTTTACCACTTTATTTGTCGAATAGATTGAAAATTCAGCAAAATACTTCATTCTCCCTATCTGCTTTGTTATGCTAAAGAGGAATCTGAATAAATACGTGACAAGGGAGAGGAAAATATGGGACTAGATCAACTTGAATTACAGCAGGCAGAACAGAATGTGGATCGAAAGGAAAAAACCAAACCCTATCTAACAGCATTGATCGGTTGGAGTCTGCCGGCAATCGAAGCGTGTACGAAGCTAAATAGGCCGTTCGTCGTAGTTGGCCCGCCTGATTTTGAGGGCTATGCAGAAAAACATGATATTGCCTTTATCGGCTGGGACTTCGATCGGTTAAATGAAGGTTCAGATCATCTTTATAAGCAGCTGAAGGCAATGGGTGCAGAAGTGGCTGTTCCTTTGTATGAAGAGTGTGTGGAGTGGTCCGGGGCATTAAACTCCCGTTTCCGTAACGAACCGCGCGTCTTCAACCGTTCTCTTCTATTAAGAGATAAAGGGATGATGAAGCGTAAAGCGCAAATTGCCGGAATCAAAGTAGGTGTATTTGAAGAAGCACGGGATAAGGAAGATGTAAGACGCTTCTTGAAACGTGTGAATGAAGCCCTTCTGAAAGTCGAAGGAGATAAGAACGACCCCATTCACGTAAAACCTCTTGATAAAGCAGGGTCTGTCGGACACCGTGCCATTGAGAATCCGGAAGATATCGATGCTCTCACCGAGTCGGAGTTTCCCCTTCTGATGGAAAGTCATTTAGACGGACAGGAATTCTCGTGTGAAGCGTTTATTCATAATGGAAAGATCCAATTTTTAAATATAACGGAGTATGTGCGATTAGGCTACTCTAATTTCGTACCGGCATCTCCAACCCTTGAAGAAAAGCGTCCGGTCATCCGTGAGGCGATTCAACAGCTCATTGATGCGTTTGAGATTGAATACGGTGTTATTCATCCGGAATATTTCATTACGTCCGATGGTACTCTTCATTTCGGTGAAGTCGCAGCCAGAGTCCCTGGCGGACATATCTTTGATTTGATAGAACGGGCTTATGGATTTAATGCATATCAAGCGCAAATCCTTTGTAGTGATCCCAATACAACAGAAGAAGAGCTTAGAGAGTTTTTCCCTTCTACAGGTGAAAAGGCAAAAGCCCATGCAGGTTGTTTAATGGTCCATCCGCATGTTAATTATGTGGAGAAACTGGAGGTGCCCGATGAACTGGAGAACCATGCCTATTTTGAAAAACATGATATGTTCAGTCCGGCTCAAGGGAAAGTAGCTCAGCGAATCGGCTTCGGTAATCATTACGGAACGATCTTCTTCTATGGGGAAGACAGTGAAATCATGAGGGGTCTATTAAAGGAATACGAACAGTTTAACTTCTATATCTAATTCTCTCATCCACTGGTATTTTGATCGATAAAGGAGTTTTGAAATGGCATTTGAATTAACGTCTAAGCTGGAAGATCGATTTCTGCAAGCGCTTAATGATCTGGAGAGCGCAGCTTCATTTGCGAAATCAATGTATCAAACTGACGTCTATCAGGAAGCGCAAAGATTGTTGGATACGGATGAAGGATTGGAGATTCTATATCGAAGCGCAAGTCGCTTTGAAATGGCCGGGGTCTTCCAGGACGGTCCATGGGAAAAGGCGTCCAAGCTCCAACCACCACTTGTGGCCGGGTCACTTCAAGCGAAGGGGCTTCCTTCGATCATTGAAATTCTCAGTGAGTTAAGAATGCTATCCATTGCAGAAGGTCAATATGAACATCCCGATGTTTCGACTGAAATGGCTGAGGATTTCCTCAATGAAGTAATGGTTCTGAATCTGAACCTGCTTTTCCCTGAAGCGACAGAAGCAGCACGGATTGAAGGTGGAGAGCAGAGTGAAAGAGCAACGGAGTTATTTCGATTTCTATCCGATAAGCTTTCCTATCAAGCACTTACGACTACACTGATTAAAGAAATTGAACGGTTGACCGCACAACGTCCAATCATGGTGAAGCGGACAGTGTCGATGATTGAAACAGCGAAAAAGATGCTTCATTCAGACTTAAGCGTAGCGGAACGACTTGTTTTGGAAAAGTACGTGTCTGCTATCGAAGGTCCGTCCCTCTTAAGCAAGAGCATTTCCCAGCCGGGCGAATACCGTAAGAAGCTTATGGATTTGTCTAAGGAAGAACTGGAGAAGGAGGCTGTTGCCTTTGCGGGGTCCATGCGTGAAACGGGGCTTGTTGCTCCCCAGCATGCGATTTTACTAAGATTCCTAAGCAGAAAGGTTCAAGAGCTTGTTCCGGCTGCCCTTCAGTTAAATGACAAAGGAAAGGCAAACTTGGATGAACATAAGGAACTCGTCTTTCAGCTCATAAAAGTGGCCATCTATCCAGCAACAAAGCAATCGGTTTATGGACTCGCTCTTATGCTTGAACGGGGTGTATTATCATCATCTCCAGTATCACCGGGATTGAAAAGGCTGATTGAGCTTGATATTCGACCGGAAGTACGGAAGACGCTCCTTAATTCGTGTAAAACAGGAGACGGAATTACAGCGAATTCTGTCCTTCTTGCCGGTGTCATCAATGTCCTCGGTCAACCTATCGGAATTGGCCAAGGCTTAAATCCGACCTGTCAAACAGCGCGGGGTATCAGCCTTTGGGCACAGCATGCTCCGGGGTACTTACTCGAACTGATTCCAAGGGCAGCGAGGGACGGAGATATCGATATTATGTTTGAAGGTACACCGGTCCATTCGAAAGAATTAAGTGGAGGGCTGGCGCCTGAGCTTCATCAAGAGCTTGATCCTGTGTCACTTGTTCTCGTTCCTCATCTTGACCGTATTTACAGTGAGATGATGAGGCGTGTATCGCTTAGAGGGGAAGATGGACACCGCTGGGTGAATCCGGAATTTTATGGAGATTGGGTTCAAAAAGGGTTTAGCACTGTCATTGATTCATTAACAGGCCTCATTTCTGACTATCCGGGATTCGTTCGCCTGTTCTATGCCACTCACCACCCGGAATACAATGATGACTACGGGTTGATCTATCCGAATCCGGTCGGGATCTTCATCACAAATGTTCATGGAAAGCTTCTTGGTTTCCATGCCGTTTCGATTCTGAGAATCACCCAAGATCCCAAGGGAGAATATCGGATCTATTTCTATAATCCGAATAACGACGGCTCCCAGAACTGGGGTCAGGGTATCGAACCTTCTGTCATGGAAAATGGGGAACTGGAAGGAGAATGCTCTCTTCCGTTTCACGAGTTTGTTTCCAGGCTTTACGCTTTCCACTACAACCCTTATGAACAGGGGGATGCTTTTGCTGTGGAAAATGAGATTGTCGATGAAATCAAAGATCTTGCCCGGGATAGCTGGGGAAGGGATTATACGTGGGTTTGAAGATGAATCGGGGCGTTAAGCAGCATAAGTTGCTTAACGCTTTTTTTTGTTCCACATGAAATGTGGATGATTTTTTTTATCAGTAGCCATACTAAATATTGGAGGTGGAATAATGAGAGATCATAAGAAACCTGAAGATCTACGTATGGATACACCGCTTAATCCTGAGTTTACACTGAACAATGAGGTTCGCAACCCCAGTCAAGTGTATGTTCCTGGAGAGTCAGTAGAGGAACATCATGCAATAGAAGAAGGGAACGGGTTCATTGCCGAAAAAGAAATCGGACAAGCAAACGAAAATAGTTAAGAGGTGAAGAATAGGATGAATAAAGAGTTTCAGGTGGCCAACCTATCAGAAGATACGTTGAATCAAGTGCAGAATATGGAGAGTGAACTTCGTCAGCAAACGAACGAGGATATTATTCTAATCGCTTATAAGAATGGTGGTGAAACAATTGAAGGAAGAAGATAAAGTGAATAAAGACCTGCCGGATTTCAAACAGTTAAACGACCGAGTCATAGCAGAGGAACCGAAAGGACCGTTTCTCGCCATCAAAACAAATATGGATACGGCAGGAGTCAAGGATAATCCATATGCGTCTGAAAATGCAGACCCTGAACAAGATGAGAAATTACAGCAATTTTTTGAGGATGAAGAGTTGTAGGAAGTAATCCATCGTGTTTGAAGTGTGAATCGTTAGTAAAATAAGAAGCGCCAATCATAAAGTGGATTGGCGCTTTTAATATTATTTTGTTTGACGTGACTGTTCGATCAACAACTCTTTTGATACTTTTGGTGCGAGCCATAGCATTGGTAATAAAAGAAGTGAGACGGGAACAGCGGTTACTACGATAAAGTTCTGGAGTGCTGTAACACTCCCATCACCTATATAAAGAAGGATTGCTGCGATGAAGCCCATCAAAATTGCCCAGAATACACGTAAGGAAACCTTGGGATCTCCTTCTCCGGAAACGGCCATCGCAATTGTATAGGACATTGAATCTCCTGTTGTGATGACAAAAATGATCGTTAGCAATAGAAATAGTGGTGAAATAATCCCTGCGACTGGCAGTTGGTTTGTGATGGCGATCATTGCAGCAGGCATACCTCCACTCATTAATTCCTGTGAGACACTCCCTGGATTTTGCAATTCATAGAATATACCTGAGCCACCTACAACGGTAAACCAGAAGGTGGTGACAATGGGAGCGATGATCGCAATGGCCAGAATAATTTGACGGATTGTTCTGCCGCGTGAAATACGGCTTACAAGAATAGCCATCATAGGTCCATACCCAATGAACCATCCCCAGAAAAACACGGTCCAGCTCCCCAACCAACTTGTATCCGACCGGAATGTACTGATCTGAATAAAGTGATCCACATAGTACCCGAATGAGGAGACGAAGGAATCGATAATGAATCCTCCGGGACCGAATAGTAAGACGAATAGAATCAATCCGAAGGCCAAGCGTACATTAAAATTACTCAGGATTTGTATACCTTTATGAATTCCTGTCGCAGCTGACACGGTGGAGACAATCACTAAACAGATAATGATGGCAAGCTGCGTGGAGAACTGGTCAGTATGCCGAAAAGAGTAGACAGACCGTAACTAGCCTGTAAACCGAGGAATCCAATCGGTCCGATTGTACCAGCCGCTACAGCAATAATGGCAAATGCATCAATGAACGTTCCAAGGATGCTCGTTTTAAGCTTTTCGCCGAATATGGGATATAGCAGAGTTCGCGGTTTCAGTGGCATCCCTCTATGGTAATGGCCGTACATCATAACGACGGCACTCAAAGTTCCTAAGATTGCCCAAGCGAGAAAGCCCCAGTGCATATAACTTTGTGCCAAGGCAGGCATGATTGCTTCCTGGGTTTTAGCAGTGATTCCTTCATGCATTGGAGGAACCGTCATAAAGTGATACATTGGCTCAGCAGCTGCCCAGAACACGCCGCCCCCTGCAAGTAAGGTTGCCATTATGATCGATAACCATTTATACGTTCCAATCTCCGGTTTTTCCATAAACCCTAACCGTACATTCCCATATTTAGAGAATGCAATGTAAAGTGCCACAAGAAAATGCAGTAGCATTAACACCTGCCAGAAAGCACCAAAGTATTTCGAAGACCAGGCGAAGCCTCCATTCACAAATGCGGTTACGCTGTCTAGACTTAGAAAAGCTGCGATAACGAAAGCGATTAATAATCCTCCACTGATGGCAAATACGGGCCAATCAATTTTGGATGTGTAATGATTTTTAGTAGACATATAAGACAAATGCTCCTTTATTTTTTTCCTATGAAAAAACACAAGCTCCTACTATCTCACAGGTAGAAAAGAGTTGTAAAGAAAAAGAATGAAATTGAGCATAGACAATTTATGTTAGGGTTTCACATATAAAGGTAAGTTATCCTTTTTCGGAAATTTCATCTTTTCAATAAAGGAAAAAACTCTATACTTAAAAGGAAGAATAAAACAAACTGAAAAAGGCAAACTTGTTGAAAGACAAGGAAACAAAGTGATGGGCCTGCCACTCTTTGGAATGGTCGCCAAGCTGCCAGCCGCATCCGACAGGTATTTCTGTTCACCACTACAAAGGCTGGAATAGGTTATTGAAATAAACATGTCACTAAAAAGAGAGAGGGAATGCAGATGACAAAGGTTGCCCTAGTTGCAGGATCCACAGGTTTGGTTGGTTCACACCTGATTGAAATACTGATCAAGAGTCCCGAGTATAAAAAAGTGATTTCGTTCGTGAGAAGAAGCAGCGGGGTGAAGCATGAGAAGTTGGATGAACGAATCATCCCATTCGATCAGATGAAGCTCCTGCCACACGAGGAAATCGATGATGTATTTTGTTGTCTTGGAACGACCATCAAGAAAGCGCAGACGAAGGAAGCGTTTAGAGAGGTAGATTACGAGTACCCCGTTCAACTAGGAAGGCTCGGTAAAGACCATGGAGCCAAACAATATATGGTCATATCAGCTATTGGGGCGAGTTCCGCTTCACCGTTCTTTTATAGTAAGGTGAAAGGGGAGCTCGAGGAAGACTTAATAGCCCTGTATTATCCCGCCCTGCACATTTTCAGGCCATCCCTTCTTTTAGGGGAAAGAGATGAATTCCGCCTTGGGGAAAAAGCGGGAGAACTCTTCTCCAGAGCCATCCGCCCGGTAATGGTAGGCAGGCTGAAAAAATACAGAAGCATTTCGGGACGTCAGGTGGCTTATGGAATGTACCGTGCCGCCAATTGCCCTGACGGTGAAAAAGTAACCTTCCATGAATCGGATCAAATTCAGCAGCTGTAGAATAACATCAGCAAAACAAAAGACCCGCACTTGAACTAAGCGGGTCTTTCGCGGTCAGAATGCATAAAAATGTCTCAAGGCATTCACGAGATGCTTCAGTGACAGGTCCTCTTCAAGATTCACAATCATTCCTTTGATGACGACCGGCCGGGTTCCATCCTTTTGAATTTCCTCTTGAATGACTTCCAACGAAATTTTGGTGTTTTCGTCCTCTGCTACTTCACGTGCATCCTCGATCATATGAACAAGTGTAGACTCATTGATCCTGTTAGATAAAGTGAAATCCTTTACCAGATCCTCCACTTTTTCAAAGGAAAGGACAGGCTGATCCCCGCTTTTTAGTAGACCTTCCACCAAATCATCCGTACGTTTCAAAATGAATCGGGATAAATAGGCAAAATCCAATTCGATTTTATCAAGCATCACCAATTCTAAATAAGAATGGAAAAAACCTTGAATCATCATGGTGATATCCCAGAAGTAGGGCTCGATTTTCTTTCCGTATATCCCATATAATCTTCTTTTATAATAGCGATGGGTGTCCATTTTCATCTCACTGAGGAGATCATGGATTTCATCGTTAAACGGCATGGCATTCTCTCTGATCTGCATGATGATGAACTCTTTATGTTTACAGATTTCAATAAACTGACACTCTAATTGCTTTTGGAATTTTTCATAAGGAGGCAAATCCTCGTCTTCAATCTCATTTACTTTAGCCGTGATCATTTTAAAATAGTAATTCATGATGGCTAACAGAAGGGCTTCCTTTGATTTGAAATACAAATAGAATGCACCTTTTGATATCTCACACTCGTTCACGATTTCTTGCACCGAGGTGGCGTTAAATCCTTTTGTGGCAAACAGCTTGATCGATGTTTCAATAATTAATTTCTCTTTTTCCTTCATGCTTTCCTCTCCTTGATAAACTCCTTACCTTCATTATGACCGATTGGTCACAAAAAATAAACCTTTTCTTTTATAAGTATATTGACTTATGACTGTACGGTCAGTTATATTAGATTGTGTTATGACTAGTCGGTCAGAAAAATGATAGAAGGGACGAATAAAGAGTGAATAGTATTATTAATTTCGTACTCAAGAATAAGTTTGCCGTATGGTTAATGACCATCATCGTCATTATTGCAGGCTTATATTCAGGATTTAATATGAAACTCGAAACCTTACCAAACATTAATACCCCGATTGTAAGTGTTACGACGGTGTATCCGGGAGCCACTCCTGAAGATGTAGCCGAAAAGGTTTCTGAACCAATCGAAAAACGTTTGAAGAATTTAAATGGGGTAAATGTTGTCAGCTCCACGTCTTATCAAAATGCTTCAGCCGTTCAGATAGAATACAAGTTTTCGAAAGATATGGACGAAGCAAAGACTGAAGTGGAAGATGCTCTTTCGGATCTCCCTTTTCCAGAAGGGGTGAATGAGCCGGAGGTATCAAGATTAAGCTTTAACGCTTTCCCGATCATCGCACTCAGTGTAGCAAATGAGGACCAATCTCTTGCTCAATTAACTTCGACTGTAGAAGAAACAATCGTACCACAGTTAGAAGGAGTGGATGGGGTAGCATCTGTTCAAGTTTCAGGTCAACAAGTTCAAGAAGCACAAGTCGTTTTTGATCAGGAAAAGCTTGTTCAATACGGCTTAACCGAAGAAACGGTCCAGAATATGATCAAAGGTTCTAATGTGACAGCACCATTAGGACTTTACACGTTTAAAGACAGTCAAAAATCTGTGATGGTTGATGGAAATATTACAACGATCGAAGATTTGAAAGAGATGAAGATTCCTGTGATGCCTTCAGCTGGGTCCATGGAAGCTCCACAAGGGCAAACGCAAACACCCGGGGGACAAACTCCTCAAGCTCAGCCTGAGCCTGCCGGTGAAGCACCTGCCGGGATGAAAATCCCGACCGTACAACTATCAGACATTGCTGATATCCAGCTAAAAGGGAAAGCCGAATCGATTTCAAGAACCAATGGGAAGGAATCCATCGGACTTCAAGTCGTGAAAACAGCAGATGCCAATACGGTAGACGTAGTAAACGCGGTAAAAGAAGAAGTGAAAGCTTTTGAAAAAGACCTGGATGGGGTTGAAATCATCTCTACCTTTGACCAAGGCGAACCGATTGAGGAATCAGTCAGTACCATGCTGAATAAGGCATTATTTGGTGCCATATTTGCGGTCATCATCATCCTGCTATTCTTACGGGATATTAAATCGACGCTAATCTCCGTCGTATCGATTCCCCTATCGCTATTAATCGCGATTTTACTTTTAAAACAGATGGATATCACGTTAAATATCATGACGCTTGGGGCCATGACTGTAGCCATTGGACGGGTCATTGATGACTCCATCGTAGTAGTGGAGAACATCTACCGACGGATGTCCCTTAAAGGTGAGATGTTGAAAGGGAAAGAATTGATCCGGGAAGCAACGAAGGAAATGTTCGTTCCAATCGCGTCTTCCACGATTGTAACGATCGCTGTGTTCCTTCCATTAGGATTGGTTCAAGGAATGATCGGGGAATTATTCCTTCCATTCGCATTGACCATCGTGTTTGCCCTATTGGCTTCACTTCTTGTGGCAGTAACGATTGTTCCGATGCTTGCTCACTCGATGTTTAAAAAAGGTGTCGGGAAGAAGCATGTGGAAAAGCAAAGCCGCTTAGCGCAGTGGTACAAGGGCGTATTAAATTGGACGCTGAACCATAAAATCATCACGTCCATCCTGGCTGTCGCGATGCTGGTTGGAAGCTTGTTCCTGGTTCCGCTGATAGGAGTAAGTTTCCTTCCATCAGATGAAGAAAAGATGATCATGGCAACGTATAAACCGGAACCTGGTCAAACAGAAGAAGATGTAAATACAATCGCTCAAGATGCAGAAGAGTATTTCCAAGAACGTATTGGGGCTGAGACGATTCAGTACTCGGTTGGTGGAGAGAATCCAATGAGTCCGGGAAGCTCAAACAACGCAATATTCTATGTTCAATATAGCGAAGATACAGAGAATTTTTCTGAAGAAAAAGAACAAGTCATTAAAGAACTGCAAGAAACAACAGATAAAGGGGAATGGGCTTCACAAGACTTCTCCGCAAGTGCCGGCAGCAATGAAATTGTCGTGTACGTGTACGGTGAAACCCTGAAGGAAATCGAACCTGTCGTAAGCGATATTCAAGCTATGATGGAAGATAAAAAAGATTTCAAAAAAGTAGGATCAAGTATCTCTGAATCGTACGATGAGTATTCGTTCATCGCAGATCAGGAAAAACTGAGTGAATTTGGCCTGACAGCGGGTCAAATCGCCATGGAACTTGGTCAGACACGTCAGCGTCCAGTCCTCACCACCATCGAAAAGGATGGAGAAGAGGTAAATGTCTATTTAGACGTTGAGAAAGAAGAGTACGAAAGCATCAACGACTTGACGGATAAAACGATTCAATCACCACTTGGGATGGAAGTTCCGATTAAAGACGTCGTTGAAGTTCAAGAAGGTAAGACATCTGATACCGTTTCCAGAAGGGACGGAAAAGTATTTGCTCAAGTGAGCGGAGAATTAAAATCGGATGATGTATCAAAAGCTTCGCAAGACATTCAAAAAGAAATCGAAGAGCTTGATTTGCCAGCGGGTATCAACGTAGACATGGGTGGAGTAACAGAAGACATCCAGGAATCCTTCACACAGTTAGGATTAGCGATGCTCGCAGCCATTGCCATTGTGTACTTGATCCTCGTGGTCACGTTCGGCGGAGGTCTTGCGCCGTTTGCGATTCTGTTCTCGCTGCCATTTACGATCATCGGAGCATTGGTTGGACTATTGATCGCAGGTGAAACGATCAGTATTTCTTCCATGATTGGTGCCCTCATGCTGATTGGTATCGTTGTAACCAACGCGATCGTCCTGATTGACCGGGTAATTCATAAAGAAAACGAAGGTCTATCAACAAGGGAAGCGTTACTCGAAGCCGGTGCCACCCGACTTCGTCCGATCCTTATGACAGCCATTGCGACAATCGGGGCCCTGTTCCCGCTGGCATTAGGTCTTGAAGGAAGCGGATTGATCTCGAAAGGTCTGGGTGTGACCGTAATTGGAGGGCTTACTAGTTCGACGCTATTAACACTTGTCGTTGTGCCGATCGTGTATGAAATCCTGATGAAAATGAAAGGAAAGATTGGTCGACGTAAGCGAAAGGTAGTAAAAGGGTAAATTGATGAAAGCAGTCCTATTGTAGGGCTGCTTTTTTCTTTGAGATGCCCCATATATAAATTTTCTGAAAAATAGTATTGATTCCATTTAAAGTCTGGACTATAATAACATTAACGAAAGCGCTTTCGATGAAGAGGAGACAACAATGGTTACAATCTATGACTTAGCAAAACGCACTGGGTTTTCCAGTACGACAGTTTCTAAAGCTCTTAACAATTACACAGATGTGAGTCAAAAAACGAAGCAAAAAATCCTCGATGCCGCAGCAGAAATGGGTTATTTACCAAATGCCCACGCTCAGTCCTTATCGACAAAAAAATCCTGGACGATCGGTGTAATGTTCGCTGAGGACAATGAGGTCGGGATGAAGCATCCTTTCTTCAGCGCCCTTATTGAAAGTTTTCGAAAGCATGTGGAACGGGAAGGGTATGATTTAATCTTTGCTTCTCGTAATCTGCGAAATCGGGATACTAGTTATTTAGAGCATTTTATGTACCGTGCAGTGGATGGGATCGTCGTGATATGTTCAGACCCTCATGACCCGCAGGTTCAAGACATGATTAACAATCATTTGCCGATTGTCGTGATTGATATGAGCAATCAGAACTGCAGCGTCGTCTATTCCGATAATATTGAGGGGGGAAGGCTTGCAGTAAACTATCTTCATACATTGGGCCATACAAGAATCGCTCATATTTCAGGAGATCCAAAGGTCGATGCAGGAGCACAAAGGATTAAAGGGTTTTCTAAGGCCATGAATGATTTAAACCTTCCGATTTATCAAGAATACCTTGTGAATGGTGGATTGTTTTCCATTGAAGAAGGTAGAGCGGCGATGGAATCTCTTCTCTCACTTGACGTATTGCCGACTGCTGTCTTTGTAGCAGGTGACCATATGGCCATTGGAGCGATGGAAGCCATAAAAGAAAAGGGATTAAAAATACCGGAAGATATCTCAGTCATCGGGTATGATGACATTGAAATGTCGGCGTATGTTACACCGAAACTTACCACAGTCAGACAAGACACGGATAGAATCGGTGCTCGTGCAGGACAATTACTAATTAAACAAATGATCCAAAAAAAGAAGCTCATAACAACGGAAATCATTCCAGTAGAACTAATCATTAGAGAATCATGCACATCTATAAAAAAAGAAAAAAAGAATTAATTTTTATTTTTTAGTAATTCCGAAACCGGTTTCGGGATTTTTAAAAGAAATGAATCGAAACCGCTTTCGAAACTATATTGAAAAAGGACAAAGGGGGATAATGATGAAAAAGTTTTTAGGGATATTTATGACGTTTGTACTGCTGGCAGGGGTGTTGTCAGCTTGCTCCGGAGATTCCAAGTCATCGGGCAGTTCAAAAGATAAAGATGTAGATTTAAAGGTTTGGTCATTCACGGATGAGTTAAAGAAACCGATCACGAAGTTTGAAGAGAAAAATGGTGTGAAAGTGGAATTGACGATTGTCCCGATTGCCGATTACCCGACGAAATTAAAGCCTGTATTAGAAAGTGGAGTAGGGGCACCTGATGTATTCACTGGTGAAATCGCGTTCCTAAAGCAATGGGTGGACGCAGGTTACTGGGAAAACTTATCGGAAAAACCATACAATGTAGATGAAATAAAAGATAAATACGTACCTTACGTATTCGACTTGGGCAAAGATAAAGATGGAAATGTAAGGGCTTTATCATGGCAGACGACTCCTGGCGGGATCTTCTACAGAAGAAGCATCGCGAAAGAAGTGCTTGGTACAGATGATCCAACCGAGGTAGGAAACATGATGAACTCAATGGACAATGTCTTCAAAGTGGCTGAAAAGATGAAGGAAAAAGGCTACAGCATGTTCCCGGATGAGGGCTCTATCCGCTGGTTCTCGCAAGGAGATAATCCACAACCATGGGTGAACGACAAGAATGAGCTTCAGTTGACTGATGAAAAGATCGAATACATGGAATCTGCAAAAAAACTTCGTGAGAACAACTATACAGCTCTTGCAGCTGAGTGGTCTCCATCATGGTTCGAAGCGATGGATAAGCCGATTAAAATGAAAGAAAACGGCAAAGAGAAAGAAACACAAGTATTCTCCTATGTTCTTCCTACTTGGGGACTTCACAGCGTCCTGAAAACGAATGTAAAGGAAACTGGCGGTGACTGGGCCGTGACAAGTGGACCAAGCCCGTACTTCTGGGGTGGAACATGGTTAGGTGTCTACGAAAAGTCAGAGAACAAAGAACTTGCTTATGACTTTGTAAAAATGATGACCCAGGAAGATGAGTTCCTGACGGATTGGGCAAAAGAAACGGGAGATGTTCTATCTTATCTGCCAGTAACAAACAAAATTAAGGATGACTTCAGCGAAGAATTCCTTGGCGGTCAAAACAACTATCAATTCTTCCTTGAGCAGGCGAAAGAAATCGAGCCTGGTATCGTAACGAAATACGATCAACAGATTGATACGTTCTACGGAAATGCCGTTCAACAGTATGTGGACGGAAAGAAATCCAAGGACGATGCTATTAAAGAGTTCTATAAAAAAGTGCAAAACGCATATCCCGACATAAAAGTACCAAAAAATTAACAAGAAAAAAATTCAGGGCAGGTGGCATGGAACCGTGCCACCTGTCAAATCTATCAACTAGGGGGGCTGGGGAATGAAGAAAGTAGATCGATTTGGTTATCTGTTTATCGCCCCGTTTTGGATCATCTTTTTAATATTTAGCATTTATCCTGTTGCGCTTACATTCTACTACAGCTTTACAAACTATTCAGGAAGCGGGACAGCGGAAGTCATCGGTCTTGCCAACTATACCCGTTTACTCACGGACAGTTATTTTGTGGAAGCATTTATTAACACGTGGAAAATATGGGGAATCAATTTTGTCCTGCAAATCGGGCTTGCCCTTGTACTCGCATTAATCTTCTCTGATATGAGAATGAAGTTGAGAGGTTTGGCATTTTTCAGATCGATCTTTTATTTACCTAATTTAATCACGATTAGTTCGGTCGCTCTGCTGTTCGGTATTCTACTGGACTGGCAGCATGGATCATTAAATATGATTCTATTAAATATAGGTCTTATATCAGAACCGATTAATTGGCTGAACGAGCCTGCGACTGCACAGCTGTCTGTATCCCTGATCCTTACCTGGATGTGGTTCGGTCATTCGTTCATTGTCGTCATGGCGGGGGTATCCGGAATATCGAAGGACTACTATGAGGCTGCACTGATCGACGGAGCAAACAGGTGGCAGACCTTCACGAAAATCACCATTCCTTTATTAAAACCGATTTTACTTTATATCATGATCACGTCCCTGATCGGCGGCCTTCAGCTGTTTGATCTACCGATGCTTCTGACAGACGGAATCGGTTCTCCGGATGGATCACTGAATACCATGGTGTTGTATCTGTACAATCAGGCATTCAAGTTTAATAACTATGGTTACGCATCAGCTGTCGCATATGGATTGTTCGTCATTACCTTGATCTTCTCTGCGATTGTCTTCAAAGGGATGTATGGAAATGAACGCAAACAAGCAAGGAAGGTGTAAAGCATGTTGGGAAAAACAGCCGTTGAAAAAAATGTATCGACTCCAAAGGTAGAAAAACAAAAGCCAGAACTTTTGCCGCACGAGTCCAAACTAAAGACCAGAATTACCATTGTGAAAAGCATTATCTATACCCTTCTTGTATTGATGGCAATCGTTTGCTTCATCCCATTCCTTATGATGCTTGTCAATGCCACAAGATCAAATGAAGCGATCCTTTCTGGATTCACGTTGATCCCCGGCAGTTCTATCGTCGAAAACTATACCACGATGATGGAATACGTAAACATTTGGTCAGGGTTCAAGAATAGTCTGATCATCTCTGTTCTTACGACTTTATTATCAGGATATTTCTCAGCATTGACTGCCTATGGATTTGCATTTTATACATTCAGGGGAAAGAATTTCTTATTCGTCTTCATGCTTGTGATGATGATGGTTCCCGGACAATTGGGGCTTATCGGATTTTATGAATTGAGTAAGAACCTGGGGATACTGGATTCCTTCATTCCACTGATCGTTCCGGCCATAGCAAGTCCGTTTGTCGTCTTCTTCTTAAGACAATACATCCAGACGACGCTTCATCCAAGTTTAATTGAAGCAGCCCGCATCGATGGGGCGAGTGAGTTCAAGATTTTCCATACCGTGGCGATTCCGATCATGATGCCGGCTGTTGCAACGATGTCAATTTTCACATTTATTGGATCTTGGAATAATTACATTATGCCTTTGGTCATCTTGTTCTCACCTGAAAAATACACCTTACCAGTGCTAATGGGATTCTTGAAAGGATCTCAAGTGGCACAAAATTTAGGATCAATGTATTTAGGTATCGCGATTTCAGTCGTTCCTATCATGATTGCGTTCCTATTCCTATCTAAATATATCGTCAACAGCATCTCAGCAGGATCAATCAAAGAATAAAGGGGAGAAAGATATATGCATTTTGATAAAACATTTACCTTTGGAACCGCCACATCATCGTATCAAATTGAAGGAGCACATCAGGAAGGGGGAAGAACACCATCCATTTGGGATATGTTCTGTGACATTCCGGGAAAAGTGTATAAGCAACATAACGGGGATATCGCGTGTGACCACTATCACCGATTTGAGGAAGATATTCAACATATCAAACGCCTTGGAGTGGATACGTATCGCTTCTCCATTGCCTGGCCGAGAATTTACCCTGAGAAAGGTAAATATAATCAAGAGGGCATGGACTTTTATAAGAAGCTTGCGAGAAGACTTCAAGAAGAAGGCATCAAGCCGGCGGTTACGCTATATCATTGGGATCTGCCAATGTGGGCACATGAAGAAGGTGGATGGGTCAATCGTGAATCCGTACAATGGTTCCTGGAATATGCCAGAGCATGTTTCACGGAGCTAGATTCGGTAGTCGATTCTTGGATCACTCATAATGAGCCATGGTGTGCGGGCTTCCTTGGCTACCATCAAGGGGTGCATGCTCCGGGTCATACCAATATGGATGAAGCGGTCAAAGCTGTTCATCACATGCTGTTATCTCACGGGAAAGCGGTAGAAATGCTGAAGAAAGAATTCCAATCCCAAACCGACATCGGCATCACGTTGAATCTATCACCGGTTTATCCAAATACGGATTCAGTGAACGATGCGTTAGCTGCCAATAATGCGGACGGTTATTCAAATCGCTGGTTCCTTGACCCTGTATTTAAAGGCGAATATCCGAAAGACATGATGAACTTATTCTCGAAATATGTCCATTCCTATGACTTTATCAAAGAAGGGGATATGGGACTGATTTCAACGGAATGTGATTTCTTCGGGATCAACTACTACAGCCGTGGGATCGTGGAGTTCAGTGCAGCCAATGACTTCATGCACAAAGGAGCCTACTCCGATTATGAGAAAACAGGGATGGGTTGGGATATTGCGCCGAATGAATTCAAAGACCTCATCCGCCGCCTGAGACAAGAATATACGGATCTGCCAATCTATATCACGGAAAATGGAGCGGCCTATGACGATGTATTGGAAAATGGGAGAGTACATGATCAGGAACGTGTGAATTATTTGAACCTTCACCTTCAGGCAGTTTCTGACCTTAATGAGGAAGGCATGAACATCCAGGGGTATTATTTATGGTCTCTGATGGATAACTTCGAGTGGAGCTTCGGATATGATAAGCGATTCGGCATTCTTTATGTGGATTTCGATACACAGGAGCGGATTTGGAAAGACAGCGCCTTCCGTTATGCTGAAATCATCCGGGAGCATAAAGGGAAGCATGGCCTTCACACAAATGCGGAGGAAGTTGCACAATGAAGGCAAAGCAAGTAAAGGTGATTTTGACAGCCAAAGAAACAGGAGATCGGTTCTCTGTAAAAGAACCGGTTTCCTTTTCTTCTGATCTTGCTCCAACTGCTACTCATATCCAGCTTGATCCGGAGCGGAAATATCAAGAACTGATTGGATTTGGAGGCGCGTTTACCGAAGCGGCAGCTCACAGCATGTCCCTCATCAGCCCGGAAAAGCGGGAAGAAATCATTCACCGGTATTTTGATCCGATTGAAGGTTTGGGCTATCGGTTAGGCAGAACCCATATCAATAGCTGTGATTTTTCGTTAGGGAACTACACGTATGTGGAGGACGGCGATGCGTCGTTAGAAAGCTTTTCCATCGAACGCGAGAAAAAGCTCGTGATTCCTCTTATTCAAGAAGCCATGAATGTGGCGGATGAAGAGCTTTCCATCGTAGCTTCACCCTGGAGTCCGCCTTCATGGATGAAGACGAACGGAGAAATGAACAATGGCGGGAAACTTTTATCAGAGTATGAATCTGTCTGGGCTGATTATTACTCAAAGTACATAGAAGCGATGGAAGAAGAGGGGATCCGAATCTGGGGCATCACGATTCAGAATGAACCGGAAGCAAAGCAAGTGTGGGATTCCTGTCTGTATTCAGGAGCGGAAGAACGAGACTTCATTAAAAATCATCTAGGTCCGTCCCTGGAGAAAAATGGGCATGATGATGTGAAAGTCATCATATGGGACCATAATCGTGATGTGATTTATGAGCGTGCCCATGCCGTTTTATCTGATCCTGAAGCAGCTAAGTACGTATGGGGAACAGGTTTGCACTGGTACGTGTCGGAGGAGTTTGAAAATCTCTCTAAAGTACATCATGCTTATCCTGATAAGCATCTGATTTTTACAGAAGGGTGCATGGAAGGCGGAGTCCAAGTAGGTTCATGGGATACAGGTGAGCGTTACGGCAGGAATATCATCGGTGACTTGAACAATTATCTTGAAGCCTGGATCGATTGGAACCTGGTATTGAATGAAGAAGGCGGACCTAATCACGTAGGGAATTATTGCGATGCCCCGGTGATCGTAGATACAGGGAAGGACGAGGTTCACTATAATAGCTCTTATTATTATATTGGCCATTTTAGTAAGTATATCAAGCCTGGAGCAAGACGTATTTGGAGCGATGTTTCAAATACAACCATTATAGCTACCGCCTTTGAAAATAAGGATGGGGAGATTGTGGTGGTTGCCATGAATCAAAATGACCATGATGAAGAGATTTCGTTATGCTGTGGCGATGGAAGTTTCACCACGACTCTTCCTTTGCATTCAATAACGACATTTATGATTAGTTAGTTGAAAAGCAGTCCTGTAGAGGGCTGCTTTTATGCGTTGAAGATAGACACACCCTTCACATATTCCCCGGACAACCATCATAGAATAGACCATCTAAAACAAAGGCAGGGTACAAACATATGAGTTTGTTTTTAAGAGGTACATTGGTGCTGGTGGTGACGGCTTTTTTAGGTGAGTGTTTGGAGTTTGTAATCAATATGATTTTGGCTCGGGAGCTTGGAGAGGCTGGTCTTGGCACGTATATGTCGATTCTGCCGACTGTGTTTCTGATTGTCATTTTATCAAGTATGGAGCTGCCGATCAGTCTTTCCAAGTTCTTTGCCGAACGGGAAGAAAAGTATCATCGGGGCATGCTTCATTATGCTTTTCGATTTGCGGTCATCACGACGTGCATTCTCTTAGTTCTCATGGTCCTTATATATGCATGGACTCCTTTATTTGAAGGTTACCACCCAGGGATTCGCTGGCTCATTTTGATTGTCATTCCCATTGTGGCGTTTACTTCGATCACCAGGGGCTATTTTATGGGGATCCAGCAGATGGGCAAAATTGCCGTCGCAAATTTTCTGCGTAAAGGAATTCAGCTATTTTTACTGGTTTCGATCTATAATTTTCTGTCTTTTGGTATCAATACGTCCATCTTTATAGCACTTGGGACGCTGATTGCCAGTGAAGTGGTCGTCTTTGTATATTTAATTCATGCTTACGTACTCGAGATTAGGGGTAATAGAAAGAATAGCCATTCTACATTATCAACAATTGAAATGAGAAAGTCAGTATTATCTGTATCGGTTCCAACGACCGTGCTGCGGATATTCCACGCTCTCACCCATGCCGTTCAGCCATTTTTGATCAAATGGGCGTTAGTTCTTTCAGGTATGGGAGCGCTGGAAGCGAATGAGCATTTCGGGATGCTGGCTGGAATTGCCCTTACCATCGGCTTTTTCCCATCATTTATTGCCTTTTCGATGTTGATCGTGTTAATTCCGACTGTATCGGAAAAAGTGTCATCAAAGGACTTTAATGGAATCCTGACCCATCTTAAGCAGGTCATGTGGATTACATTAGGATATGGAATTCCTGTTGTATTCGTATACTATTTGCTTGGGGACTATATTACAGAAACGTTCTTTCATTCTGTGGCATCGGCTTATTATTTGAAGCTGCTCTGGCCGTATTTTCTTTTTCATTTCCTGGTGTTTCCACTCCAAGCCTTTTTGATCGGACTGGGATTGGTGAAGGATGCTCTCCTTCATACCATATGGTCGAGTGTATTTTCTTTTACACTGATATACTTGCTCGGATCCCGTTTTGGAATGGAAGGAGTCATTCTTGGCATGAACGCGGGAGCCGTTCTGATCACCATGCTTCATTATTTTACGATCTGCAGAGAATTGGAAACGACTCTTTGGTTAAAATCAGCAATTAAACTGTAAACTAAACAAAAACACAATGTGCCCTTTTAAACCCTTTTGTTTTGCACAAAGAGGGTCCAATCTTTTATTCTGATAACACGTACATACTATCTACTGTTATGATGGCTGATTTCATAACCTTCAAAGGAGAAAGCTATGATCGATTCTATTTTATTTAACATCATGTTAGTCGGAGTGCTCGGGATCGCTTCCCAATGGATTGCCTGGAGATTCAGGCTTCCTGCCATCGTCGTCATGTCAATTGTTGGATTGCTGGTGGGGCCAATATTTGGACTCATTAATCCAAAGGACGATTTTGGGGAGGTCTTCAAACCCATTATATCAATGGCCGTTGCCATCATCCTTTTTGAAGGAAGCTTAAATCTTAATTTTCGAGAGGTAAAGGGATTAGGCAAGCCATTATTTAGAATAGTCACCATCGGAGCCATTCTCGCCTGGATATTAGGTTCTCTCGGGGCTCATTATGTGGCCGGGTTATCCTGGGCTGTTTCCTTTGTGATAGGTGGATTATTTATCGTAACCGGCCCAACCGTCATTCTACCGCTGCTCAGACAGGCGAAGTTGAAACCAAGACCTGCAGCGATCCTGAAATGGGAAGGGATAGTCGTTGATCCATTCGGTGCCCTGCTTGCCGTTTTTGCTTTTGAAATCATTAATTTCTTTATAAGCGATGAAGTCACGGGATTAGCTTTATTACTCTTCTTTGCAGCTTCCTTATTTGCCGTGGTATTTGGATGGGCACTGGGGAAATTCACAGGCTTCATTTTTGAAAATGGACATGTACCGGAGTTCTTGAAATCACCTGTTGTTTTTGCGCTGGTTCTTGCCTGCTTCACAGTTTCAGATCAGATCACACATGAAACAGGACTGTTAGCCGTCACGGCAATGGGGATGACGCTTGCGAATATGCATATTTCATCCATTGACGATATGCGTCACTTCAAAGAAAACATTTCGGTACTGCTCATTTCAACCATTTTCGTGATGCTGACGGCTTCGTTAACCGTAGATACGCTATTACGAATCTTTAACTGGAACATCGTCGCGTTTGTGCTTCTTATGTTATTCATTGTCCGACCATTATCGATTTGGTTGTCTACGATAGGGACGGACCTCTCTAATAAGGAGAAATTGCTTGTCGGGTGGATTGCCCCAAGGGGAATTGTCGCGCTGACCGTCTCAAGTTATTTTGCTTCAGTACTATTAGAGAAAGGCTTTGAGGATGCAGCTATACTGACGTCCCTGACTTTTGCACTCGTTTTCTCTACAGTATGTGCACATGGCTTCTCCATTAAATGGCTGGCGAAAAAATTGGACCTTGCCATTGATGAAAGACCGGGAGTTATGATTGTGGGAGGAAGTAAATTCAGTACTGAATTTGCCAAAACCCTTCAAGACCTGAAGATTCCGGTCTTAATTTCGGATTCATCATGGCAGCGATTGTTTTCAGTCAGAAAAGCAGGGATTCCATTCTACCGTGGTGAAATCTTATCCGAACAAACGGAATACTATCTGGATATGACGCCGTATGAATACATGATTGCGGCTACGGAGCTTGATTCTTACAACGCTCTTGTCTGTACGACATTTGTTCCGGAGATCGGCCGTAATAACCTATTCCAACTGAGTTTGCGCAGCCAGCGGGACGATGATCTGGAAGATATGGTTCATACGATTGGCGGAAGGATCCTCTTCCAAAACCACGTGACGTGGGAAGAGCTGAATAAACGTGTCGAACGGGGAGACGTATTCAGAAAAACGAATATTACTGAAAAGTACACCTTTGAATCTTATCTGCAGGAGCGGGATGAAAACACATTATTGATGTTTGCCCTTAAACCTGCAGGCAGAATCGAGTTCTTTACGGAAGGTGCTTCACCTAAAATTGAGCAGGGAGATGTCATTGTCAGTCTCACTCAGCCCTGTAAGGAAAAGAATAAGATTCAGGAGAAGCTTACGGTTCAACGTGAAAAAGAAATCATAAAAGCTCAAAATGAAACGAATCAAGAAAGCGCCGACTAAGTCGACGCTTTCTTTTTTGAGGTTACTTCTTTCCGCTATATTGTTCTCCCAGTAACTGTTTCACTTGATTATACGTCAGCCCTGAATGCTGATTGAGTCGTTTGACTTCATCAATATCCGTTCCGGAACGAGTGACGTTTCTCTTCTGCTGGTTCATACAACACACCCCCTATCCCTTAATGTAAGTCATCGGAAGGATTCCTATACAAAAAAAGAAGGCCCGAGGGACGGACCTTCGTGTACATTATGATTGGCGTGTGCGCTTGTAGACCAGGTCAAAGATGAGGATGATAACGGCGAGGGCGAAGGCAGTATAGGCATAGGTTGAGTGTTCTGCCATGTTCTTTATTCCGATACCAACAAAAGCCCAAACAAACACAAGTGGATAGAGCATGTCATGCTGCCCGATGCGGAACCAGAAAGCAAGGGTCGTTGCGATAATCAGTCCGAGATAAGCCCAAACCAATTCAGAAATGCCAAACCCGCCCCAGCCAATATCCGTTAAGTAATACGTGATATTCACAATCGTGGCAACCGAAATCCAACCTAAGTATATCGAAAAAGGGGCTGTATCCAGGAGGGACGGACCTGTACTCTTCACCCGTCTATAAAGGGCAATAAGAGTTAAAAGAAGTCCAATCATGATAAATACCGAAACGAGAAAGTAATTGTAGTGCCAAACGAATATCCATGCTGAATTCAATAAGCAGCTCAGGATGAATAGTCCGCTTGTTTCCTGATAAAGGGGAAGGTCTCTTCTGTCTTTAGGGAACTGGCGGATGATCCAAATCGCGAGCAGCAGATAAATCAGGCTCCAGATGGAAAAGACATAACCCGCCGGAGTAATCATGATATCGAGCCTGTCACTGATTTCCCCCGTGGATTGATTATTCAAAGGCAAAGTAACAGCCAGCGTATTCATCACAATCACTAAAGCGAAGGCTAACATATTCAAGATCAGTTTCATAGAGTGTACCCCCTGTAAGTAGTGGTGTTATATACTATTCCACTCTTATCAGAATAAAAACCAAATGAAGAGAGTTAGGCAAAAAGGATTAGTGAAAGTTCAGGAAGGATTTAAGGGATTTATCGAGAATTAGAAATAGGATAGGGACAATGAGAAAATCTATTAGGGGGACATTATGGACCGTACAAATCATACATATTCGGATGTTTGGGATTTAGATGTTTTTTTCCAAGGAGGAAGTGAATCACCGGAATTCAGAAAGCACCTCGATACGTTAGAAAAAAAGAAAAACGACTTCGCAGAAAATGCACTCGCTTTTCATCCGCCTCAATCGGCTAGTGATGCTGACCTGGTGTGGAACCTGATTGAAGAAGCCAAAGAAGTGATGCTGTATTTGCGTCAGGCAGGTGCCTTTGTGAGCTGTCTCGAAGCTCAAAATATGCATGACCGAAAAGCAGATTCTCTCCGCGCGGAAGTCACAAGCTTGAGTGCGGACTTTTCTTCTACTTTTACAAAGTTTCAGCAGCAGCTTTCAGATTGTAGAGAAGAGGTCTGGAATGAGCTGCTTCAACATGATCAACTGAGTGAAATCACCTTCGTCCTCAATGAGTGGAGACAAAAAGCGAAAGATAAGCTATCCAGCACTGAAGAGTCACTGATCCAGGCGTTAGCCGTCGATGGCTATCACGGCTGGGGACAGATGTATGACACGATCGTGGGGGCCATGGAGATTGAACATGATGGAAAAAAACTATCGGTTGGTCAGGCAAATAACCTGCTCTCCAGTCCAGACGCCAATACGCGCAAAGAGGTTTTTGAAAAATTAGAGAATGCCTGGGAACAAAATGAGGAACTCTTTGCAAGGACCCTTAATCACCTGGGCGGATTTCGCTTAAATGTCTATAAGAAGCGTGGCTGGGACGAATTGATGAAGGAACCCCTCGAATATAATCGTATGAAGCAAGAAACGCTGGATGCCATGTGGGGAGCTATTTCAAAGCACAAGCAGCCATTCGTTCAGTACCTGGAAAGAAAAGCGAAACTAATCGGGAAAGACCGACTCGATTGGTATGACCTTGACGCACCCGTGGCAGAGTCGACGAGTACCATGTCATATGACGATGGGGCAAAATTCATTCTGAAACAGTTCTCCCGATTTGGGGAAGAGATGGCCCAGTTTGCTGAAAAAGCTTTCGAGAACCAATGGATCGAAGCAGAGGACCGGTCAGGAAAACGTCCGGGTGGATTCTGCACATCCTTCCCGTTAAGTGATCAATCCCGTATCTTTATGACGTATTCCGGCTCTATGTCGAATGTCTCCACCCTTGCACACGAGTTAGGGCATGCGTTTCATTCCTATGCGTTAAAACCGATGCATACATTGAATCGGAACTATGCCATGAACGTTGCCGAGACCGCATCGACTTTTGCCGAAATGATCGTCGCCGATGCTGCCGTAAAAGAAGCGGAAACGAAGGCAGAAAAGATTGCCTTAGTGGAAGATAAACTGCAGAGAAGTGTCGCGTTCTTCATGAACATCCATGCCCGTTTCTTATTCGAGACACGCTTCTATGAAGAACGTAAGAAGGGGATTGTATCTGCTGATAAACTCAACGAACTGATGGTGGACGCCCAGAAGGAAGCATTCTCAGACTCCATTGGAGAGGTTCACCCGCGCTTCTGGGCATCAAAGCTTCATTTCTATATTACAGGAGTGCCGTTCTATAACTTCCCGTACACCTTTGGATACTTGTTCTCACTTAGTATTTACGCCAAAGCCCTGGAGTCGGATGAAAGCTATGAGGATAAATACATGGCATTACTGCGTGACACAGCGGTCATGAATGTCGAGGAGCTTGCGATGAAGCACCTCGGTGAAGACATCACCAAAGAAGCCTTCTGGGAAAAAGGTATCAAGCTATGCATGGCGGATGTGGAAGAATTTCTTGAGTTAACAGAATAATGTTTTGTAGGGTCCGTTCCATTTTGGGGACGGACCTTATTTTTGTAGTGGAACGACTGTTATGGGTTTATCAACGGTTATTCAGATTTATCGACCTTTTAAAAAATTTATCAACCGTTCTTTCATTTTATCAACCGTATTTTCACTATATCGACCGTTCTACAAAAAAGGACAAATTTCGCAACTCCTCCCCAAAAACACCAAATAACGACAGGTCCTACCACCCCTAAGCCTCAAGTCTGATACGAAAATAAAGCTCTGGCTCGTTATGGGAAACCCGGAAAATAGATAGGATAGAGACATGAAGAAGAAAGGAGGCAACAACAAATGAAGAAATTCGGATTGCTTTTAGCCGGAGGGATTGCAGCCATTGTCCTGCTTGCCAATTTAGGACCGATTGTCGGGCTCGCCATCTCTTTAGTGATCATGTATTACAGCTTTAAAGGGTTTGTGAAAACAGATTCCACAATGAAGAAGATCTTATGGGCACTGATCGGTCTTGCGGCATTCAGTGCATCGATATCCAACTTCCCGGCGATCATCGGATTGGTTGCTCTATACGTTCTGTATGTGATCTACAAGAACTGGAAAAAAGAAGAAGTCATTATAGAAGAAAAATCATCGGATCCATTCACTAATTTTGAAAGAGAATGGTCTCAATTAAAAAACTAAAGGAGAGATTACACTATGACAAACATATTTCAACGAATTAAAAATACAGTCATGTCCGACCTGCACGAAGCATTAGATAAAAAGGAAAAGAAAAATCCAATAGCCGTGTTGAATCATTATTTAAGACAGTGTGAGCAGGAAGTAGAAAAAGTAAGTAAGCTGGTAGAAAGACAATATCTATTAAAAGAAGAGTTCCAAAAAGAGTATCAGCAGGCTTCTGCATTAGCTGACAAACGAAAATACCAGGCTGAGGTTGCATCGAAGGCAAATGAAGAAGGCCTGTATGAATTTGCCCTGCAGGAACAAAAATACTACGAAGAGCGCGCTGTGCGCATCCAGGAATCCAAGCTGAAAGCAACGAAAGAGCTTGAAGAGCTTGAAAGAAAATATGAAGAGATGAAGCACAAGCTGAAGGATATGTACATCAAGCGGATGGAGCTGATGGGAAGGGAGAATATCGCCCGTGCCCATAACAAGGTGAATTCTGTGCTTGAATCTTCTTCCGGTTATAACAGCCAGGCGTTCTCTAAATTCGATGAAATTGAAACATACTTAGATCATTTAGAGCATGGTGTGAACTCCTCTTATTATCGAAATACGATCGACGCAAAGATCGCCAAATTAGAAAAAGAAGTGAAAAAAGAGGAAACGGAAGCCATTCCTTCATAAAACATGGTATTCTAATCTATGAAAACGAATAGTAACGATAAAAAAGGGGGAGCCCAACCGGGTTCACCCCATTTTATCATCATATATATGTCAGGGTGAGGGGATTTACAATCCGGATTTGGGGTTTATGACCCGGAATGAGGATATATGAACCTCTTGTCGAAAAATCTTCATTCCAAAAAATACATAACCAGAAAGGAGGAACCCCCTTGTTCAATCGTTTACGTTCAGACGGGATCAGCTGGATCATTTTAATCGGAACCCTTTTAATACTGTTGGAAGTATCATTCTACGATGGGGGGGTTCTCGTCTTTCTCTCGATTGCGGCCTTCTGTATCTATATTGGAAGAAAGAAGCTTCCGAGTACTCTTGGAAAGCTCCTGCTGTGGTTCGGGATCATCAGCTTAGCCATCAATATCTTTAATACCGTAGCGTTTAAATTTTTATTGTTTGCCATTCTTCTATTTATCATCGTCCGTTTTGCTGATTCCAAGAAACATCCTAAATACATCACTCCGACGATTAAAGAAACGTTCACCCAAACCAATGAGCCACTCGTAATGAAAAGGTCCGCTCTTCAAAACGAATGGTTCGGGCCGAAACGGACTCCCGAAGACGTATATGAATGGAATGATATCAACATTCAGGGTGTGATCGGAGACTCGGTCATCGATATTGGAAATACGGTGCTTCCTAAAGGGGCGTCCGTCGTTTCGATTCGAAACATTTTAGGCAATATTGAAATCTTGATTCCGTACGATGTGGAAGTGAGTGTCCATCACTCGGTACTTGCCGGTTCGATTGAAATTTTTGAAGAAGTGGAGCCGAAAGCGATCAATCAGTCCCTTTATTATCAAACACCTGGATATGATACGTCTGTCCAGCGGGTGAAGATTGTCACCTCTATGTGGATTGGGGATTTAGAGGTGAAGAGAATATGAGCACAGTCAGTAAGCAGATTGTTGCAGGCATTCTCTTTTCCCTTGGGATGGTGGTCTTTTTATCCCTGTCCTATTTTTATTTGTATCCCTTGGAGGATTGGTCCCTATTATGGGAAGTAGAGATTATGGATATACCGGGAGCAGGGTTTATCCTCGTTGTAAGTATCCTTATCGGGATTGTGTTTGGCATCCGGACAGGGTTGAAGGATAAACGGCAGCTGAGGGAGATAGAAGATGCCCTTATGAATGTGCAACAGGGCCGATCGATCACACTCCCTGAAACGGCAACCTCGGAAGTGCAGCAGGTTTGGAAAAAGGTCGATGCGTTAGGAAAACATTTAACGGATCAAGCGCGATATTCCCAGAAGCTTGCCAATGAAAAGGCGGAAGAGCAGGAAAAGAGAATCCAGGAAATCGTTTCGCAGGAGCGGAACCGTTTGGCGAGAGAATTACATGACTCCGTCAGTCAGCAGCTATTTGCAGCATCGATGCTGATGTCAGCCATTACGGAAACACCATCACCTGGTCGAACGCCTCATGAAGGAAAGCAGCTGGGCATGGTGGAGCAGATGATTCATCAGTCTCAGCTTGAAATGAGGGCCCTCCTCCTTCATCTTCGCCCCGTTGCGTTAAAAGGAAAGAATCTTCAAGAAGGAATGAAGGAGCTGTTGGTCGAATTAGCTCAGAAGGTCCCCCTTGATATCGAGTGGAAAATAGAAGACATGAGCCTTGATAAAGGAATCGAAGATCATCTCTTCAGAATACTGCAGGAGTCGGTTTCAAACACCCTGCGACATGCGAAGGCGAATTCCTTGGATATTCGATTGATCAAAAGGGAATCGATCATTATTTTACGGGTAGTGGATGATGGTCAGGGCTTTGATGTGAACGAATCGAAGGTGACAAGCTCCTATGGGCTTCAGAATATGAGGGAGCGGGCCATTGAAATCGGTGGTACGTTTAAAATCATCAGTGTACCGAATAAGGGAACACGCTTGGAAGTGAAGGTTCCCGTTGTGGAGAATGAAGGTGAAAAAAATGATTAAAGTGGTATTTGTAGATGATCATGAAATGGTAAGGATCGGGGTTTCTTCTTATCTATCGGCTCAGGCGGATATTGATGTCGTCGGGGAAGCGTCGGATGGGAAAGAAGGCGTCCAGCTTGCCCTGGAGCTCCGGCCTGATATCATTCTCATGGATCTTGTGATGAAAGAAATGGATGGTATTCAGGCAACAAAGGAGATCATTCAAGAGTGGCCGGAAGCAAAGATCATCATCGTCACCAGCTTCCTGGATGATGATAAGGTGTATCCAGCCCTGGAAGCCGGCGCGGTCAGTTATATGCTGAAAACGTCGAAAGCGAGTGAGATTGCCGAAGCGGTACGTAAGACGTATAACGGCCAATCGATTCTCGAACCGGAAGTCACAGGGAAAATGATGACACGCATGAGACAGAAGACCGTTTCTCATCCCCATGAAGAGCTCACCAACCGCGAACTGGAAATCCTTCTCCTGATGACACAAGGGAAAACGAACCAGGAAATTGCCGATGAATTATTCATCGCCCTGAAAACAGTGAAAACCCACGTGAGCAATATCCTCTCCAAGCTCGGAGTCCAGGACCGGACCCAGGCTGTGATCTATGCTTTTAAACATGACTTAGCTAAATAAAAAAGGCTCTTTTCGCAAAGAATGTTGTTTTCAAACATAGAATCTGCCAGGACTCTGTCAACCTTTTTGTGCAGGATCTTATTTATGCCAATAAACAATTGAAAGAAACAGTATTTCTATATACAAGCTAAAATCGACTGTACACTTTGAAAAATGTTGTATTCTAAACGTGTATGATATTTATATTAGTCTATAGTAAGAAACTCACACTTAGAAAGTTGATTGGAGCGGAAGGTGCTCGACTCCTGCGGGAATAGCGGGAAAGTTGAGACCCCGCAGGGCAAAGCCCGAGGAGGCTCAACTCACGCCCCGCGGAAAGCGAGCACCTGGAGCGGAAATCAACCACTACTCGCTTTTTTAAAAGCAACAAAGTTTACGAAAAGAGCCATAAAAATGAGAAAGTGACCCAAAAAGAAAACTTTTTGGGTCACTTTTTCGTATAGAAAGAAGAAAGCAAACGGATCTCCTTCCCCAAAATGGCAAGCATGAGAATCCAAGCATGAAATATACATCTAATAAGGATTGGTGCATTTTGGTAACAAGAAAGAAAAAAATACAAATCTATCATCATCGGGAGGAGGAATAATGGTAGAATAAGCGATATATTGTCAAATATTGAAAAATAACCGGTAGGGGGATACGACGTGAACACAAAATTTAGTAAGCCTAAAGGGTTCGGTGAAATACTGGACCACACATTTCGATTAAGCAAGAACCGCTTTAAAGACTTTTTTCTTATTTTCCTTATTTTATTAGGGCCAGTTTATTTACTGCAGGCACTCATTGAACTGGCAGCAGGGGTTAGCTTCTTTAGGACTGTCGGTACAGGGGAAACCTGGTTCGATGGGATTGTCAACAGCTTTTCAGGTGAATTTACGGACGAAGGGGGTCCAGAAGTAAATCTGGCGGCTGAGCTTGGTACAGGTCTTATTGGACTTATCAGTATAATCCTCGCTCCCATCGCACAAGCGGCGATTTTATTTGCCCTTAATCATATGAGAAAGAATGAAGAATTTACGGTGAAGCTTGTGATAAAGGAAGCATTCTCCCGTTTTTGGCCGATTATCGGAAGTAGTCTCCTATTTGGAGTGATTGTATTCGGTATCGTATTTGTTCCGATTTTTACAATTGGTTTTGCCGGAGTATTCGGTGCTGTACTTCTTGAGCCGGGCGTCGGGATTGTGGTCGCCGGAGTTGTCCTGTTGCTTGCATTCGCGGTTGCTGTAGCTTACTTCTTAACACGTTGGAGCTTCTATTTTGGAGCGGCAGCCATAGAAAATGACGCACCTGGTCTCGGCAGGAGCTGGAGGCTGACGAAGAAGCGTGGATGGATCCTTCTTTTATTATTCATTGTATTTGGCTTGATCGTTGGAATCGTAAGCTCAGCCTTCGAATTGACGTTCGGGTTGGTATTAGGGAATAGTGTCCTGTACGGCATGATTATTAACGTTGTGTCTTTATTCACGTCGATGCTGTTCGCCGTTGGTTTCGGGGTTATGTTCCTTGATCTTAAAACGAGACATGACGCAGATGATTTAAATGAAATGATCGATGATTATAACGCAATCCAATAGTTTCCTTGAACAATTGAAGTATCCAGTCAGGCTCCGGAAGTCTCATGCTTCCGGGCTTTTGATCTGAAAGCTAGGTGAAGAAAATGTTGAATGAAAACAGAGCAAGAGATCACATTGAAGAAATCTTGGATGGGGAGGAATACAAGGCCTATCGTGAGGAGTCCCAGGGACTGCTGGCCAGTTGGTGGGGGAAGGCAAAGGAATGGCTTTCAGAACAGCTGGGAAAACTGTTCCCTTCCCTTGAACCGACAGGCGGGGCGGCATCGGGCATCCTCATCACGTTGATTGTCATTGTAGTGGCCATTCTCCTCGTTGTTGCATTCTTCGCCATTCGGAACGGAGTCCGAAAACGGAAATTCCGTTCGAATAAACCACTTCAATCCATGAATGAGATGGAGTGGTCCTATGATAAACATTTAGAAGAAGCTTATAAACAAGAGGGGCTCGAAGATTATTCGAAAGCTACCCGTCATATGTTCCTGGCCCTCCTTTTATACTTCCACGAAAGAGACTATCTCGAAGCAAAGGTCTGGAAAACAAATTGGGAGTATTATGATGAACTGCGTAAAGTGAATCGGGATTGGGCAGAGCGATTCTATAGGCTGGCCCTTCTGTTTGATGAGGTGGCCTATGGTGAGCGGGAAGTGGAGGGAGAAGAGTATCTTCCCTATAAGCAGGAAGCTCTTAGCTGGTTGGGAAATGAAACGGATTCAAAGCCTTACGCATAAGAGAAAGGAGGTAGGAACGAGCATTGAAAACAAATATAAAGGCGTGGGTCTGGCTCACTACACTACTAAGTTTATTTATCATCATCGGTGTATTTCTTTCTCCTGAAAAGCCTAAGGAGTATCCAGCCTATGTTTCCGAGTCTCCCTCTCCTTCTGGAATAAAAGCCCTTTATACTTATTTGGAAAACGAAGGTGCGTCTATACAACGGTGGTCTTTTTCACCTGACAGGCTGCCTGCAGCTAAATCTGATCAATTACTGATTATGGTAGAACCTTTTTCAATCCCTGAACGAGAAGAAATGGAAGCTTACGAGAATTTCATGAGGGCAGGCAATACCATTCTTTTATTAAAAGATAATCCAAAAGGAATGTTTGACACGAAGACGGTCCTATTAGGGGAAGGGCTCGATAATCCTCTTATACGTGATGGAAAAGGGAATACATATCAAACGGATATTTTATCGGACGTAAGACTGGAAACGAGGGATGATGATACCATTTTATTAGATGATCTGGATGGAACGATTGCTTACAGCTCTCCTATGGGGAAGGGTCAATTGATTGTTTCTACTTCACCGGGATGGGTGATGAACGGGAATATTCTTGATAGTGATCATCTCCCGCTGGTTCTCACTCTATTAGAAAGCGGTGGAGCCGACCGGAAAACGATTCTCGTCGATGAATACCTTCATGGGGGAGAAAGTGAGGCAAGCCTTACTACCCTTTATCCCCAGTGGCTGTTACTTTTAATCCTTCAATTGCTGATCCTCACCGTCCTTTGGCTCTGGATGCGGGGGAAACGATTCGGAGGTATTCTCATACCAAGGGAAGAGACGGTCCGATTCAGTGATGAGCGAATCAAGGCGCTTTCAGCTTGGTACTTAAAAGGGCGCCAATACAAAGAATCTTTACTGATTCAAGCCGAGTATGTCAGAGTCCTGTTCCAGGAACGTTGGGGGATTCCGACGAGTAAGGAATGGTCGGAATTGGACGAACCGTTAGAACGGAGATTAACCACCGTTTCTAAAAAAGAAATCGATTCGTTTTTAACAGGGATAAGGGCTGTATTAGAGAAAGAGCGCATCAGTAAACAGGAATACGTACTATGGTCGAAAAAAATAGAACTATTCAGGAAAGAGGTGGAGGATCGTTGAAACCAGAAATCACATCCTTAATGGAGAAATATGAAGAGCGCATTGTAGGTCAGAGCACGAATCTTAAACTCTTGTTGTCTTCCATCCTGGCAGGAGGGCATGTACTGATCGAGGGAGTCCCGGGGACAGGGAAGACACAGATGGTCAAGACCCTTTCACGATTGCTCGGGGGAAGCTTTAACCGGATTCAATTCACACCGGATCTGTTACCGAGTGATATCACGGGTAGTACGATTTACAATATGAAGGATAGCAGCTTCCAAACGATCAAAGGGCCGATTTTCACCAATGTACTATTGGCTGATGAAATCAATCGGACACCGGCCAAAACCCAGGCGGCCTTGCTTGAAGCCATGGAAGAAAAGCAGGTAACGATTCAAGGGTCAACGTATCCACTTGAAGAGGTGTTTTTTGTGGTGGCCACCCAGAATCCGATTGAATTTGAAGGGACCTACCCACTGCCTGAAGCACAGCAGGATCGATTTCTCTTTAAGCTCGACATCGACTTTCCTTCCTTTGAGGAAGAGAAAAACGTTTTAAAACAAGTGATTGAGAATCATTTTGATGCAAGTGAAGTGGGGGCGGTTCTCGACATGGAAACCTTCCTCTCTATCAGAAGGGAAATCGGGGAGGTCACACTTAGTGACGCGGTGTTGGATTATATTATGCAGATTGTGAGAAAAACCCGTGAAACGGAATCGATCCGCTTCGGGGCAAGTACAAGGGCGGCGATTTCGATTGGAAAAGCGGGACGCGCGTGGGCCTATCTGTCAGGACGTGACTATGTCACACCGGATGATATCAAGAGCGTGGCAAGACCTGCCCTAAGACATCGTATACAGCTATCCCCGCACGTAGAATTGGAGGGAGTGACCATTGACCAAGTCATCCAAGAGCTTGTTGGGTCGATTCCTGTTCCAAGATAAGGGGATATTGCCGACGGGGAGGTTGTTGATCTCATATCTCCTATTTTCCGTCATCCTTATTGCAGGAACATTTATTGGACTGTCATGGACGCTCATTTTTGTATTGAACGGCTTATTTATCGTCGTGAGTCTCATGGACCTGACCCTGTCGCCATCCCAAAAGGATGTGGACATCAAGCGCCATATCCCGGATCAAATGGAAAGGGGTCTTGATTATATCGTCGATCTGGACATCATAAACAGATCTTCCCGTGGCATGGAGTTTCGGATCCTGGATGGTACACCGCAAAGCTTTCAAACATCCTTTCCCTTAGAAGGGAAGCTTGAACAGGAATCAGCAGGGACCCTTACCTATGATGTGGTGACACAGGTGCGGGGAGACTATAACCTGTCGAAGCTGTACCTTCGCTATCGAAGCTCCCTCGGTTTATGGGAAAAACAAAAAACAGTGGAGCTCCAGGATGGGGTGAAAGTCATTCCTGATCTCACTGAAACGAAAAAAGTATTGGAAAGTGCTCAGCAGTTCCTACTGTATGAAGGGGTAAAGATCCGTAAGCAGCAAAGCGGTGCCGGGGAATTCTCCAAGATTAGAAATTATGTACTCGGGGACGATCCCAGAAAGATCAACTGGCGTCAAACCGCAAAGCTCAGGGAAGTGATGACCAATGAATATGAACCTGAGCATGGGAAGTACATCACGATCCTCATTGATTGCGGAAGGATGATGGGAGCGGAATTGAAAAAAGGAAACCGGTTGGAGAAATCCCTGGAGGCTGCCCTCACCGTGACGGCAGCGGCCCTTCAAAACGGGGACTATGTGTCGGTCCTTGCTTTCAGTAAAGATGTAAAGGTATATATCCCTCCGGCAAAAGGGATGGCGCATCTGCAAACGATTCTTCATCGTATATATCATTTGGAAGTGGACGCAGCCGAATCTAATTATGCTGGCGTCCTCCACTATGTTCAAACGGTTCAGAAAAAGCGGAGTCTGCTCTTATTATTCAGTGACGTACACACCTTTCTTCATGAAGAAAGCGCCCTGTTTTATTTACAGCGCCTGCGGAAACAGCATCTCTTTTTAACGATTGGGATAGAAGACGAAATGTTGGCCAAGCGGATCAAGACAGAGCCTGTCGATTCTCAGCAGGCGATGATGAAGAGCATGGCTCAGAAACAGATGATCGTGAAGAAGAGGGAGAAAGCCAAGTGGGAAAAGCAGGGCCTCCTGATGGTGGAGGCCCGTGAAGAGAAACTGGCGGCAACGGCTGTTTCTTACTATATTGATATGATGAACCGGGGGTTACTGTAAGCTTGCCTTTAGTCGTAGCTTTCCGATCGTCATATAGAGAATCAAACCGATAACCGTTAAAAAGGCAACCATATATTTTGCGAGCAGCGGTATGGCAGCAGGCGTAATGAAGCCTTCGATGATCCCGGCAATCACAAACAGGGGTACCGTCCCGAGAAGCAGCTGGACGGATCGGTTCGCTTGCTGCTTTAATTGGTAGCCTCGTGTGAAACGTCCAGGTACAAAGAGTTTATAGCCCATCAAGAGACCTGCACCGCCTGCAATAAAGATGGCTGTAAGCTCGATCATTCCGTGGGGGACGATGTAAGCCCAGAATTCATAGCTCATTCCCTGGTGCCAGAAGACAGCGGCCAGGGCACCTACAATGATTCCATTGTACACAAGCATATAGACCGTCAACAGGCCAAATGTCACACCGCCGGCAAAGGCAAGGAAGGCGACTTTGATGTTATTGGTCATAATGGCAGCCGACATAAGTGAAGAATCCACTCTTCCTTCACTTTTCCCGAGATTAGAAGGGTCCACCCCTTGAGACATTTCAGCTGGTAAAATGGAATAAAGGTGAAGAGGATCATTCACGACAGAAATGAAGGCACCGAGTGCACCGATCGTAAATAAAAGCATCGCCGCGACAACGAACTTCCACTGTTCAAGCAGTAATCCGATAAATGTCGTGGAGAAAAAATGTCTAATCTGTTTTCCACTTGAGATTTGGTCTTTATATAATAGATTGTGAGACTTTGATACGAGGCCGTTCAAATAATCGGTTACTTCTTCGCCGGGAAAATAGGTCTGGCTGTAGGAAAGATTCTGGGCAGCCTTTTGATAAAGACGGTTGAATTGATCAATGGCCGGACCCGTTGTGTTCTTCCTCTTGCGAAGAGTTCCGAGGAGATCTTCTAATTGCTTCCAGTCGTCTCGGTGCTGTTTGACAAATTGCTTCACGTTCATTGTGACACCTACTTGTTCTTTTAATTTCTTATCTCTTATTATAGTAAGTTAAGAAAAAAATAGAAACCATTAAAGGTAAATTCATCCATAAGGAGGGGATTGTATTGCATGAAGAACAAGTCGATATTAAAACCCCCGAATATGTTTCCCTGCAATTTCAACCTGCAGGCTTAGGCAGCCGGGCTGCAGCTCTGATGATAGATCAGCTGCTGTTAACAATCGTAAACATCCTGATCCTTGTACTCCTATTCTTTATAACGTCAGGGAATAATGGCATATTTAGCATGTTGGAAATCAACTCGACACTATGGGGGATCGCCATCATCGCCATCTTCTTTCTCAACTGGGGGTATTTCTTTGCGTTAGAATTCTTCTGGGGTGGAAAGACGGTAGGAAAGCGATTGCTGGGAATCCGGGTGATGCAGGAAAACGGACACAGCGTCACGCTCTTATCCTGTTTCATTCGCAATCTATTAAGAATCATCGACATGCTTCCCGTCTCCTATTTCATTGGTATGGTCATGATTTTCCTTCATTCCAAGCATAAGAGGGTAGGGGATCTCGTTGCCGGAACCATTGTTGTTCATGAGCGACGCGTCAAAGGAAAGCGAAAAGAAAAAGCCATCGAGAAGGAAATCCGTCGCCGGGGCTTGAAGAAAGAGGATTTAACGGTGGAAGCGTGGGAATTAAAGCAGCTCGGTGCGAAGGAATGGAATCTGGTCAAAACGTACAGCAACCGATTCGTTCAGCTCCCCCTTTCAGAACGAAACCAATTAACCAAAAAGCTTGCTCTTATCCTCTATCCGAAACTGGGATTAGACGTGCAGGATAAAACATATGAGGAGCTTGAGGATACCCTTCTCCTTTTATACCTGGCATTAAGGGAAGAATGGGAAATTGAGTTGTAGAAAGCAGCAAAGTCTGGAGAGGGCTTTGCTGTTTTTTTATTTGTCAGGATGAAAAGGACTTTATACCTAATGAAGATTTCTCGTGGCTATTAAAGCAATCTTTCAAGAAATTAGATGATTAGATAGAAAATTAAGTAAATATAGTAGGATGATTGTGATAGAGGTTTACAATTACTATACGTAATTTACAAAATAATAAGAAAAATAGTGCCCATTATCCCATTACATTACAAAATGCGACAAAATATACTTGTACTGTAATCATTTAAATATATTTGTTTTTTTAACTGAAGGGGGAAAGGGTATGAGGACGAAAAAGATTTCATTATCGATTATCAGTATTCTGTTTTTACTGACTGGAGGTTTGATTCAGCCTCAAGAAAGTATGGACAAGGGAGTGGCAGCCGCACCTCAGTCTGCAGTAATAAATGAAGTGGCCTGGATGGGGACAATGGGCTCTTACAACAATGAATGGATGGAACTATCCAATATCACTTCATCTGAACTTTCCTTGGAGGGATGGACCATTGAAGCCCTGGACGGATCACCGAGTATAGCTTTAAGTGGATCCGTGCCGGCACAGGGGTATTTTTTACTGGAAAGGACAAGCGATGACACGATTTCAACTGTCGCAGCGGATCAAGTCTATACAGGGAGTCTTGGGAATTCCGATGAAGTTCTTTATTTAAAGGATGCGTCGGGTTCGATTATCGATGAAGTGAACAGCTGGTACGCTGGTGACAATACCACAAAAGCCACGATGGAGCGAAACGATCGTTCTATCAGCGGTACGGATCCGGCCAATTGGAGCACATCGACGGCTTCCTATGAAGGTGGATTTGGAACACCTAAAGCGGCTAATTCAGCTGTTCCTTCGGGAAGTGGAAGTGAATCACTTACCAATGTAAGCGAGGCGCCAGGTGCTATCAACGTCTACTTTAACAAAAGTGCATCGACTCAATATGCCATGCCGGGGAACGAAGCAAACTACAACGTGAATCTTGAAGATCGTCTCATTGAACGCTTGAATGAAGCGACAACGTCCATTGACTTCGCCACGTATGAAATCAATTTGCCTCGAGTGGTCGATACATTGATGGCCAAAGCGGCACAAGGGGTGGACGTCCGGATTCTCGCTGATGCCAAGGATGGATCGGACCCTCATTACGCAGAACGATATGAAACTATGCGATTATATCTGGAGAAGCTTGTCCGCGGTCAGGATGGAATAGTAGGATCAGCGGATGATGCTCATATTTTATCGGATTCCCCTATGTTTGTAGTGGAAGATGCCGTAAAGCGGGCAGCTTACGATTTACCTGCAAGCTTCAGCGATTTCCCGCAGCGAAACGTGACGGTTGGCAGCACGGCGACAACAGGCTATATGTTTGTAGAAGGGGAATGGAAAGAAACGGACAGCTACTATTCTCCAGGGAATCAAATGCATAATAAATTTGCTGTTGTGGATGGGAAATGGGTTTTCACAGGAAGCTGGAATTTTACCGTAACAGGTTTATATGGTTCTGAGGAAAACATGAACCAGGGAATCCTTGGCGGCAATCAGCAGCATGTCGTGGAAGTTCACTCTCCTGAACTTGCCTCCATTTATAAAACGGAATTTGAAGAAATGTGGGGGAGTGGATCCACGACTCCAAATCATACAGTATCGAACTTCAGCACAAGGAAAGTAGATAACACACCTCATACGTTGACCATCGGAGGAGATACGGTGGAAGTGTACTTCTCTTCAGGAGACGATGCGGTGGGACGTATGACAGAGCTAGTGAAAACAGAAGCAGACGAAAATGCCTATTTCACCATTTTCGCATGGAGCGACCAGGCCCTTGTGGACGAATTGAAGAATAAGTGGGAAGGAAGCTATGTGGATAACCAGGGAACGTTGACCGGCTTTGATGTGAAAGGTCTATACGATGCCAGCTTCTGGAACCAGTGGTGGTCAGCGAGCATTGAAATGACAGGAAGAACGGCTACGCAAACGAGTACGAACAATCCAAATACGCGCTGGGCTAACCCTGCACCCGTGTACAAGGCAAATGAAAGCCGCAAGCTTCATGCCAAAACGATGCTCATCGATGCCGACACCAACAGTGATCCAACCGTCATCGTAGGGTCGACCAACTGGAGTGAAAACGGCAATAATGTGAATGACGAAAACATGCTCATCATCCATGACGATGCCATCACGAATCAATTTCTTCAGGAGTTCAATGCAAGGTATGTGAATGCTGGAGGGGTTGTACAGTAGGCTGGATGAAAAGTTCCTGAATATATTACGAAACGAAAAAGGATGATTCTCATTGGAGAACCATCCTTTTTGTTGGTGCCAATTCCTGCTTACTCCATCCCGGGAGCCTTCTGGATTTCAAATATAAGTACAATTGCAGTGATTGCGTGTGCAATCAATCGGATGACCGGGAAGAAGTTTAAGAAGGAAGCAAGGATACCGAGGGCACTTCCAAGGATCGGCTGATCTTCTGACCTTGAAATATACCATACGCTCGCATGCCAAAGGGCCACTAAACACAGGAGAAAAGGAATCGCATCACCTGCAATATTGCCAAAGATCGGAACAGCCAAAAACAATTCGATAGAAAAGGATAACCATTTTATTCGTGAAAGCACGGACACACACCTCCTTATTTCAGTGTATGAATATGGGAGGGGCGTGTGCCTGTTTGAGGGAATTGTTTTTTTAGGGATGAGTGGTGGCTGTCATGTGCGAATTTTTTCTCTAGACAATAAATGACGGATAACCACTAAAAAGACCACCGTCTCATCCCAAGACAGTGGTCTTTTGAAGTTTAAGCGAGTAACTTCTCCACAACCTTATGCTCATTTTCATTCAGCAGGTTTTTGCCGATCGTTTCATGAACCTCTTTATTCATGCTGTCTTCCAGCACAGCAGCCTCTTCTTTATCGCCAACGAGTAAGATCCGTTCCCACTCCTCATCAGCGGCTTTTTTGTCCAGGATGCTGCCGAGGCTTTTCCACCAGCGTTGTTGATTCGCTTTGAGGCGATTTTCGAATTCTTCCTGCTGATTGGCCTTTCCGCCTCCGCTTCCCATGCTGGCGTCTGAGTGGTGGGGACCTTCATGCTTTCGCCAATCATCTGTTTCCAAATCGAATTCCATAAATTCGCTGGACTGAATCTCTCCAAAGGCGGAGGTGAGGATTTTGATTTGATTTTGCTGAAGAAGCACCAATCCCGTGTAAGGATATTCTTTATGCAAGGATTTCAATTGATCCAGGTGAGGATTCTCCTCCCAATAAAAATTCGTTTCAACGGGTACTTGAAGCCGGAAGGTCTCCCAAATGCCACTATCGGCTGAGGCGAAGATGATAAAGCTTCTTGGAAGTTCACGTTCTAAACTATATACATAGTTTTCTACTTTCGGACGGATCGATTGCAGCCTTTCTTTTTCCTCGGGAGCACTTTCCAGGTATTCTTCCAGGCGGTTGAATCCGTTTTTAAGGGCTATCTTCCATTCACCGCCTTGCTGATCGTGGTCGCTGCGGTCCGTATTCAAATAAACAGTCAACAACTTATCAGGTTTCTGTAAGTACAAGTTTTCCAGTACGCTCAGTGTTTTTTTGAAAGACATGGAACTCCTCCTTATAGAATGCTTACTTTTCATATAAACGGTAGAGACGTCTCCTAAACATTATTTTGTAAAAAAAGGGAATTGACGAAAGGACTTTAATAGGAAAAAATAGGAGGGAAGGGAGGGAAACCAATGAATATAGAGAAGCAGTGGGTCCAAGAAGATAGTGATTACATACGTAAGAAATTAATCGAATACAATATGTCACAAGTAGACGAGGAGACAAAGACGCCCCTGGAGCAAATCAGTTTTGTTATGAGGAACGATGAGGATGAAATCGTTGGCGGAGTGGTCGGAGAAATGTTCTGGCATCATCTCCATATTGATTTTCTATGGGTGGCAGATGACTATCGGCATGGAGGGTACGGCTCCAAACTGATTCACCGGATAGAAGAGTACGCCAGGGAGAATGGATGCCACCTCGTTATATTAGATACATTCAGCTTTCAAGCCCCTCATTTTTATAAAAAATTAGGGTATAAGGAATTCGGGGTCCTTAAAGATTTTCCTAAGGGCCATAGTCAGTATTTTATGGAGAAACGATTGTAGCAACCAGCAGGCGCTGGTTGTTTTTTTATTGGAGTTTTTTCTTCTATAAAATCCACAATATGCTTTTGAACCCCATTTTCTTAAAGAAATCAGATAAATGATGTTTTATGTTCGTTCCATCGGGTAAATATGTACTAAATAACACACGACGGGAGAGAGAAAAAGTGAGCTATATTAACCAAGGTAGAGAGCGCATTCAATTTGATCGCAAGGGTAAGAAAAAGGATTTACATATTCTGGAGTGCACACACTGTGAGAATGAATTCCGTTCAACGATGAATGTCAACCAAATCGAGTGCTCTCATTGTTCAACGTCCACAGACCCTAAATTGGACCTTTCGATTTTTAAAGTCATTGGATTTATTGAAAATTTTCAAGGGAGTGAAGTTCGTTGCTAAACAAGGATAAATTAGCCGATTTGAAAATGGATTTTAACGATATTCTTTGGATGAGTTCCGGAGTTGCTATTATTCTATTATTACTCGCATTAGCAAATTTCTTTATCCTGGCCTAATCATATTGTTGTGATTTGAAAAGTCCTGACTGTTTAGTAGGACTTTTTTTGTTGGGCAAAACTCTCCATTGAAAAAGCCTGCCCGCTTTTGGGATTAAAGCGGGCAGGCTTTTCTTTTGGTACTTATCCTTTATAGTTTTCATCGTACTCAAGATAAACAACATGAGTTTCCAGGTATTCGTTAAGGCCGTGTTTTCCATCTGCTCCGCCGATTCCGGATTGACCGCGGCCGGCGTGGAAACCATTGATGGCTTCAAAATTCTCACGATTGACGAAGGTTTCTCCGTATCGAAGTTCATTCGCCGCCCTCATGATTTCATGGAGGTTTTCACTGAAGATCGAGGAAGAAAGACCATATTCCGTATCGTTGGCAAGCTCGATGACTTCATCAAAATCCTTGTATGTCATAATTGGAAGGACCGGTCCAAAGATCTCTTCCTGGATGATCTCCATATCCTGTTTTACATCTATAAGAATGGTAGGCTCGTAGTAGAACCCTTTATCCATATTGAGCGGTTTCCCGCCGGTGAGGATTTTTGCTCCGTTTTCAACGGCAGTATTGACCATTTCAGTTACGGTCTCGAGGCGATCTTTATTCACAAGAGGCCCGATGTCGTTATCCCGGTTTGTCGGATCTCCGACTGTCGTGTTTTTCATCGCTTCGGTCATTTTGCTGATGAATTCCTCTGCTACATCCTCGTGGACATACACTCGTTCCGCGTTCGTGCATGCCTGCCCGGAGTTGGTGATTCTGGAAGTTTTGATCTTTTCGACGGCAAGATCAATATTTGCGTGCTTGGTGACGATGGCAGGGGCTTTACCGCCAAGCTCCAGGTTTACTTTTGTAATGGACTTCGATGCTGCTTCCATCACTTTTGAACCAGCCGGGTAGCTTCCCGTCATGGACACCATGCGTACTTTAGGGTGACTGGACATCGGGTTTCCGATATCGGAGCCTTTCCCGGTTACAAGGTTAAAGACTCCTTTTGGGAGCCCGATTTCGTCTATGATCTTAGCGAACTCACATGCGGTATTTGGTGTGTATTGACTCGGTTTCATCACGATCGTACAACCTGTCACAATCGCAGGGGCAACTTTCCTGGCGAGGATGAACATCGGGAAGTTCCATGGGACGATCCCTGCTACGACACCAATCGGCTTTTTGTAAACAAGAATATTTTCATTCGAGCGCTCACTCTCAAGGATTTCGCCTTCATATCTTAACGCCCAGCCTGCCATGTAGCGGAAATACTCGATGGCAGTATCCAGCTCACCTTCTGAGGCATCCAATGTCTTCCCGTTTTCTTCTGTCAGCATCTGAACAAATTGATCTTTACGTTCTTCCAGCTTATCGGCTATTTTATATAAATAGGAAGCACGCTCCTTGGAAGGGACCTTCTCCCATGAAAGAAAAGCAGAATGAGCAACCTCAATAGCGTGATTGACATCCTCTTCCGTTCCCATCTGAATGGAAGAAATCGTCTCCTCATTCGCAGGATTGATCACGTCCAACGTATCCTTCGACGTACTATCCACAAACTCACCATTAACATACAACTGATACTTCTTCACGATTACTCCTCCTTGTAAAACTGTTTCTCATCATATCTCCTTCTTTTCCCGTTCAATGGGGAGGGGTAAACATGGGGATGTGCGAGGGACGGACCTCGTTCCATACATATATTCAGCTAAGACCTAGATATAAAAGGGGTTAAGTGAGTGTGTTGGTTCGCTTCTGGAAATAAAATGAATAGAGGGACGGACCTCGTTTCACTCAATCCTTCAACCAAAACGCTGATTTAATAGGATTTGAGTAAAAATGGAGGTCCGTCCCTTATAAGGGTTATTTACTTGGTTCTGCGATTTTGACGAGTTGTTTGCCGATGTTTTTGCCTTGGAAGAGTCCGAGGAAGGCGTCGGTTACGTTTTCTAAGCCTTCTGTGATGGTTTCTTCGTATTGGAGTTTTCCTTGGGAAAGCCATTGGCCAAGCTCTGTTGCTCCTTCTTTGAAGCGTTCATTGTAGTCGTTGACGACAAAGCCTTTCATGAGTGCGCTTGATTTGATCAATCTGGTTTGTACGCGAGGTCCCAGATCACGATCCGTTTTATTATAAGAAGAAATCGCTCCGCACACTGGTACACGTGCATGTTTATTTAGTAAACTAAGGGCAGCGTCACCAATTTCGCCACCAACGTTTTCGAAATATACATCGATGCCGTTTGGACACGCTTCTTTTAACGCAGAGTAGATGTTGTCCGTTGTTTTGTAGTTGATTCCTTCGTCGAATCCAAGCGTATCTGTCAGGTAGCTTACTTTTTCATCCGAACCTGCTATACCGACAACACGAGCTCCTTTGATTTTGGCTATTTGTCCGACAACAGAGCCGACTGCACCTGCAGCACCGGACACAACCACGGTTTCGCCTTCTTTCGGTTGACCGATGTCAAGGAGTCCGAAGTATGCGGTCAATCCAGTCATTCCCAGTATACTAAGGTGAGTAGAGATAGGGGCGACATTCGGATCGATGGAGCGGACCTGTTTCTCATTGGCAAGGGAATATTCCTGCCAAGGCAGCATTCCTACTACGAAATCCCCTTTTTGGAAATGTTCAGATTCTGATTCAACGACTTCTCCAACGCCTCCGCCAGCCAACGCTTCGTTCAATTGGAATGGTTCTACATACGACTTGGCATCAGACATTCTGCCCCGCATATAGGGATCCACGGAAAGATAAAGTGTTTTGACTAATACTTGTCCTTTGGATGGTTTAGGAACTTCAATCTCTTTGAAGTTGAAATCCTCTTTTACAGGCATTCCTTCAGGACGGGCGACTAATTGGATTTGCTGCTGCTTTTCGGGTAACATCATGATTCCTCCTCGTAATTTTAAGCTGAAAATTTTTTTCCGATTACTTGAAACTTATCACATGGAGTCTAGGTTCTACAAAGAATAACACTTGAGAAAGGTGGGGTGAATGTGGCGAATAGCTGGGATGCGGAGGTCGCTGTCACCATTGAACAGGCAAGATTATTAATCGGGAATCAGTTCCCGGAACTTCATCCATCAAGAATGGAGATCATTGACTATGGATTCGATAATACGGTTATGAAAGTGAACAGCGATTGGGTCTTTCGGTTTCCAAGAAGGGATATAGCCGTGAAGCTTTTGGAAACAGAAGGAAAGCTCTTGCCACTGCTCGATGAAAAGAGTCTCGGACTCCGAATTCCGGTTCCGACCTTTTTTGGAAAGCCTTCCCCTCCATACAAATGGCCTTTTCTAGGCTACCGTTTTGTTGAAGGAACGATTCCATCCCGAGCACATGAGGTGGTTAGAGAAGGGGAGTCAGCCATCAAATTGGCATGGTTTCTAAAGAAGCTTCATTTGACGGATGCTTCAGAGGCTGTGAAACGGGGAGTCCCTCATGATGAATTAAATCGCTTAGATGTTAAAAAACGGATCCCGATCTTGGAAGAAAACATTCATGAAATCGAAGAACTAAACCTTTTTCACCAGATTGAAAGGTTAAAAGACTACCTTCAGCACGTACCAAAAAAGCCATTACCATCAGAAACCACGTTGGTTCATGGCGACCTTCATTTTAAAAATATTGTTGTGAATGGGGATGGAATCTTATCAGGGATTCTGGATTGGGGTGACGTTCATATTGGCCATCGAGCCATTGATTTAAACCTCGTGTACAGTTATCTCAATCCTCCGGGGCGGAATATGTTTTTTGAAGAATATGGAGAGGTAGAGGAAGTAGAGTTGGAATATGCACGGTTCAAAGCCATCTACACCAACATCGTCCTGCTTCTTTATGGCTATCATGAAAAGCAGCCTCATACAGTAGTGGAAGCCCAGAAAAGTTTAGAGCTTGCATTAATAAGAGGGACGGACCTTGGTGAGTAACACAAGGTCCGTCCCTCTTATGATATTATTTAACGTTTTTTTGGATATATTTCACGATTTTTCTCAGTTCATTCGCATGTGGACGGCCAAAGGGGCTCGTTTGTCTTTGCTGGTACATGGTTTGTCCTTTTTCATTGACGAGGAAGTAAGCCGGTTCACCATGTTGTCCGTGATCCTCATAAGGGGCATCTTCACCGTGATGGAACACATCATATGCTTTGATGGCCTCCAACTTTTCGTCTGCTAAGACAGGGAAAGTTAAATCCTCTTTGTTTGCAAACTCCTGCAAGTTCTCCAATTTATCACTGGAAATCGCCAGTATGTGAACATTATGTTTTTCAAAATCCTCTTTGTTTGCTTGTAGCTCTCTAAGTTCTTCCTGACATACCGGGCACCATGAGCCCCTGAAGAAAACGATGAGATGCCAGCTTTGATGTTCTTTTTGATGGTCCTCAAATGAGAACGTTTCACCTGAAACTGCCGGGAGCGTGAAATTTGGTACCGTATCATTTAATTGAAAAGTTGCCATTATTCATTCCTCCTATTGATTTCTTTCCACTCAGATAGGCATTAGGACAATCCTAACCAGATTGAAATACATACAGTATAGTAATTTATTTTGCTTACATGGAGTGTATTTCCCTTTATGTGAGAAACAAAACGTACTATTGTGCAGAGTGAGTAGAAAGGACGATGGATATGAGAAGAAATAAGACAGGTCCAAACCTGTGTATCTTCCCGGAATACAAATGGTGCGGACCAGGATGCAGCGGACCCGGTGCCCCCATCAATTCAGTAGACGCAGCATGCAAGGCCCATGACCTTTGCTATGAGCGATACGGTCCAAGCTGCCAGTGTGATCGGATGTTCATGAGGAAGCTGAAAACTGAAATCAATCCCGATTCTCGAAAAGGTAGACATGCTTTTCTTATGTATCAATATATGAAACTGCAGACGAGGGTTACGTGTCAGGGGCATCGTTGCCGTGGATCATGGATCTAGGCCGACGAGACCCGGCAACCTCTTTATTTGAAGGGGAGAGTATAGTAATATACCGTTTAACATAAAATGGGGAGTTCAATGGAGAACCGGTTCCCGGCACACACCCATAAAAAAACCAGCCCAAATCAAGCAGGCTGGCGACGCAGATTAAAATGGTTTGATAGACATTAAGATAATAAGAATAATGGCAGAACTATGTATAATGATATTGAATGGTTTTAATTCTGAGTTGATTTTTTCGTAAGATTCAGGGACGTCAGGAGCTCAAACAGCTGCTTCTTTTGTTCGGGATATGGATATTTACAAGGACGCTGAGGTCGTAAAGGTGAATCCGGATGCACCTCAGCTTCCACTTCGCGCAACTGTGTTGAAGGACGGAAAAACCTTGCTCATTCCAACGCCGCGCTTAAAGGACGGGTTTGTCATGATTAAGCCTGAATGGGTGCCCCGGGGAGAAGAGAGAAAGGCGGCGAGCATCAAGCATATGAATACATATGGAAAAGTCGTACCGCTCACAGATATACCTCCCATTCACCTGATAGTGTTCGGTTCCGTTGCCATTCATCATGATGGGAGAAGACTTGGAAAAGGAGAGGGCTATGCCGATCGTGAATACTCCATCCTGCGTGAAATCGGAAACAAGCCGGTGCAGGTCATCACGACCATAAACAGTGAGCTGCTTGTAGGAGACGACATCACTAGGGATTCCTATGACCTGGCCGTCGACTGGATCATCACCGAAGAAGGCAACACGGAAACCCACACCCCATACCCAAAACCACAGGGCATCGAATTGGACCACGTATCAGTAGACGAAATGGAAAAGATGCCGATCCTGAAGGAATTGAAGAATTTTTCTAGAGGGACGGACCTTTAATTTATAATCAATTGGCAAGAATGCTATAGGGACGGGTTTTTGTGGAAATTGGAGGTCCGTCCCTCAAAGTGACGGTCAAAGTGACGTAAAAAAACCCCCTGAAGGAGTAACACCTTCAGGGGGAGGTTGGGCTGGTTGTCAGAATAGGACAAGGCTTTATTAGTAACCCTCGACAACCAAATCCAGCTTCCCTGTTTCAGGACTGATGACGAGTCCGTGAACAGGGATTTTTTTATCCATCAACGGATGGTTCTTGATCATGTCGACGCTGTGGGCGACGCTTTCCTGTACTGAGCTGAAGCCTTTCAGCCAGTCGTGGAGGTCGATTCCCGAGTAGTTGACGGTGTCGAGTGTTTCTTCTGGAATCCCACGATCCTTCATTTTGTCCAGGATCTGGTGGCTGTCGATGGCGCTCATTCCGCAGTCGTGGTGACCGATCACGAGTACTTCATCTGCCTGGAGTTCATAGACCGCAACGAGGAGGCTGCGCATGATACTACCAAATGGATGACTCACGACAGCACCGGCGTTTTTAACGATTTTCACGTCGCCATTTTTCATGTTCATGGATTTAGGCAGAAGCTCTACTAAACGGGTATCCATACAAGTAAGAATAACTAATCGTTTGTCTGGAAACTTGGTTGTTCTGTACTCTTCGTATGAGTGTTCTTGTACAAACTGTTGGTTGTAATCAAGTATGTTCGTTAATAAAGTCATATCGTCTCTCCCATAAAGTAAATTTTTTATCACTTCACATTTAGCTGAAGGTGATTTTCTATCTCTTTTATTTTATCCATAATTTCTTGTCGATTCCAATCAGACGTATTGGAAAGTTTCAAATAAAGAGAAGATACTTTAGCCAGTACTTCTGTCAAATTCGGTTCTTTTCGTGGATACGTGGACTTACCCATGAGATCAAATAAGCCATTCATTTGATCTGACACTTTCTTGTATTGAGCGTCCTTAGAAATGAGGGCAACATGATAATATTGCTGTATATCTGAAAACTGATAGAAGATATCAAACAGCTCAAACGAATCATTTTTCTTCAAATTCAATTCCATTTCACCGGATAAATTCTTATGAATAATCCGTGCGAACTTTGGCGAGCTATCGTCTTCTACTATAGACATGAAGTTTTCTCCAGGCTTTAAAAAGTCATAACCCGAATTAGAAGCATCAATTAAATTAAATTGCCTATCCAATAGTAGATAAGGAATCGGGCATAAATGCAGATTTTCCACATGATCACTCCTTTGGGAAAGTAAATGGACGTCATTGCCCCGTTCCTCTCTACTGAGAAAAGTTTCATGTGGGATAACATTCAGTTGAACCTTATTAAGTTTGGCTGGATAAAATTAAGGAGCTAGCCTTTCTGGGAAACGAGCTGTCCGGACATATCCGTCAGGTACGCATTGAGTTCTAACAAGTCATTAAAGCTTTCTACCTGTGATTTTTCCAGGAAATCCAGGGTATAGTTTGAAATCAACCGGCCCCCGACCAGAATTTCAATCTCTTGATTATGCTCTCTGATCTCTTCGACGCACTCTTTCAATCGAGTCAGTTCGGTTGTCATCCCGATCGATATTCCAATGGCATGAGGTCTCCAGGCACTAATAAAGGTTAATACATCTTTGACAGGGACGTTGGCTCCCAAGTAACGTGTATTCCATTGCTTTTCTTTGAATACTTCGTTCGCGAGTTCCAACCCTAAACTGTGATGTTCACCTTCTATACAAAATAAAAGAGCTTTAGGGTGGTTTTCCAAAGCTTCTTGATGGGTAAATACGGTAGCAAGTAAATATTTAAGGGTTGCAGTAGCTAAATGCTCATCTGCAACGGTAATTTGATTTTTCTCCCAAAGATCACCGATCCTATACATAGATGGTTTAATAATTTTCTCATAAAAAGTAAAATTATCTATTTTTGAGTGAATAGAAGACGAATGTAATTCCATTAATGAATGCACGTCTCCCGCGAGAATAGACTTGGTGAAAGCCTGGACCAGCTGATTCATTTATGATCACTCCTAGCAAAAATACCAATAACTATATTCAATAGATAGAATTGAAATTCCTGCTACAAATTTCAATCTATAATTGGATTGACTTTCCCAATGTTCTTATTTAATATAACCTCTGTAACACTAAACTCAAGTACCTGAGAGAGGTTCATAGCATTAACCCTCTATAAAAAACTATGGTTCTATGAATCTAACATGAGGTTTTCTAAAACATGTTATCATTAAAGCGTAACAGGATAGGACAATTTTTGCAATTTTACTGCCTGTTACTCCGATTCTTAGGCTAATGCTATGTCCTCCTTCATTCGAGGCACTCTGAAGGGGAGGATTTTTACATGTCAGGAAGAAAAGACGAAGATTTAACAGATCTATCATTATTAGGAAATCAAGGGACAAATTACTTATTCGAGTATGCCCCACACATTTTGGAAGCATTCGACAATAAGCATCCGAACCGGGACTATTTTGTGAAGTTCAACTGTCCTGAATTCACAAGTCTCTGTCCGAAAACAGGTCAACCGGACTTCGCTGCCATCTACATCAGCTATATACCAGGTGAAAAGATGGTGGAAAGTAAATCACTCAAGCTTTACTTATTCAGCTTCAGAAATCATGGTGATTTCCATGAAGACTGCATGAACATCATCATGAATGACCTCATCGAATTGATGGATCCACGCTACATCGAAGTGTGGGGGAAGTTCACCCCACGCGGAGGAATCAGCATTGATCCATACTGTAACTACGGAAAGCCAGGTACGAAATACGAAAAGATGGCAGACCACCGCTTGATGAACCATGATTTGTATCCTGAGAAGATTGATAATCGATAAGATGGGAAGGACGATTCTTTAATGGGATCGTTCTTTTTTTGCGGTGGAAGCTAAAATTCACACTATACCCTAATGGTTAACCCCTAAACCCAAACCCCATCCTCATCACATCTGAAAACCCTTCCAATTTTCACAATTATTAAACCTTATTTTTTTGACCGGATTCCCTTTACAAAGGGTCTTGATGGGCTTTATAATCCCGTTGTTCAACTATTTACGGAAACCAAAAAAATTTTAAAGAAAAAGGAGGTTGCGGTGATGCGACAAAGAATATTTTCCTTCTTAATGATGAATCTTGGAGCATTTCTTGTTTCAGTGAATGTCCATTTTTTCTTATCGCCTAATAATTTAGCGACAGGGGGAGTAAGTGGATTGTCAATCATCATGAACGATCTGTTTCCGGGTCTTTCCCTTGGACTGTTCATGATCATAATCAATATCGTGTTATTTATCGTCGGTGTGATCTTTCTCGGCTTTAATTTCGGAGCGAAAACCATTTACGCAAGTTTCGCCCTTTCATTCTATGTTTGGTTATTAGAGAGATTTGCTCCCATGAGTGCGCCATTGAGTGATGATATTTTGATTCAATTGATTATCGGTCAATGCATTGCCGCAACCGGTATGGCCATTGTGTTCAACCAGCAGGCATCAACGGGTGGAACGGATATCGTGGCTCTGATCTTTAATAAATATTTCAATATAGATGTAGGCAGAGGTGTCTTACTGGCAGATTTATCAATCGCCACGTCCTCAGCCGTACTATTCGGACCGCAAGTCGGAATGTATGCCTTCTTCGGTGTCATCCTGAACGGACTGGTCATCGATTATGCACTGCAGCAATTCAATTCAAATAAAGAGATTGTGATCATCAGCCGATACAGCGATGAAATCAAGTCTTATATCGTTCATGAACTGGGAAAAGGAGCGACGATTCATACGGCAACGGGAGCGTTCACGTCCGATGAGAAGGAAGTCATCACGACCATCCTTGGTCGCAAGGACTTTACCAAGCTGAAAGGATTCATCACCCAGGTTGATAATCGCGCCTTCATCACGGTCCATACGATGAATGAAATACTCGGCCAAAACTTCAAACGATTGGCATAGAATCAAAGCTTCACCTTTCAATAAGGTGGAGCTTTGTCTTTGTCAAAAGCTCTCTTTGCAAAGATTGTTTTTTAGTTACATAGGAACTGCTTTGGCTCTGTCAATCAGTGTATGCTTAGATGGTGAGGGGAACTGCTTCGCTTTCCGCGGACGTTCGGCCGAGCCTCCTCAGCTTCGCTTCCGGGGTCTCGGCACGCCCGTACTTCCGCAGGAGTCTACGCAGTTCCCCACACCATCTATATGGAAATTTCGTGACAGAGCTTAAAAGTGACAAAAACTCTCTATAGTAAACGGACTACTGCTCTCTTTAAGAGGGGTCCTTTTCCACGGTAGCATTGTTTGTTTCATTTGATAGATAGTTAGATGATCCACCGATCTATGAGTTAACAATATTTTTTTTTTACGCCTTTGTAGATAGTCCATTTTGGGAATAAAAGCTCAACTTATCTACACTAGGAGTGTTTTTTCGTTTGTATATCCATATAAATAGCAGTCAGAATTTAGTAGCACAGAGTGGATTGTAGCGGAAGGCACTTGACTCCTGCGGGAGATAGAGGAAAGGTCGAGACCCCGCAGACGGAACGTCGAGGAGGCTCGACTTCCTCCCCGCGGAAAGCAAGTGCCTGGAGCGAAAAGGAACGGTCCAGGTTTTCACACTACCATTCATTCAAAAGATGAATTTCCTTTTTTAGAATCTACGAATAATAACTGGGGGAAACGAGGATGCGCACCGCCGTACTTTCTCTGTTTAAATAGCAACAATGTTTACGAAAAGAGCCTTGTCATAAAATATTGTTCTACTTTCCAAAAAATAAAGGAAAATATTACCCTTTTCCTGTATAAATAGAAGGTAGGGGGTGGAAGTATGGAAAAAGAAGAGTTTGAACGCCTGGAACGGAAAATCAGCACTCTGGAAAAAGAGTTATACCTGGTGAAAAGGCAGTTGATACAAGCAAAGAGCGAAAGTGAAGCGCCTATTATTCAAAAAGCAGAAGTGTATGCGGAACCTGAAAAGCCGTTCCCTGCTGAAAAAGATGAGCCATTCATCGAAAAAGAACCATTCGATTTTTCAGTGGAACGCTGGCTTCCGAAAGTGTTTCTATTTGTTCTTCTGATAGGAAGTATCTGGGGCTTTATGGCTGCTTCTCAAAATGGCTGGGTTACCCCCGGTTTAAGGGTGTTAACGGGGGCTGTCATCAGTATCGTGATGTATTTCTTAGGAGAACGGTATAGCCGGGATCAGAGGAAATTATCCATCACGCTGCTATCGGGAAGCATCGTCCTTGCGATCATTACGTTATTCTCAGCAAACATTTTGTATGGATATATAGGTGGACTCATCACGAATCTACTATTAATGGTCATTATTTCTGTCGGACTGTGGACTTCTCATAAGCACCGTTCTGAAGTTGTCCTGTGCTTGATTGGGGCAGGGGCGTATCTGTTTCCGTTTATTTTCGCAGGGGACGAACGGAATGAGTGGTTGTTTTACGGATATGAGTTAGTAATGTTCTTTGTGTTAATGACGTTCAGTACGGTGAAACGATACCGGATTGCCTGGAATATTCATTATTATTTACTTTATTTCTCATTGTTTTTCTTTGCAGTCTTTGGAGTAGGGGCGTTGACACTGACCGTTCTGATTCCATTTGCGATTCAGCATGCCTATGTTTTACTGTTGATCGTGCTGGGCCGCGATGAGCGGGTGAGTGCCGAAATGATTCCTGCTCTAGTGTCAGGCTCCTTCATCCTTCTCGGATTATTGAATGATATTTACGCAGCGATCCCACTCTTTTATTATGTGACTTTCGCAGCGGTGTATATCGGCGTATCGTTCATTGAACAGAAGGAAAAGAAACAAACAAAGGATGTCCTGCTGGTCTTAGGTTTCCTGCATGTGCTCCTCTTCTTATTTGAACTATTAGAATACGATTGGCGCTTTGTCTTAGTTGGCATTCAGGCTACGGCCCTATTATGGCTTGCGGGAAGAAGGGAAAGCTATCTTGGTTTGGCTGCTTCCATTCTTTTGATGATGTGTCCAATCCTCGCAGTGCTGGTCGGTGCATCAGATGATTTCTTCACGATTGAACTGCCGATTTTTGTGATCGCTTTTGGGTATGTGTATCTGTTTTCCCATTACAATACAAATAAGGCCTCTTTCTTAAACGTGTCGAAAACGGCGATTAAAGTCGTGTTGACAGGGCTTGTGATGTTATTTGTGTTACGTTTGACGGATTTCATTGTAATCGGTTGGGATTATACCCCACGAACCACCGCCTTCACCGTAGCGATTGCAGCTCTGTCCATTGCTTATCTCATTTTCGGTGAAAGCAGGAAGGACGCCTTTTACCGCTGGGTGGGGATCAGCTTTTTAGCCCTGGCATTGGTGAAATTCTTCCTGGCAGATCTGGTGTTCCTGGATTTCACGATCCGCGCCATGATTCTGATTCCAATCGGAGTGATCGGTCTTGTGTTATCAAGAATTTTGTATAAAAAGAAATAAACACATTGCAAAAGCTTTCAGAATAATTATATAATGATGATATTAACTAACGTGTAATGGAGAAGGAGGTGGAATTGAGATGAATCGTTCTGTAGGATTGCGTGGGAAGTATTTAGACTATATTTACATTTGCTGTGCAATTTTTCATGCATTTGCGCTCAAAGGGACACGTATGCCCTTTTTCAGCAAATGAATATGAATACTGAACGGTAAGAGGTCTCAATTCCAATCACTTTTCTATAAAGAATCGGAAAAGGGGGCGTTTTCGCTCTCTTTTTTATGCCTTCTTTTTTAAAAGGGGGAAGTGCGGTACAATCGCACTTCGATTAGCCATGGGCGAGCCTTCTGCTTCCTCATGGCTTTTTTGTGATCATAACGGAACCTCTTACCTTAAAATAGATGACCGAAAGGAAGAGGAAAATGATACTATGCAGTGCACAGGAATTAAGCAAGATGTTTGGAGGACATTTAATATTTGAGGACTTATCCTTTGAAATACCGGAAAGGGCAAGAATCGGTCTCGTTGGCAGAAATGGGACGGGCAAGACGACGATTTTTAAATTATTATCAGGAGTCGAATCCCCTGATAAAGGACTCGTTCATTTAAAAAAGGGAGCCAAGGTAGGCTATCTTGCGCAAATCCCTGACTATCCGGAAGGGACGAAAGGACTCGACGTATTACGCTCTGCGTTTTCCAATTTGATCAAGACCGGTGAGCGCTTAAAAGAGTTGGAATTTCAAATGGGGACGGAGCAGGATGCTGACAATCTCAACCGTTTATTAGAGGAATACGGCAAAATTCAGGACGGATTCACCCTTGCCGGGGGATATGAAATTGAATCCAATATTGCAAAAATCGTTAATGGATTGGAGATCAGTGAACTGGTGGATAAGGACTTCAATGACTGCAGCGGTGGGGAACAAACCAAGCTTTGTTTAGGCTTGATACTTTTGCAAAAGCCTGACCTTCTGCTCCTTGATGAACCAACGAACCACTTGGATATCGGAGCCGTTGAATGGCTGGAGGATTTTTTGAAAGAGTATGAGGGCACTGTCGTGTGTATTTCCCATGATCGCTATTTTCTAGATCACGTGATTACCAAGGTGTATGACTTAGAGGACGGGGAATTGACGATTTATCATACGAATTACTCCGGATTTGTGAAGGAAAAGGAAGAACGTCTGATGATTGAATTTCAAGCCTATCAAGAGCAACAGAAGAAAATCAAGAAAATGAAGGAAGCCATCAAACGATTGAAGGAATGGGCGAATCAGGCCAATCCTCCTAATGAAGCTTTGCATAAACGGGCACGTAACATGGAGAGGGCGTTAGAACGGATGGAGAAGGTCAAGCGCCCGATTCTGGACCGTAAGAAGATGGGATTGGAGTTTGAAGAAACAGATCGAAGCGGGAAAATCGTGTTTTCCATGGAGGGTGCTTCAAAGGCTTATGGAGACAAAAGCTTGTTCAGTGACTCCGATCTCCTCGTCCATTTCAGGGATCGTACGGCGATTGTCGGACAGAATGGAACCGGTAAATCAACGATTATCAGAATGTTGCTGGGAGAAGAGACCGCCGATGCAGGTGTGGTGAAAATCGGAAGCAATGTGAAGTTAGGCTACCTTTCTCAGCAGTTTACGGTGGCGGATCCAAGTGTTCGTTTGATTGATGCGTTCCGGGAAGGGGTTCCCGTGACAGAGGGGGATGCCCGGCATATTCTCGCCAGGTTTTTATTTTACGGACCGAATGTGTTCAGGAAAGTGGGTCAGCTGAGCGGTGGGGAAAAGATGAGACTCCGCCTTGCCCAATTGATGCATCAGGATATTAACTTCCTTGTCCTGGATGAGCCGACGAACCATCTGGATATCGATTCACGAGAGGTGTTGGAGGACGCACTGGAGGACTTTAAAGGTACGATTCTGGCTGTATCTCATGATCGGTACTTTTTAAATAAGCTATTTAAGAAAACGTACTGGATTCATAAGGGCGAGCTTTATTTCTTTGATGGCCCTTATAGCTGGGCAAAAGAAAAGCTCCCTGAACTTATTCCGCAGGAGGTTCCTGCAGCACCCGTGAAAAAAGAAGCACCCCCTAAAGCAGCTCCGGTAAAACCGTCGCGGTCGATGGAAGAAGTTGAAGCTGAGCTGGAACGGGTTGAAGAAGAGATTTTTAACCTTGAAAAGATGCTTCTGACCCAAGGGGACTTGGACATCCTTCAGGAACTGTATAAGGAAAAAGAACAGAAAGAGCAGGATCGAAACAAAATGTATCAGGAGTTGGAAGAATTAATGGGCTAATGTAGAAGGGGGGATGACGATAGAGCCATCTCCCTTCCATTATTTCCAATGACCTTTGTATAATGAAAGGAAGAGAGGATGAGAATGAATGTCGAAAAAAGAAGTGATCATTATTGGTGGCGGCCTGTCAGGGATCATGGCAGCCAAAACGTTAATGGATAAAGGAATAACTGATATCATCATCATTGAAAAGAGTAGAAGTGTCGGAGGGAGACTCGCCACGAGACGGATTCAAGACGGAAAAGCGGATCACGGCGCTCAATTCTTCACGGTGCGTTCCAAAGAACTTCAAACAGACGTTGAGAAATGGCTACAGGCTGGCTGGATCAAAAAATGGTTCGGTAACCCCTACCCGCGATACACCTCCGTCAATGGAATGAACGCCCTGGCCAAAAAACTGTCCGAAACACTTCCTATAAAGCTCAACACAAAAGTCTTCTCCATCCGTGATGGGAGGGACGGACCTCTGGAAGTGGAGCTGGACAATGGTGAAAAAATCCTGGGAAAACATATCATCGTAACGGCCCCTGTACCTCAAGCCCTTACACTGCTACCTGAAATCGAGGGCACGGAGCTAAAGCATATCACCTTCGCTCCATGCTTCGTAGGTATGTTCACCTTTGATCAGGAGAGCATCGTACCTGCACCGGGACATAAGGACGAACAGTTGCCCCCGGGAGTAGAACGGGTGGTGGATCATCATAAGAAAGGAATTTCTTCAACAGTAACGGTGAGTGTGTATATGACGGGAGCCTGGTCGAAGAAACGCTTTGACCTTGAGGACGACACCATTTTGGCTGAAATACAGAAGGTTGCAGAACTTTATCTTGGAGAAGGTAATCAAATTGTCGATGCTCAATTGAAACGCTGGAAATACGCTGAGGCAGAAGAAGTCGTTCGCTCTCCTTATGTGGAACTTGGAAGGAATCAGCGGGTTATGGTTTGTGGAGATGTTTTTTTGAGAGAAAAGGATGAAGCAGGACGAACACGGTTTGAAAGTGCTTATTTATCCGGGATTTCAGCTGGGGAAAGAATGGCAGATAAGCTGAAGGGAGCATCATCCGTGTAAGGTTGATCGCGGGGTTCAGTATAAGCACCCTATCATCAAGAAACACTAGAAAGGTACATAAATTCAATGATAAGAAGAGGAAATGAAATGAATATACAACTAAAGCAAGCGAACCCTGACCATCTCGACACCATTATGGACGTTTACCTGAGATGTAATAAAGATCTGGATGAAAAGGGATTGCTTCAATGGAATGATCACTACCCAAGCCGTGAGTATTTTGAAGAAGAAATGATACATGGAAATCTGTATGTATTCATGATAGATGAAACAATAGCAGGATCCGCGACCCTGAATGAATGGCAGTCCCCTGAATGGTCCGAGATTCCTTGGAGATTTGCGAAGGAGTGGGTGATTCACGCATTGTTTCTTGATCCCCTTCAGCAGGGGAATGGATTGGGGAAAGTATTCATGGAGAAGTGTGAAGAGCTCGCTCGTGATAGAGGATTCGGGAGCATCCGATTAGATGCGTATTCAAGAAACACAGGGGCCAATTACCTTTATGAAAAAATGGGCTATGAGTACCGGGGTTCGGTCTATTTCACCTCTAAACCAGAGGGGCATCAGGAATATCGCTGCTATGAGAAAGCGCTGACGCATTAAGATTCAATGGTTGTTCAAATGTACCAAGGAAAAGAGTATAGGATAAATGGTATACTTGGAGGTACAGTATGCGCTGAATAAGATAGCAGGGAAGCGATTATATTGACACCGATTTTGGATGAGGCGAGGGCCTTCATTGAGCAATGTTATCAGGAATTAAATAAAAGCGAGCGAGACATGATGCTGCGCTTACAACAAATAGAAGATGAACTAAGAACAGAAGGAACCTATACTCATACAAGAGAAGAGCTTGTACACGGAGCCAAGATGGCGTGGAGAAATAGCAATCGCTGCATCGGCCGCTTGTTCTGGAATTCGTTGAACGTGTTTGACGAACGGGATGCCTCCACTGAAGATGAGGTGTTCGGAGCGTTAGAGCGGCACCTTGACTATGCTTCTAATAACGGTAGAATCCGTCCGACGATTACCATCTTCAGACCGTCACAGCGACATCAGCCTGACATCCGATTATGGAATCATCAATTGATCAGATATGCCGGCTATGTGGAGGATGGGCAATATATAGGTGATCCTCATTCCATTGAGTTTACCAAGAAATGCGAAGGACTCGGATGGAAAGGGCAGGGGACTCACTTTGATGTCCTGCCTTTCGTCGTGCAGATCGGGGACGGACCTCCACAGTGGAAAGAGATTGAAGCTCCACTCAGGTTGGAGGTCCCTCTCCGTCATCCGGAATTTGATTGGTTTCAGGATCTCGGGTTGAAGTGGTATGGAGTCCCGATCATTTCGGATATGGAATTGAAGGTCGGGGGCATCTCATATAAAGCAGCTCCGTTTAACGGCTGGTATATGGAAACGGAAATCGGTGCACGGAACCTTGCAGACGAGAATCGCTATCATCTTTTGCCGAAAGTAGCGAGCTGCATGGGGTTGGATATGTCGAGAGCGGCAACGTTGTGGAAAGATAAAGCGCTGATCGAGTTGAATATCGCCGTACTCCATTCCTTTAAAGAAGATGGAGTCAGCATCGTCGATCATCATACGGCTGCCCAGCAGTTCCGCTTGTTTGAAGAGAACGAGAAGAGCGCTGACCGTGATGTGACCGGGGATTGGACATGGCTGATTCCGCCTGTATCGCCGGCAACGACTCATATATTTCATAAAGAATACGACAATACGTGGAATACCACTAATTATTTCTATCAGGATAGACCTTATTAAGGGGAGCTGTTTTCTGTTTCTAACAGAAAGCAGCTTTTTTTAAAACGTAAAGGGCGGACGTTTGGACACCTCATAATATTGAAACCAAAACCTGAACTCATCGAATAAAACAGGACCATCGAATGTGAAATTCTCAAAGAAATCTTCAACTAATTCTGCATCTGCATCATCCATGATGCCAGTCACATAAAGAGGCGTCTTGAATCGTTTGTATAGATCCTCATATCCATAAAAGCTGAACAGATCTTCCAATTGTTGTTCGTTCATCATCTTCACCTTCCTTATCAGTAGGTTTTCTCTATCTTGTAAAAATATCCATAAAAAAACAGCAGCGGAAGGAGTCCGTGCTGTTTATCTATTGCTTCAATTCGGTATAAACGACCAGGCGCTTGCTGTAGTTTCTTGAGGAACGGTCAAAGTCCCCTGTGCAAGTGATCAGGTTAAGGGTGCTTGCGTGAGAGTACCCGAAGATCGATTGAAGAGGGGCGTCATCCCATGGATATTCTTTCATATCCGTCACGATGAAGATGCGTTTTTCGCCTGCTTTACTTTCGATGATGATTTCGTCGCCTTTTGTTAGCTTATTCAAGTTATAAAAGATAGCCGGGCCATTCCGGCTGTCCACATGGCCGCCGATGACGGCATTTCCCGGTTCACCCGGCTTGTATCCACCTTCGTACCAACCGGTCTTCTCAAAGCTTTCCGTTACTGCCATTTCCCCGTTTTCTTTTAATCCAACAGCCTCTACAGGTGCCGATAAATCGATTGCCGGGATTTCAATGGTCGTTGGCACGATTCCGCTTCGCTCATCTTTAATGATCGTATCAGCAAATGGGGAAGGGGAGGTGGTGGTACTCGCCATTTGAGCTTTCGGCTTTTCCTCGGCTGTTTGCGTGGCCGCTTTTTCCTCTTGAGAACTTGAACTAAATCCCGCAGAACAGGCAGAAATGGGCAATAGTACAAGCACAAGTAGTACAACCCTCATAGTATACATTATGTGAAGCCACTCCTTTCATCTTCACACTGGGGGACGGACCTTAATAGGTCCGTCCCTCTCATCTTTTCCTATTATTTTTTGTGTGTAGCGTATTTTTTCATTCCCAGTGTGGTTCCACCAGCGATGATTAAGAGCGCTGCAAGAAGGAATTCGAATGGAAATTCGTTTCCGGCTGTTCCACCCATACCAGTGTTGGGCATTTCTGAAGGCATATTGGCTTTGAATTTGTCAGGGAACTGATCAGCAAATGCTCCTGATAATCCTTTTGCAGGATTCAGCATATGCTCATACGCCATACGGATTTGATCCCAAGATTTTTCGTAATCCCCGGCAGCATAGCTGTCGAATGCTCCAATCAGTTGATCCACGTGCATTTGAAGTCCTTCTGCCAGTGCATCAGATTTTAAACGACCGTCCGTTGCCGTTTCAAGGAATTTGGAGAATTCTGCACGATATCCATCAAGGTTCTTAAGAGCTTCTTCTTTTGCTGCTTCATCTTCTGCACCTGTTGCTTTCACATAATCAACGAAGAACCCGATATGCTTGGACCACATGTCTTTGAACTGGTTACCTGCTTCTTCACCGTATACCGAAGCGATTGCTGCAGACAGGTCTTCAGTATTTGCATTTAATGCACCAACAGAAGCATCGAAATCTTCTGATCCGTCAATCCCGTTTTGCATGGCCATCGTGGCAAGGGCAGCATGCTCTGTTAATAAGTGGTTAAGAGTTGAACGTAAGTCCGTTGCCGGTGTAACAGCCATCGTATTTTCGAATTTGTCAGGATATTGATCTGTGATGGCACTTGATAATCCTTTTGATACCATACCCATATGTCCGATTGCCTCACGCTCGTATTCGTAAGCCTTTTCATAGTCTCCGGCTACATAACTATCAAATGCACCAATCAGTTGGTTGATATGCATTTGAAGTCCTTCTGCCAAACTATCAGATTTTAAACGTTCACCCGTTGCCGTTTCAAGGAAGTTAGAGAATTCTTCTTTGTAGCCTGCAAGATTAGCAAGTGCTTCGTCTTTTGCCGCTTGATCATCAGCACCTGTTGCTTTTACATAGTCAACGAAGAACCCGATATGGTTCGTCCAGATTGTATTAAACTGGTTGCCGGCTTCTTCACCATATACTGAAGCGATGGCTCCTTTCAAATCAGTTGCGTTATCGTTCAGGGCCCCGGCTGCTGCATCAAAATCTTCAGCACCTTCAGCTCCGCGCCTCATGGCTTCCACCGCTAAGTAAGCATGTTCAGTAAGTAAGTGATCTAACGTCGTTCTTAATTCTCCGGCAGGAGTATCCACTTTCGCCTCGTGTGAATGATCTTCACCATTGTGGGCTGAAACTGTACCTACAGTTGGTACTAGTAATGTCATACTTAATGGGACCGCTAAATAACTTTTTTTCATTTTCATAATTGAATCTCTCCTTTTGGGTTTTTTATATTTTCATAGAGCTAACGACAGAAGTTCCAACATGGATCACATTTTTTAAAATTTTTTTCTAGTTTTTTTAATAGGGGTGAAAAGTAGGGTGTAAAAGATAACAAGGATAGGGGGTCTTATACTATGTAGCCCAATTGAAAAAAATAGAAAGGAATAGTGAATAGTGGTTGTTTAATATTTGTATAACTCCTGTTACATAGGACTAAATTCCCTAGTACGAATTTCTCGAACATTTCGATAGGCGATAAAAAAGAAATAATCTTCAATAGAAATATAAAAAGCCCGGCAGTACTGTACTGCCGGGCAAAAAAACGTTTATTGAACTTTTTTATATTTCCGAAACTAACACAATGTCTCCTTGAGGTAACTGGCTGTTCGCATCGGGCTCGAGGGTGATGGCCACCGTATCCCAATCTTTCTTCGTGAACTCTTCGTTAAACTTGAATACGACCGATCCTTTGCCATCCTTACTCGTGACAAATGTTCCGGCTCGCTCTGGTTTATCATCTTTAATGAGCCAAACCTGATACACTTCTTCGTTAGAAAGATCCTGAAGCTCAGAAGCCTGGACCACCATGCTTGTTTGTTCACCCTGTTTGATGATACTTGCTGTACCCTTGGCATTTCCACTGACGGCAGCGAGGTCGACATATTGTACTATCTGATCGATGGTTGCTTGTTCAACCACTTCATTCTGGTCCTCGATCTGTGTAAACAGATACGCATTCCCGATTAAGGAAAGGGCCAGGGCGGCTGCGACAGAAGGGAGGAACCATGATCTCTTTTTCTTATTGGAGAAAGGTTCGACGTTAGCCTTTGGCTTCTTTTCACCCAGAATGTTAGTCAAAACACGGTCTTCCAGGTCTCTAGGAGGCTCGACAACATCAGATGCGAAAGGCATATATTCTGCTAACTGCTCCAGTTCATGAAGTTCTTCCTGACACTGGGGGCAGCTTGCCAGATGTTTTTCAAATTGGGCTCTCTCAAGTTCAGATAAATGACCGTTGTAGTAATCCAGTAAGTAATCGCATTGGTGTGTAGTCATTCGAATTGACCTCCTTTCCCTTTAAGACACGTGTGTAAATGCTTTAGCGCCAAACGGATTCTTCCCTTGACAGTCCCTAGCGGAATGTCAGTTGAATCGGCAATGGATTGTTGTGTCAATCCTTTGAAGTAAAATAATTGCACAATGTTTTGCTGATCATCTTTCAACGACTGGATACACTCCCGAATCGCTGTTCCTTTTTCTTTCCATTCCAACTGATCGGCAGGAGTTTCATGGGTCACTTGCAGGGAGTCTTTCTCTATATATTCAACAGACTCATGTTTCTTTCGCCTGCGGATCGCATCAAGGCACGTATTTCTCGTCATTGTTAACAGCCATGATGAAAATTTTCCTTTACTGTGGTCATAGGGAGAGTGATTTTTCCAGAGTTTCATAAATACCTCTTGAATCACTTCCTCTGCAATTTCCCGATCACCTGTCATTTTATAAGAGAATGAATAAATCAGTTTTTCGTATTGTTGATAAAGTTGTCGTAATGCTGTTGAATCTTTGGCTAAAACTTGCTGATACAGTTCTATATCGTGACGATCATTGGGCATAATACGCTCCTTATCTTTGACATATAAAATAAGGATACTAAACAACGGAGAGGAACTCAATTTTAATAAGCTAACGAATGGAATTAGATTTTGGATCATAAATATTTGAAAAAATGTTAGTGGGGTAAATAGGGGGATTTGGGATTGATAATAAAATATCCCCCAAATAAATGGGGGATATTTTGTGTTTATTTTACTTTTTGCAATTTGTGAATCACGGATAGGGAACGTCCTGTTCCGATTGCCACTGATTCCAGCGGATTTGGAGCTAAGTGAACCGGTACAACGATCTCCTGGCTCAGCCAATCTTGAAGTCCGTTTAATAGTGCTCCGCCACCAGTCAGAATCACACCGCGGTCAACGATGTCCCCACTTAGTTCAGGAGGACAATTTTCCAATGTCGCACGGATCGTTTCCAAGATGTGAAGAAGAGATTCTTTCAACGCATCCTGAATTTCGTTTGATGACAGTTCAATGGTTTTTGGAAGTCCAGTAACCAAGTCACGTCCACGAATATCCATCGTTCTTTCTTCATGGTCAATCAGTGCTTGACCTACTTCGATTTTTACTAATTCAGCCGTTCTTTCACCAATCAACAGATTGTAACGTTTGCGAACGTACTGAACGATATCCTCATCCATTTGGTCTCCGCCGATACGGATCGTGTTACAGGAAACAACACCACCGTAAGAGATGATTGCTACTTCCGTCGTTCCTCCACCGATATCAACGATTACGTTGGCAACAGGCTCGCCTACAGGCAAGTCAGCACCGATCGCAGCAGCTACAGGCTCTTCAATAAGGGTCACGGATTTCGCGCCGCTTCCTCTCACGGCATCCTGAATCGCTCTTCGCTCGACACTTGTAGCACCAGAAGGAGTACAAACAACAACCGTTGGCTTGCGGATAGAGAATCCAAGTTTTTTACTCGCTTTTTTCATCACTTGTTTTAACATTTCAGTTGTCACGTCAAAGTCGGCAATCACACCATCTTTAAGCGGGCGCACAGCCACAATCTTTCCTGGCGTTTTCCCGATCATGCTCTTGGCTTCGGTTCCAACTGCCAATACCGTTTTATTCTCTGTGTCAATCGCGACAACAGATGGTTCATTAAGTATAATTCCTTTATTTTTACTATAAACAAGTATATTTGCAGTTCCTAAATCGATACCAATTTCAGAGTTTGATAACATCAATATTCCTCCAACTATAAGAATTCTAGACAGTATAACCTTCTATACAGTATAGGAGATTTTTGAGGGTTATGTAGGTGGAGATATTTACCACCGACAAATTATTACAAAGTATGACAGAAGTGAAAGCGTTTTGAAAAAAATAAAAGTGTATGATGGAGGGCTTTTATATACCTATGTGGGTACACAGAGACGGTCCTTGATTTTTTGTTCGTTAAAAAAATTTAAACGTTCTGTAATATAGATAGGGATGTTTGGAGTAGTCGGATGGTGGTGAAAGGGTAGTTCGGGACATGGGAGTGGTCATATGGGATGGTGCTTGGGTGAAAATGGAGGGGAAGGGGACTCCTGTAGTAGACAGTGTATTTCTTTTGATTTCGATAATATTTATATTATCTTCCGGGTAGAATCGCCATTACTATGATAGGTTGAAAGAAGGAGATTTTAGGCATTGAAAGCAAGATATCAGCGAAATTTTCATTTTATCAGCGGAATATTCGATATATCAGCGAAATCGAATCGTTTATCAGCGGAATTCCACAGATATCAGCGAACAGCCGAATCGCTGTCTTCATCAATCCTATGAATTCTCGTTCGATTAATAAGCAGCAGGAGAACGGAATCCAAAATAACGGCGAAAATCCCGTTTTAACGGCGATACTTTCAATATATCGGCGAAATCTCACTTTTAACGGCGAAATTCCAAATATAACGGCGAACGGCCGAAACCCCGTCAATTTCAATCAATCTATCAAACAAAAAAATGCCCCACCAGGAGGCATTTTCCCATTATCAAAGCGTAAACCGCTCCAATTCTCTTTTCATTTCTGCTGTCATTCCGTTCAATTTTCCTACTTGTTCATTCATTTGTTCGAAGTACCTCAGCTGCTCTTCGGTAGAAGAAGAAATTTCTTCCGTTCCTGCAGCGGTTTCCTCTGTGATCGCCGAGATGTTTTCAATGGCTGCAATCACCTGGTGGGTACGCTCATTCGAAGCTTGCATGCCATTTTCAAGTTGTACTAAATTTTCATAAATGGTTGAAACGTTTCCGGATATGTCTTTAAACGCATGCTCTGTCACACTCATGGAGTCCACTTGCTGAGTAGAAAGGGATTTCCCCTTTTGAGAAGCTTCCATAATAGAGTGAATGCCATTTTTGATATTTCCGACCATGTTACCGATTCTCTCGGTTGCAACGGATGAATCTTCTGCCAGTTTTCGGACTTCCTGGGCAACGACGGCGAATCCTTTTCCTGCGTCCCCGGCTCTGGCTGCTTCGATTGCTGCGTTTAGTGCTAAGAGATTTGTTTGATCGGCAATTTCCCTTACTGCATGGGAGGCATGTTCAATTTCACCGGTATATTGGGCAAAATGTTCGATGGAATCCATGATGGATGAAGAAGATTCAGCGATCATTTCAGCAAATTCCTGCTGCTTATTTAAGGATGCCCGTCCATGCTCAACCGAATCCAATGCCACTTTACTGCTAGCGGATGATTCTCCGCTTTGTCTCACATTCTGGGCAAAATCATCACCCATCAGAGACATTAAAGCAGCCGTTGATTGAATGTCTTCAGAGATGGATTGACTTCCTTTTGCCAGTTCTTCAGTCGAAATCGCCACCTGGTTGCTGCTTTCTGCCAAACTCGTCATTTGTGAGCGTACATCCTGGGTGAACTTCTCTACATTTGATCCGATATCATGGACGGACTGAACCGTACTCCGCAGGTTCTGGACCATATGGTGAAAAGCTGTTTGGAGCTTGTCCACTTCAAATTTACTGTTTTTCTCTTTAACCGAATCAATGGAAATCGTTAAATCACCATTGGCCATTTTTTCAGCGTTATCCACCATAATGTTTAAAGGCTTAACTATTCGCTGTGTCAATAAGGTAGATGCTGCCATGGACAGGATGATGGTTATGATAAACCCGATCACTGACACCCATACAATAAATTCAATTTGCCTCTTGTTTTCTTTTAATAGATTTTGATACCAATCATTTGTTTGTTTCGTTAATAGATACATATCGTTCAGGACGCCGGAGATACGGATCGACTGTCGTTTGATCTCCGCTTTGTTCATTTCAGTGAGAGCTGCATCTGATGCAGTCTTCAAATCTGTGAATTTCGCCTCGATGGAGGAAAGGGTTTCTTGCTGATCTTTAACTGTCAAAAGCTTTTTTAAATCTGAGATCTGCGTAGATGTTTCTTCCAGAATGCCCTCTACGATTTGTTTGTTTTCTGCTGTTGAATTGACGGAGTAATTGGATAGTGCCTGCTTTGCCACATTCAAATCTCCCCGCAATGTCTCTGTTTCAAGAAGTACTTGTACATCTTCATTTGCAGAATTTTGAAGAGAAATCAGTTGTGAGACGATGTACCCAATGATAATCGTCGAAAGGATAAGGGGGATAAGTCCCAAAATCAGTAAACGTCTTTTTAATGCCATGAGAATACTCCTTAGTTGAGATTTATTGCAATTTAATGTTAATGTCCCCAGAGATGATTTTGTTTTTAGCGTCTTCTAGTTGTTTTGTTTCTTCAGGAGACAAGCTGGTCACACGAATGGGGGCTAATCCCACGCCATCTTCCTTGAGCCCCAGCTCATAGGCTTGTTGAGTTATTTTTTGATTTGAAATAAGTTCTTTTGTTATGTTGAATACCGCGTTATCAACTTTTTTGACCATGGACGTGACAACCGACTTTTCGGCAATGAAGTATTGATCCGAGTCCACCCCTCCAGATAAAATGCCTGCTTTTTGCGCAGCCTGAATCGCTCCCACTCCTGTAAAACCAGCGGCAGGATAAATAAAGTCGGCGCCTTGTTTCATTTGGTTCTCAGCTATTTTCCCACCAAGCTCAGCGTCACCAAAATTGTCGGCGTTGTCTTTCAATACCTTTATGGAAGGATTGATATACTGAGCACCTTGTTCAAACCCTTTTTCAAATCGTTGAATAACAGGGACATCGGCTCCACTAATGAATCCAATCGTGTTGCTTTTTGATTTCATAGCCGCCACCATACCGAGAAGGAAGCTGCCTTCATGTTCTTTAAACGTAATCGATGTGATGTTATCCACATCTGAGTATCCGTCTATCAATAGAAATTTCTGATCAGGATTTTCTTTTGCAGTCTTTTCAATCGCATCTTGAATCGAAAATCCAAGGCCGATCACAAGCTCATGGTTCTGATCGACAAGCTCCTGGAGTGCTTCTTCAAAGTTTCCGTCCGGTGCTTCTCTATAATCAAATAAAATACCTAATTCATCCCTGGCCCGTTCTAATCCTCTAAATGCCGAATCGTTAAACGATCCATCCCCAAGCCCTGTGTCAGAGAGAAGGATTCCGATACTCTGCTGCTTTTCTACACTCGCTTCTTCCGTCATAGGTGTGGAACATCCCGCCACAACAAGCATGACAAGAAGAAACACGCTGATTAACTTCTTCAAACCGTTACCTCCAAAAATAAATATTGAGACATTCACATGTCCGTACCTCTGTATTATCGGAGGGACGGACCTATTTTGAAGGGGAGGAGGGAAAAAAGTGTTGTGGGGGTGATTGGAGTTTGCGTGGTTAGGGGGTGGTTTGGATGGTGGTTGTGTGCATTGGTTTGGCAATGAAAATTGGATATTCACCAATATTTGGTGGGGAATCGGCAATTAAAATGGAAAATTACAATTATCTGATGGAGAATCGCAATTGATATGATCGGAGTAGGGGGAGGGGCTGAATTTAGGACGGGAAATGAGAAGCGTTTTAGGCATCGAACGCAAGATATCAGCGGAATTTTCATTTTATCAGCGAAATTTGGGATATATCAGCGAAATCGTACCGTTTATCAGCGGAATTCCACATATATCAGCGAACGGCTGATTCGCCGTATTAATTAAGGCTAGGATTTTCCTACGATTAATAAGAGACAGGAGAACGGATTCCAAGATAACGGCGAAATTCCCATTATAACGGCGATATTTTCAACATAACGGCGAAATCTCACTTTTAACGGCGAAATTCCAAATATAACGGCGAACAGGCAACTTTCAAGTTCTTGCCCAACAAAAAAAGAGATGCTCTTATCAAGCATCTCCCCATTCATCAATACGCTTTACGGAAAAACTCCGCAAGTTCCTGACTATGTTTTTTGCGTGCTTTACGGTGCTCGGCACGGTTCTTGGCGGTTTCGTTCAGCCATTTTTCTTCTTCTGTTTCAGGTACGACTTCCGCAATGACGGCTGGTTTATTGCCTTCTAAAGCAACAAAGGTCAAGAAGGAGATGGCTGCCACATTGGTTTCTCCTGTTAGAAGCACCTCTGAAGTGACCTTCACACAAACCTCCATGGAACTGCGTCCGGTATACGTGACCATTGCTTCCAAAGTCACGGCATCCCCGACTTTGATGGGCTGCAGGAAGTCGACGGAATCTGTTGAAGCCGTTACGACGGGCTTGCGGGCGTGACGGGTAGCGGCAATGGAGGCCACGTCGTCTATATAGGCCATCAGTTTTCCACCAAACAATGTACCGTGATGGTTGGTGTCGGGTGGAAGAACGTGGGTCGTTTTACTTGTTTTCGTTTCTTTCATAAACTTTTTTTCTCTCAATGAATTCACCTTCCGTTGTCAATGTGAAAAAAGATTACTACCTTATACTATTCACTAAAGGGGGTCGGAAGAAACATAATCGCGAGAAAAAATTATAGGAATATACTAATGATAATGGCCGTTATGAAGCTGGCCAGTGTACCTGCTATGATGGCCTTCAAGCTTAATTTAGAAACCATTGGACGTTGTGTCGGCTCCAAAGAACCCAATCCGACGATCAATTGACCGATCGAAGACAGGTTCGCAAAGTTACAAAGGGCAACGGAAAGAATGGCAACAGTCTTCGGTGAAAGATCGTTCATCATTCCTGAAAGTTCTTTGTATGCAACGAATTCATTCACAGAGAGCTTCGTCCCGATGATGGAGGCCGCACGGAACGCTTCATCCATCGGAATACCGACGAGTAGTGCCAGTGGATAGAACAGGTAGCCGAAGACCGTGGAAAGACTCATATCGACGGCACCCAGCAATCCGTTGACGAGAGCAAGGATACCGATAAAAGCGATGAGCAGTCCCCCAATATTGATGGCCAGCTGTGTACCACTAAGGGCACCTTCGGAAATCGCTTCGAATACGTTCGTATGAGTGGTTTTTCCTAACGAAATATCTCCATTCGTCTCGGATTCTTCCGTTTCAGGCTCGATGATTTTGGCAATCACAAGAGAGACGATAGGCACACTAAAGACGGATAGAAGAAGGAATTTCATGTCGATTCCCATCAATGAGTATCCGATTAATATCGCTCCGCTTGCTGAAGCTGTTCCCCCAACCATCACGGCAAAAAGTTCAGAACGCGTCAGCTTAGCTAAATAAGGCTTAATCAACAGGGGCGCCTCAGCCAAACCAAGAAAGGAATTTCCGATCGCATTAAACGACTCAACCTTCGTCGTCCCAAGGATTTTACCCAACCCGATTCCGATATATTTTACAAAGAACGGGATGATGCGTAAGTAATAAAGTGCTGAAATGAGTGCAGAAATAAAGATGATCGCACCCAGGACATTAATCGCGAAGACGAATGAAATATTCGTACCTTTTTCGAAGAATCCTCCGAACACGAACATGATTCCCTCATTGCTGTAGTCGATGACTTTCTGTACGCCCAAGGCTGCTTTTTTCAAAATGGTTTGTCCGAATGGGACTTTTAATACAAATAAGACAAGCAGGAATTCCAGACAAATCCCGATGATAATCGTGCGCCATTGAATGCTTGAGCGGTTGCTGCTCAACAGCCAGGCCAAAAATAGAACTCCAAATAATGATAAGACGCCATATACTAAACTCACAATACCAATCCCCCAACATGTAATCTTCAACGAATTCTCAAGTTTACGTCGTATGATGTCAGACCTCTCGAAAAACAAATAAAAAAAGTGCATGAAGACATTCTCTAAAAATAGGGAAAGTCTCCATACACATACAGCATATAGAAAAGACTTTCCTTATAGTCCGGCACTTTACGGCTGCCAGGTAGAGACTTATGGTCCATATCACCATAGATATATAAGGAATTCGTATGAAGTTGATTTGAAATATGCTTTCTACTCTATCATACGACTGAAGACTATCACAATGGTTTTTTCAAAAAGAAAAGCATGGAAAAACGTGGTGATTCTTTTTCACTATTTTTAACAAAATTCCAAAAATAATAAAAAAAGAGGGACGGACCTTCATTCCTATGACAGGTCATAGGAATCGAGGTCCGTCCCTCTCTTGTGTCTTCTTATTTTGTACGTTCTAATAGGTTTGCAAGAACGTGTTTTTTGTAGGATTCTACATAGCGTTCCTCGTAGTGGCGTACGCCTGCTTTTTTTAGTTCTTGTACGTACCAGCCTTTGCTTCCGATATGCATTGAAATCAACATCCTTTCTTTGCTTGTTATTGAGTGGAATCTCCGACTAACTCTTCGCATGAGCTACGTTAAGATTGCTTACGGTTGTACATTGTAACATCTCATTTTTAATGAAAAAAGGGGGAAAAGGGAATTTTTCGGATTCATCCTTTTCTGAAAATTTTTTTTGTGGAAAATGAAGAGTTTTCAGCCAGTGAGTTCAACCTTGGTCTTTCGACATATCTTGGTTCAATTCAATGCTGCAGTCTGGGGTTGCAATATAAAAGAAAAGGAATGATCCGCATCGGATCATTCCTTTTTATTGAACAGCTTTCTTCAATTCCAGTTCTTCTTTTTCAAAGCGCTCGAACATAATGAAGAAGAGTCCCGCACTCACCAGCGCAAGGATAGACAGGATGATAAACGTCCAATCGTATCCTACATAAAGTGATAGAGTGATGGATAGAGGTGCGATCGTTCTCGCAACCGTGAAGCGCAGGCTGGCTGCGGCAAAGTACTGCCCTCGCATATGATCCGGAGCAAGCTTTGAAACGAAGCTTTGCTGGATACCCGCTGTCATGAGCTCTGCGAATGTGAACACCGCCATGGCAATCACAAACATCCAGACCGAGCTCGTTTGTCCAAACATAAAGATCGAAACGGCGTAGATGACGGAGGATAGGATGAACACATTACGCTCACGGAATTTCGTGATCCATCGCGTGATGACTACCGTAAGAAGGGCCACCAGGAATCCATTTTCAGATAAAATTAATCCGAATACCTGCTCACTCACAAGGGTCAATGACCAGTCCCCGAAGCTGAACAATGTGGCCTGATCGACGACATCTTTAATATATACAGGAATCAGGAGGTCCAATTGCATGAACGTTTGACCTACCAGGACTCCAGCCAAAATAAATAATAAAAACGTTTTGTCTTTAAAAATAACACTATAATCCTTCATCTGATCTGCTATCACGCTATGCCAGACTTTCTTTTTTCCTTCTGTCACTAATAGCTTACTAGTGTCTGTAGGTGCTGTTTCTCTCGTCATTTTATATAAAAGAAGAGCTAATAACATGCAAATAAGCGCAGCGGCAATTAAAAGCTCGAAGCGGTAGTGAACATAGAAAATCCCACCAAGTATCGGGCCGACCACCACGGCAATATTAATGGATGTGTAAAAGACGGCAAACACATGACTGCGGTCCTTTTCATCCACCACATCGGCCACCATTGCTTGACTTGCCGGCCAATAAAATGATCCAAATACCCCTACTAAACTAAAACAGATAAAGCCGATCATAGCTGAATCGAGCCAAGGTGAACTGGCCAGTCCAAAGATTAAAAAGGCAAACCCTTGCCCGAAGGCCGAAATGACCATCATTCGCTTACGGCCAAAGCGGTCCGCACAATAGCCTCCCATCAGGTTTGCGAGTACGGCAAACACCTGCGAGAGAACCAATAGTAATCCTGCCGTCTGCTTTCCGAATGATTCTGTGAAATAAATCGTTAAAAACGGAAAGAACATCCAGAAAGTAATGTTAATCGCTGCTTCCCCAAACAACCGGACCTTTAAATTACGGTCCCAATCTCTAATTCTCATCTATATTCCTCCCCTCGATGAAACGCTAGATGAACTAGAATATCATAGCTCGATAGGACAAAATAAACAAGACTGATTTACTGGTATTTACAAAATATTTACTCATGTTGAAATGGCGTCTAAAGATACCATTTTCTCCTTTCTGAATACATTAAAAGTATTGAAAGGGAAAGGAACGGTGGGTGGAGGTGATCGATAGGCTTATCCTTATTACCGGTGCATGGACGCAGGTGATCGGAACGGTGATTGCAGCAATTGGTGAAACCATGGTCATACAAGAAGAACGATACAGTCAAGAGCCTCTCGGATTTCGGTTGGTCTCCATCGGAAACGGATTTGAAGCGGCAGGAAATGCACTTCAGGGTGTAGGAGCGGAAAAGCTGTCAGACGGTTCGTTTGGTGAAACGTTAAGAGTGATTGGTGATTGGATTCAAGCTTCAGGAAACGTAACCAATGTCGCAGCAGCTGAACTCCAATTCGCCGGAAGAGAAGAGGAAGGATTGAATCTTGATATATTTGGAGACACCGTCCAATCCTTGGGGGCGGGACTGGAAGCCTATGGGGCCACGTTGGGTACGCGGGAGTTTTCAGATCTTCTGGCAGCCGGAAACTCACTTCAATCCCTTGGTGCAGCAATTGAAGCGATAGGAGAAGTATATATTTTAAAGGAAATGAAGGAGATCGGGTTGCAGATCACCGCATTCGGAAGCTATGCCCAGGCAGCCGGAGCGACGATTGCAGCCATTGCGTTGACGAAGCAGTATGGGTGAGCTTTTTGACCGAAAGAGGGGGATTTGTTTCAAAAATGGACTAATAACATGATGAAGGGAAGGTTGATGGGATCATGGGAGAAGGATACACCGATTGAAGGGAAGGGATTGCGTCTTTTCACGGGTTTTTTGCGTCAAAATATAATTTTATGCGTCTTTATTTTGATTTATGCGTCAAAATTTCGATTTATGCGTATTTTTCCATTTGCATCCAATAGATTGAGCGCTCAGTCAAGCGATTTTCTTCCAATCCCCACCTCATCCCCATAAAAAAATCCCAAAAGGCAGCCAAGCCACCTTCCGGGATCCTCCACAGTCAAATCTTAAAACGCCCAACCGCCATCGCGGAATACTGCTTCAGTCGAGCCGTCTTCTTTCACTCCATCGATGTTCATTTTGTCAGAGCCAATCATGAAATCAACGTGAGTGATACTATTGTTCAAGCCGTTTTTCTCAAGCTCTTCTTCACTCATTTTCTTTCCGCCTTCGATACAGAATGCATAGGCATTTCCGATCGCAAGGTGGTTTGATGCGTTCTCATCGAATAATGTGTTGTAGAATAACACGTTCGATTGAGAGATTGGGGATTGATGAGGGACAAGGGCGATTTCCCCAAGGTAATGAGATCCTTCATCTGTATCCACAAGGCGCTTCAAGATTTCTTCGCCTTCCTCAGCCTTAACGTCCACAATGCGGCCGTTTTCGAATGTAATCGTAAAGTTATCGATCACGTTACCACCGTAGCTAAGTGGTTTCGTGCTTGATACTGTTCCGTTCACACCTGTCTTTAATGGAACCGTGAATACTTCTTCCGTTGGCATGTTCGCCATGAAAGTGGTTCCTTGTTCGTTCACACTTCCAGCTCCTACCCACAGATGACCTTGAGGAAGCTCGATCGTAAGGTCCGTCCCTGGTGCCGTGTAGTGTAGTTTTTTGTAGTTCTTTTCGTTCAGGTATTCCACTTTTTCGTGAAGGTTTGCGTCGTGATCCTTCCATGCCTGGACAGGGTCCGCCTGGTCGGCACGGACGGCTTTGAAGATCGCATCCCAAAGTAAATCCACTTGCTCTTTTTCAGAAGCATCCGGGAATACTTTTGCAGCCCAATCTTTAGATGGAGCGGCCAGTACGCACCAGCTTACTTTGTCCGATTGAATGAATTGACGGTATTTGGACATTGCTTTCCCTGCTACTTTTTGGAAGTTTGAGATACGATCTGGATTTACTCCTTTAAGCAAATCAGGGCTTGAAGATACGATGCTCATGAAGGCAGCTCCGCCTTCAGCAAGCTCTTCGACTTCTCTTGCTTTCCACTGAGGGAACTCCTGGAATGCTTCGTCTGGAGCAAGATCATATTTCGTACGGTTTACCACATCATCATTCCAGTTGACGTAGACATGCTTAGCCCCAACTTCATAGGCTTTCTTTACCACTAAGCGGACAAATTCTGCCGAATCGATGGAAGTGTTGATGACCAGGGTTTGACCCTTTTGAACATTGACGCCGACTTCAACAGCCAGGCTAGCGTATTTCTCAAGATTTTGTTGGAAATTAGACATATGTATTCTCCTTTTTTTCAGAATGTTCTATTACATTCTTATTGTATCAGTGCGGACACCGTTTGCAAGTGTTTACACCCATCTTTCTATCGTATGCGAAAGTATGGAAAAGTATTTGTTTCGTGCACGATGAAAATGAACGTTCTGTGGCATCCAAACAAGAAACATAGCGAACCAAGGGGCAACTATACTATAATGATTGAAGCAATACTCCAGATCAAAAAGGGGGAAGAAACAGTGCCGTGGAATGTCCTTTTATTACGAATGTCCGCCATCTATGGGTTTATTGGAGCATTTCTTGGGTCTCATATGGCAGGAGCCGGATCGTATGCATTTAAGCCCATTCACGCTCATATTTTAGTAGTCGGCTGGCTAAGCTTATTTGCATTTTCATCCTATTATCGTTCCTATCAAGTACCGAAATCTTCTAAACTGGCATTTGCCCATGTATGGACGGCAATTATCGGTTCGCTTGGATTAACCGTCGGAATGTGGATGTACAACTTAAATCCATTCAACCTGCCGGGGAGCTTCACGATGGTCTTCTATATAGTAGGAGGAAGCACGTTATTACTCAGCTTTTTCCTATTCGTGTTCATGACATTTAAATATAGTGAGAGCAAGAAGTAGGAGAGGGGCCTGTTTTCAGTTGGAAAACAGGCTTTTTGGTATGGAGTGATTTGTGGATAAGTTGTACCTGGTACATATCGTGTGAAATGTACCAGGTACAATCTGGACGAAAACTGCTCCACTACAAAAAAACACCTCCCCATCGAAATGGAGAGGAGTTTTCGCACCTAGGTTGACGCTTCATCCTGCTGTTGTTCTTGAAATAAGAACCGGTAGTCCATCGGGTTTTGGATCAAATCGGCCAGGGTGTATTCGTCGAGGACAGAGAGATAGGCATTCAACGCTTTGCCGAGGACATGCTTTAATCCGCAGACGGGAGTGATGACGCAGTTATTATTATTGGCGTCAAAGCATTCGACAAGATGGAAGTCTTCTTCTGTGGTCCGGACGAGTTTACCGATATTTATATCCTCTGGGGATTGTGCAAGTTTGATACCGCCGTTTCTGCCGCGGATCGTTTCAATCAGACCGTTTTTCCCCAGTTCATACGTCACTTTCATCAGGTGATTCTTTGAGATGCTGTAGGCATCAGCGATTTCTTTTATATTAGAGAGTTCCTCTTTTGGTTTTGAAGCCAGAAAGATCAGGACTCTCAGTGAGTAGTCAGTGTATAAAGTTAGTCTCATTTATCTCACCTTTCCGATCCGTTATTATTATTATACAGAAGGAAGCAAGTCTGTGTCTAAATGTGGCTGTTTTGTTAAAGATGTATTTTATATATTGCTTTATTGGGAAGGGAGGAGTACGCTAAAGATGTATTCAAAATATATCTTTAGAGGTGACCAAAATGCTATCTCAAAAAACCATTGAAATCGTGAAGTCAACTGCACCTGTGTTAGAAGTTAAAGGAACGGAAATTACGTCCACTTTCTATAAAAATTTATTTACCAATCATCCGGAACTACTAAATATTTTCAATCATGCCAATCAGAAAAAGGGAAGACAACAAACCGCATTAGCCAATACGGTGTATGCAGCTGCACAGAATATTGATAAGCTCGAGATGATCCTGCCGGTAGTAAAGCAAATCGCGCACAAGCATAGAAGTTTAGGAGTTAAGCCTGAGCATTATCCGATTGTTGGGGAGCATTTACTTCAAGCCATCAAACAAGTTCTTGGAGACGCAGCGACAGATGAGATCATTGAAGCGTGGGGAGAAGCATACGGTGTCATCGCCGGAGTATTTATTGATGTAGAAGAAGAAATGTACAAAGAAACGGAGAACAAAGACGCCGGATACAGAGACTTTAAACCGTTTGTAGTCGCAAAAAAGGTAGTGGAGAGCGATGTTATCACTTCTTTCTATCTTCAACCAAAAGAAGGGGGCAATGTCCCAACCTATATGCCGGGTCAATATATATCTGTACGGGTGACCATTCCTGGTGAAGAGTTCACCCATATTCGTCAGTACAGTTTATCCAGCGCGCCTATGGAGAATCTCTTCAGAATTTCTGTTAAAAGAGAAGCAGAATTTGATCCTAAAGGAAAAGTTAGTAATTTCCTGCATGATGAGGCAGAAGTGGGAAGTGAGATTGAAGTCAGTGCACCAGCCGGCGATTTCTATTTAGCGGATGGCGAATCACCAGTTGCTTTTATAAGCGGAGGAGTCGGAATCACGCCTATGATGAGTATGCTTGCAACGGTCGCTCGAACGAAGCCTGAACGTCCTACTGCCTTTATTCATGCGAGCAAACATGAAGGGGTCCATGCCTTTAGAAAAGATGTCGGCAGTTTAATGGAAGAGTTAATGAATGGGGAAGCTTGCTATGTTTACGAAAATCCCCGTGACGAATCTCAAGGTCATTTTAAAGGATATGTGAATAAAGCAATCCTTTCTCAATATGTGGATGGAGAAACGGAATGCTATGTATGCGGGCCGGTACCATTTATGAAAGCTGTCATCACAACGTTGAAAGAGATGGGAGTTCCTGAATCTAACATTCATTTCGAATTCTTTGGACCAGCGATGGATTTATCGAAGAAAGAAAGTGTAAATGTTTAATAAACGGGTCGGGGATTGGATTTGAAAATAAAATCGAAAAGTTGAAAATAAAAGTGATGAAATTGAAAATAACTAAGTTTTCGTACCTTTTACATCTTGATTTGCCCCATTTCAGCCAATCAAACAGAAAAACGCCAGGAAACCCTGGCGTTTTTCGTTTTTATAAGCGATGTTCATCCTCATCCACTCGATTTTTAAATGCTTCCTGGGTCACGATCAGTTCTTCATCCCCGGCTGCGTCTTCTGAGTGTTTTCCCTCTGGTGTACTATTCTGAGGGAAGTTACCGGGATGTCCCTTTTTCTTTGAGTCGAACGATTTTCCACGTGCCATGTAAGCCACTCCTTTTCATCCGTGATACAGGTAGTTTTTCCAGCTCATACGAAAATATGTGAAGAGGAATTGTCAGAAAATAGACGTATCTTGCACATACAGACATGGAGTCTTTTGGATATACTAATGGTAACAAGTGGGTAGTAATCGATACGTCAAAGACCAGCCGCGTCCACTGAGTATGGAGTAGGAGGGGTAGGATTGGATTTTTCGATGATCATGTCCGAGCAACGGATTAAGAAGGCTTACGAGGATGGCGAGTTTAAAGAGCTGCCGGGCTTCGGTAAACCTCTTAATTTAGACGATGATTTAGGAGTTCCCCAGGAGTTGAAGATGGCCCATCGAATGATGAAGAATGCCGGCTTTACTACGGATGAAATGAATGTGAAAAAAGAAATGATGCGCATAGAAGACTTGATCAAAGCATGCGATGATGACTTGGAAAAGCAGGAGCTGCAAAAAAGCCTGAGTGAAAATATGCTGAAATATAACGCGATGCTTTCTAAGAAAAGAATCAAAACGAATGGTTCTTTATTCAAAAATTATGAGCATAAAATAGAAAACAAGCTCCTGAAATAATGAAAACACCACTTTCAAAAAAGGAAAGTGGTGTTTCTTTATTTCTTCCGGGGTTCCTCTTTAAATAAGAAGAATGAGATCACTCCGGATAATAGTGCCGCTCCAATGATGATCATCGTTTTGGCTTCGGAAGGAATTTCAGAGTATCCTTTCCCGAGCATCCAATTTGCTACCACGGCTACGATAAACATGATGGGAATCATCATGATGATTCTTCGTTTCAAGGTGCCACATCCTTTAGTACTCTAATGATGCTTTTAGTTTATCATATTTTACACCTCGACACTGCGTTGAATTCGTTCCGCACTTGTGGCGGTGTCTTGAACATATTGAGCAATCATGCGGTTATCACCATGAAGGGTTTCAATGGTAGCGCTGATTTCCTCAAGTCCTGCAGAGGTTTGTTGAATGACAGCTGCAAGCTCTTTCGTCGATAGCTCAGCTTCTTCTGTTTGGCCACTTACTTCAGATGCCGTAGAAGTTAAGGTCTCGAACTCGTTTGACAGGGAAGCAAGCTTTTCACGCAGTGTAGTGAAATAATCTGTTACCTCACCGGTTGCTCCGACATTTTCATCCAGCTTCTCTGAGCTGAGATTCATGATTTCGACAGCAGAAGAGTTCACTGAATTAACGGATGCCAGATTGTCATTAATGCGGGTGGCTGTGTTACGAGTAATCTCTGCCAGTTTCCGAATTTCATCGGCTACAATACTGAATCCCCGCCCGGCTTCTCCTGCCCTCGCCGCTTCAATGGACGCATTCAGAGCGAGCAAATTGGTTTGATCCGTAATGTCTTGAATGCTTCCAATGAACGTATTCGTTTCTTCTATTTTGCTTGTTAATTCGCTGAACGTTTGACGAAGGCCTTCAATGATATTTTTCAACTCAATCATGTTTTCCTGCAAGTAAGTGACACGCTCACTGCCTGAAACAGCAATGGAATTCGCTTGAGTGGAGTGGACAGTGAGATTGTTAGAAAGCTTGGAAACCTCCTCCATTTTACTCATCGTCGTCTCGGAAACGGCAGCAATGTTGTTAATCTGATCACTTTGTGTGACGCTTCCCGCTGATATTTCATTCACGGCCGTTCTCATTTCATCATGTGAAACGAGGTGGGTTTGAATCTGCTCGTTGATTTGATGAATGCTTGTAGAGATGGTCGATAATTCTTTTTGTAGAAAGTTTCGTTGTTCTTCTTTTTTCATGCTCTCGTTTTCTGTCATCTTGATGAATTCCTGAAGCTGCTTGAATTGATTGCGGTTCAAGTGAATCACCACTCCAAGGACCGTCCCCAAAAGTACATAAACAAGCAGAGCCGGAACAAATAATTCTGTGAAAATCGGGTCGTTTGCAGGCGCAAGAGCTCCGTTTAAGATGAATAAGGCAAGTCCGGACCCGTAACCGATTCCAAAGATCACTGGATTGAAATGAATCGCACTGATGACAGCCAAAAATAATAGTATGACTAATTCATTCGGATTGGACCCTTCTAAAAACAGCCAGATTCCGATAATGGCATAAACAGTAGGAATGCTGAAATAAACAAAGGAATGTGGCTTTTTCAACATTAATTGCAGCACAATGAAGTATGCGGACAGAAAGAGGATCTGTGAAGCAAAAACGATTACGGTAATGATTCCTGACTCATTTATGATGGAATACGTCAGGGCTGCGGCCAGGCTGATGGAATAGGTGATCAGGAGTAGCAGATTTTTCCTTTTACTATCGATTTCTTTCAATTGCTTTGGGGTCATGACGGTTCTCTCCTTTAATATAAATACCTATATATTACATATATCGACAAAAACAGGTTGTGCTTTATAACGGTTTGCAGTAATTTATGAGAAAATTTCGAACGATTTTGCCTCTCAATAATTAGAAGTTCCATCCGATATTAGTAGTAGACTACGAAGAGTAAGGTGGAGCGATCGATGGATAAGACGTCTTTAATAGGAGTCATTTTAGGATTGATAGCGGTTGGAGTGGGGATGGTTTTCAAAGGAGTAAGCCCTGTTGCCTTGCTTAACCCTGCAGCCATTTTGATTATTTTACTTGGAACAGTGGCAGCGGTGACCATTGCCTTTCCAACCCATGAAATTAAAAAAGTACCGAAGCTATTCGGCATACTGTTTAAAGAACAAAAACTGCAGGACCCGAAACAAACGATTCAATTTTTCTCCCAATTAGCAGATCTTGCCCGAAAAGAAGGGCTACTTGCACTCGAAGCAAAAACCCAGGAAGTCGATGACCTTTTTTTGAGGGACGGACTTTCATTAGCGGTGGATGGACAAAGCGCTGATTATATACGGGATGTGCTGCATGAAGAAATTGATGCCATGGAAGAGAGACATAGTGCCGGGGCGCTCATCTTCACACAAGCGGGGACCTATGCACCGACCCTCGGCGTACTTGGAGCGGTGATTGGACTTATTGCGGCCCTCAGTCACATGGACAATACGGATGAACTTGGTTATGCCATTTCAGCGGCCTTCGTTGCGACGCTCCTCGGTATTTTCACGGGATATGTTCTTTGGCACCCGTTTGCCAACAAGCTGAAGCGTAAGTCAAAGCGTGAAGTACAGATGAAAATGATGATGGTGGAAGGAATTCTGTCGATCATCGAGGGAGAATCGCCACGGGTGATCGAACAGAAGCTGGCGTCCTATTTACCGGCAAGTGAACGATTATTGTTGCTTAAGGGGGATGAGGATGAGGCGGCGTAAGAAGAAACATGACGACGAGCATATGGACGAGTCCTGGCTGATACCTTACGCGGATTTGCTAACACTGCTACTGGCCCTGTTTATCGTGCTTTATGCGTCAAGCTCGGTGGACGCTCAAAAATTCAGGGAACTTTCTCAGGTGTTTAGTGAAATCTTCACGGGAGGAACCGGAATGATGGAGTATCCCAGTCCCGTAGCTCCTCAGCAGTCGAGCGATCAGGAAAGCAAACAGGCAGCTTCTGCAGGGAATGAAGAGGAAAAAGAGAAGGAACTAACGAAAGAAGATCTGGAAAAGCAGGCTTTCCTGAAAGATCAGGAAGAGCTAAGGGGAATTCAGGAAAAAATCAATCAGTATATCAAAACGAATAATTTAGAAGCTCAATTCGTCACGAAGCTTACTGATGAAGGATTGCTTCTCACGATCCGGGACAATGTATTATTCGCCTCGGGATCAGCCACAGTTCAAGGAAGTGACCTGAGCGTGGCCGGTGAACTATCGGCACTGCTTGAAATGAATCCTCCACGGAACATTATCATTAGCGGTCACACGGACAACGTCCCGATCAGCAACGCGGAATACGATTCAAACTGGGAGCTAAGCGTCATGCGGGCGGTTAATTTCATGAAAATCATCTTGGACAATCCTAAGCTTGATCCCCAGTGGTTCAGCGCTAAAGGATTCGGAGAATTTGAACCGATTGCCGACAATGCTACATCAGATGGCCGGGGACAAAACCGCCGGGTGGAAGTGTTGATTCTGCCAAGGGTATCAGAATAAGAAACAGGATCTGCAGTCAGAATTCGGCTGCAGATTTTTTTATTGGGCAGAAGTTGCCGTATTTCCGGGGAAATGAACGGTTCTTGTCGAATGGAAACCACCTCCTGAAACCCAATCAAATAGGTTTTCACCAACTAAATGATCCCTTATCCTTCTTCATTTTCAAACAAAATGTTTCACACCACCAAATTTAGGGAAAAGTTTGAAAAAGCATTTAGAAGTAGTGGCTAATTTTTCAGGAAAAGGGTCTCAAATATGAGAACGAAGGCATTATACATATTTTTGCAATATCATTTACGCCTTTCCCATCCCACCATTCCAAACCTTAGCCACTGCCTCTACTAAAAGGAGGAGCACGATTGGATACGTTTTTTGACATCATAGGTAAAGTTTCGGCATGGTTATGGGGGCCCCCATTAATCATTGTCCTTGGTGCAACGGGTTTGTACCTGACATTTTTATTGAAGTTTATACAATTTCGCTATCCTCTCTACATATTTAAGCAAACGATAGGGAGCGTTTTTAAGAAGCCGAAAGGCGAAGGAACGGTGACACCGTTGCAGGCCTTGACGTCTGCTCTTTCATCCACCATCGGAGCGGCGAATATTGTCGGTGTACCGGCAGCGATCATGTTTGGTGGACCGGGGGCCATCTTCTGGATGTGGGTGATTGCCTTGATTGGAATGGCCCTTAAGTTTTCTGAGAGTGTACTTGCGGTTCGCTATCGTGAGAAGAACGAAAAGGGAGAATATGTTGGCGGTCCCATGTACTACATGACAAAGGGATTAAACATGAGATGGCTCGGTGTATGGTTTGCCTTTGCCCTTATGATCGAGCTGATTCCAAGTGTGATGGTGCAGGGGAATGCTGTGGCATCAACGGTAGAGGAAACCTTTAATGTAGATGGACTTATCACGGGCATTGTCATTGCCCTCATTGTTGTATTAATCGTATTTGGCGGCATAAAGCGTATCGGTAAAGTGACGGAAATCTTTGTACCGTTCATGGCTCTGATCTATGTAGGAAGCGCATTGGTGATTCTATTTATGAATATCGATGCAGTACCGGAATTCTTCAGTCTGATTCTGTCGAACGCCTTTCAACCCATGTCTGCAATGGGCGGGTTCGCCGGGGTAGCGGTGGCTGAGACGATCCGTTGGGGATTTGCCCGTGGGTTATATTCCAATGAGGCCGGACTTGGAACGGCGCCGATTGCCCATGCGGCGGCACAGACCGATCACCCCGTTCGTCAGGGACTTTGGGCGATTGTTGGAATCGTGATCGATACCATCATCGTTTGTACAGCAACGGCCTTCGTCGTGTTATCTTCAGGGGTCTGGACAGCTGAGAATGCATTGGATGATCCTTCTGCACTGACAACAGAAGCTTTCTCAAGTTATTTCGGGGAATTTGGTGGTATTCTTGTGACGATTTCATTGATTTTCTTCGTACTTTCGACGATCATCGTCATCGTCTTTTATGGAGCAAAGCAGGCAGAATTTCTATTTGGCTACAAAGCAGCACAAGGAATCAAGATTGTTTATACGGTTGCGATTGTCCTTGGTTCAGTTGGAGCAGCAAAAGTCATTTGGCAATTCCTTGACTTGGCCCTTGCGGCGATCTTAATTCCGAATATCATTGCGGTTCTTCTCTTAAGTAAAGAAGTGAAGAGACTTACACATGAATTCTTTACGTCAGATGAGTATTACTTGAAAGACACTGGCAAGGTAAAAGAAAAGAAAATATCATAGTCTAAAAGACTTGTTTTTCCGTGAGGGAGAGCAAGTCTTTTTTTGTTTTTCTATCCTGTATCGTGTTAGATAATAAATATTAATGATTTCCTTAAGTTTCCAGCTTGTCTAAATTTAAACAAAAGTTTAGAATATTAACAAAAGTCATTTTTCTTAATAGGGGTGGGAGCTTGTGAACGAAAAAGAAAAGCTTTTGTTGACGTATATTGAGGAAAATCCGTTTATGACTCAACAGGAATTGTCCGAGCGAAGTGGATTGTCACGCTCAGCCGTTGCAGGATATATCTCGAATCTGGTGAAACAGGGAAAAATCATGGGGCGTGCGTATGTTCTTCCAAAGAAAAACGGGATCACGTGCATCGGGGGAGCGAATATCGACCGTAAACTTCAGTTGGACGGGAGATTGATTCCTGAAACCTCAAACCCTGCGAAAACAGAGCAATCCAGTGGTGGTGTGGCACGCAATATTGCCGAGAACTTAGGACGTTTAGGAAAACAGGCCAATTTGATCACGGTGGTAGGGGAAGATACGGAAGGAAGCTTTCTTTTATCTCATACGAAATCGTTTGCCGATGTATCGGCATCTCAGCGACTTCTAAATGAAAGCACCGGGGCTTACTCCGCCATACTGGACGAAGAAGGGGAAATGCTGTTTGCCCTGGCTGATATGAACATTTATGAAAGCGTTGACATTGGTTTTGTTGATAAGAGATGGGGGTTGATTTCTTCATCGGAAATGGTGCTGCTCGACACCAATTTTCCAGAGGATGTACTTAAATACATCATCCGCAGGTGCCAAACCGAGGGAGTGCCCCTTACGATCATCCCGGTTTCTGAACCGAAAGTGTTGAAGCTTCCAACATCATTGGAAGGGGTTTCCTGGTTCATATGCAACAAAGGGGAAGCGGAAACGTATTTAGGAATGACGATTGAGACAGAGGGTGACTATTTTAAAGCGGCCAAAGCCATTACCCAAAGAGGGGCGGAAAGGGTCGTGATTACCCGGGGAGATCAGGGATTAATCTATTACACTACTTATAAAGAGGCGAGAGCCGTTCTGCCTCCCAAGGTTGAAGTCGCTGACGTGACCGGTGCAGGAGATGCCCTTGTCGCTGGAATATTATTTGGTTATTTAAAAGGATCCGATACAGACGGTGCCTGCCGGATCGGGGTGATCTGCTCGTCGATCACTCTGCAATCCAAATTCACGGTGGCACCTACACTGAACAAAACGAAGCTTCAACAAGAGTTTAGTCTTTTCTATTAGTAAGAGGGGGAAATGTACATGAATATCAACTCATATATTGAATACTCGCAGGAAGTGAGAGAAGCCAGAAAGGCAGGGAAGGCGATTGTGGCATTGGAATCAACGATTATTTCTCACGGAATGCCCTATCCACAAAATGTGAAGACCGCCCGTGAAGTAGAGGATATCATTCGTTCAAAGGGGGCCGTTCCGGCAACGATTGCCATTTTGAACGGGAAAATCAAGATTGGGTTGTCCCATGAAGAGCTCGAATATTTAGGGCAGGCGACAGACGTGATCAAGGCAAGTCGCCGCGACATCCCTTATATCCTTGCTTCTAAAAAGGACGGTGCGACTACGGTTGCTGCTACCATGATTTGCGCGGAGCTAGCTGATATTTCCGTTTTCGTGACAGGGGGCATCGGCGGTGTTCACAGAAATGCAGAGGTGACGATGGATGTTTCGGCGGATCTCGAAGAACTTGCCGTGACGAATGTGGCCGTTGTCTGTGCAGGGGCAAAATCGATTCTGGATATAGGCTTGACGATGGAATACCTGGAAACAAAAGGAGTGCCTGTCTTAGGGTACGGAACAGAATCCTTACCGTCCTTTTACACACGAAGCAGTCCTTTTTCAGTGAACTATAAAGTAGAGACACCAGAAGAGACGGCTGATATTTTAAAAGCGAAATGGGATCTTGGATTGAAGGGAGGCGTGGTGGTCGCTAACCCGATCCCTGCCGAGGATGCCCTGGATGAAAACGATATGAATAGGATCATAGAAAGAGCGTTAAACGAAGCGGAAGAACAAGGGATTGCCGGAAAGGAAGCAACACCATTCCTCTTAGGTAAAGTAAAGGAATTAACAGACGGTAAGAGCCTTACAGCGAATATCGCCCTCGTAAAGAACAATGCTCACGTAGGAGCCGATATTGCGGTTCATTACGCCAAGCTAGCTAAGGTAGAAAGCTTCTAATCTATGTGAAAATAGTGAACCCGGGGCAGATTGTAAAAGCCCTGGTTTTTTTATTTAAATATATTGGTCATTTATATGTAACTAGAGGTAGGGTAAAATGGTGGTAAATAACGTTACGAAAAAGGAAGGTAATATGGCTGATATGCAACCCTATCATGCATTGAGTGTTGATTCGATTCCAGTCCCGGCTGCAATAATAGATGTGAAAGGTCAATCCTTCATAGAAGAGAATGAAGAATGGAAAGGATTGACCCTGCAAGAAGACAATTTTCTTCAGAGAATGTTAGAAGAAAAGAATTGTTCCATTCGCTTAAATCATTATACCTACACAGTTAAACGAAAACAGATGGATGAGCAAAAAGAATTAGTGATGATTGTTCCAGAGGCTTGTGGAGAGAAGCACGTTTCTCATGACTATTCGAATAACTCCCGCTCGGCCATATATGAGTCTCTTATTTATAACACCCCGACTTGTGTCTGTATCCTTGATAAAAAAGGGAGAGTCGTGGAAATGAATCAGTCCTTTCAGGAGCTGTTTCATATCCCGGATACCGTTCTTGGTGAGTCCCTTTGCAATCAAACACCCCTTCAGAATCAATCCTTTATCACCTTAGTGATGAACGGAATAAGGGGAGTGAATACAACCGGGGAAGAAGTAACCTTCATAATGAATAAGGAACGGAAGATTACATGCAATATTACAATCTCCCCGGCCAATTACAAAAGTGATGGGACCGTAGACAGTGTCGGAATCATCCTTCACGACATCACCGAGAAGAAAAACTATGAAAACGAACTGGTCTCATTGAAAGCGGAACTCGAGAACACGCTCCGGCTCCAAAAGACGATCACCTATAAGATTAATAAGAGAGACAATGAATTTGTGATCGAGATGGCGGCAGGGGAGCTATTGAAAAAATTAAATCTGACTCCTTCAAAGGTGATTGGTAAAACCATTGAAGAAGTATTTGATTCCCATCACTTAGGGAAAATCCAGCCTAAACTAAAGCGTATATGGGAAACAGGGGAAGAGTTGACGTATGAGGATGAATACAAGGAATTAGAATATATCGCCTCCATCGTTCCAGTGGTGCAGGATGGAAACGTCGTGGAAATCATCTGTTCCATTTCGGACATTTCCCTGATCAAAGATATTCAGAGAAAACTGATCGAAAGCGAACAAAAGTATAAGTCGATTGTGAAATACAGTCCTGACAATATTTATATGGTCGATACAAAAGGGATCATCCAGGAGGTAAACCCCGCTGTGAAAACGCAGTGGAATCATATCTCTCCTCATATGATCGGCAGTCACTTCAGTGAATTCATCGCGGAAGGCAGTAAGCATTCAGCCATCAATCACTTTGAAGTCGCCCTTAAAGGAGAAGCGTCAAGATTTGTCACCACCTTCGAAAATGGAGAAGGTGGCAAAAGCCATGTAGCGGTCACCAACATCCCGATCCGGGTCAAAAACAAGGTCATCGGAATTTATGGATTCGGTCAGGACATCACAGAAAAACTGAAGATGGAAGAAGAACTAAAGGAAGCGAAAGAATTACTGGAAGCGTACTTCGAGCATGCTGGAGACGGAATTGTCCTTTTAGATCCAGAGGGAAGCGTATTAAAGGTCAATCAGCAGTTTGAATCGATGTTCGGCTGGAATAAGGATGAAATTACAGGACGGAAAATCACCTTTATTCACCAGGAAGACCAAGTAGGACAGTTCAGACAGAATTTAATGACCATCAAGGCCGGGAAGCGAATAAAGGACTATGAAACGGTGCGGTACCGAAAAGACGGCACGCCGATCGAAATTGCCTTTAACATGAACCCGATCATAAATGACGATGGAAACCTGATCGGTATTTCGGCCATCATCCGGGACTTATCCGAGAAGAAACGAAATGAAGACTTACTGAAGAAATCGGAACAGTTAGCGATGATCGGACAGCTTGCAGCAGGAGTGGCCCATGAAATCAGAAATCCCCTGACGACCCTGAAAGGCTTCCTTCAACTGATGAAAGAAAACGCGAAGGATGACTTTTACTTGGGGGTCATCCAGGGAGAGCTCGATCGAATCGAAATCATCACCAATGAATTTCTCGCATTGGCGAAACCAAGAGCCGTTCAATTTTCCCTGACGTCCTTAACGACCCTGCTCACAAGCTCTGTTGAATTCATTAAGATGGAGTGCCTGAAGCAAGGGGTCGATGTAAGATTCTCTGTGGAAGAAGCGGAAATTGATTGTGACTCCCATCAAATGAAACAGGTCATTTTAAACGTCATGAAAAATGCCTTGGAAGCCATGCCGAGTGGCGGTCTCCTGAGTGTTCAACTTGAAAAAGAGGACGGTTATGCGAAAATCTCCATCCAGGACAACGGAAATGGAATCCCGCCGGAGCGCATGAAGCATTTAGGTGAACCGTTCTACAGCACGAAAGAAAAAGGGACCGGTCTCGGATTGATGATTTGCCAAAAAATCATCAAAGAGCATCACGGCTCACTATCGATCCAAAGCAATGTAACGGAAGGAACGACCGTTACGATTTTGCTGCCGATCGCAAAAGAAAGATAGAAAGAACTCCACGTGTGAGAGGAAACTCTTGCTGTGGAGTTTTTTTATTTCCTCGTATGTTGTCGAATGGCTGATAGGGATTATTCCGACAAAAAATGTAAATGCCAGAGAGAATGGACTCATGAAAAGCTGATATTTTCCGGGAAATAGTACGTTCTACAAATTTCGTATTTCTCTTTTCATTCTTAAGAACTTGTCTACTCATGGCGATTTGGATGGGAGCACATCGCCACGTTTCAACATCCTGGGAAAAGGTTAAAGAGAGAGAAAGAGGTGAGGAGAAATGAAGACAAACGTCTTGATTAGTGGTGGAGGAATTGGCGGTCTGACACTCGGCCTGAAATTAGCACAGTGCAATATAGACGTAACGATTGTGGAACGGTTACCAGGACCAAGCTCCGTATACAAGGGAGAGCTCCTCCAGCCAAAAAGTCTGGAAATATTTGATTCATTGGGGGTCATTGACTCCGTCTTTAAAAATGGTCATATCATTTCCGATTTGGAACTCATTGAATTGAAAAGTGCGAAATCAGAAGCGGAGAACTCCACGATGAGCTACTCGATTCTTCCAAGTCGATACCCCTATTCATTAATGATCCATCATGAAACGTTAAAGGAAATTCTACGGAAAAAAGGAGAGGAGTACCCTCCCTTCCATTATCAATCGAATACCGTTTGTAAGAAAATAGACGGTCATACCGTGATCATCGAGGACCGCGAGACGAAAGAGGCTCAAGAGATTCATAGTGATTTCATTATCGGGGCAGAAGGAAGAACCTCTGTCACCCGTGACTATATGGAAGTGGATGTGAAGGAAAAAAAGTACAACCATCATTTCTTAACGGTGACATTTCCACGGCCCAAGGAAATGGTGAAGGGACGTATCATTTCTACATATCAATCATTCCTGGGTCTATTCCCCTTACCAAACAATGAAGTACGATCCGTATATCTCATTCCAGCCGGGGAATACAAGACCCTTCGGAAAAAACCGATTTCAGAATTCCATAAGCTTTATATTCAAATGTGTCCCGATCTCGATGGCTACGTGAACCAAATTGAGGACTGGAAAAAAATCCAGCTGATGGTTCCCCTGAAATATCATGCGGAAACCTATGTGAAGGACCATCTTGCCCTGATTGGAGATGCGGTGCACACGGTTCACCCCATGGCAGGAGAAGGAATGAATATGGCCATACAGGATGGGAGCATTCTTGGAGAACTGTTGTGTGATATGTATTCGGCCGGTAGATTAGATCCGGCTAATCTGGAATGGTACCCAAAGGTTCGGAAAAGAAGGGTGGCCCATCAAATGCATCTCAGTCATTTATCGGCCCTCGTCTACTCGTATCCGTATCGCCCGGTCGGCTGGCTGCGAAATAAAAGCCTTCAGCGGATGGAGAGGGATTCGATCTCCCATTACAAGCAGATGCTCAACATATCCGGTCTCGGCATGTGGAGAGAAACCCTGTACGACCGGATGGTCCAGGGGGGAGTGCTCCCGATCAGAAAGGATTCGTTGACAGAAGAAGAGAAATCAAACACTAAATTTACAGAAATCCAGGATTATCCCTGGAAAGGAAAGGAGGGCCTACTATGATCGGGGAAATGGTGAAAGTATGGAGGGCAAGAACATGGATGAAAAAGAATGTTCCATTCCTGTACAGCTGGCATGCCTACGTAGGGTATGAAATGGATCTGTTTGATCGTTTTACAAAGCCTGCCTCCATTCAGGAAGTCGCACTTGCTAAAAATATCGAAATGGACCTCCTTGAACAGTGGGTAGAGGTCGGGATCACCATTAAGCATATGAAGCGGGTGGAGGATGGGAAAGTCACCACGAGGAACCGCTGGAAGCTGCCGACTTCAAAGAAGGACCCGCATTCATCAGGCATTTTGTTAAAAGAAATGATGGAGCTGCACATACCGGCCCTGCTGTCGTATCCACAATTATTACGTAATCAAACGAAGCAGCATTTCAACTCGGATGTCCATGGTTCTACTGTAGCGAAAACGTCGATTCTGTTAGAGCGCTTTGCCTTTCCAAAGGTACAGAAGGCGATTAAAAAGTATAATGTCAATTCGATATTGGATCTTGGCTGTGGCGAAGGCGGATATGTGAAGAGAATAGGAGACCGCTATCCTGATAAGAGAATGGTAGGGATCGAGATTCATGAAGCCGTCGCAAAGGCTGCTGAAGAGTCTCTTCAAGACTATGAAAATATTGAAATCCTTTGTAAGGACCTACATGAATATGAGCCTGAACAGCTCTTTGACATGATCATGGCCAATAATCTCTTTCACTATATCGATCCGTCCGAGCGCCTGCAATTCTTTGAAAAAGCATCGACGTGGCTGGAATCAGAAGGCTTATTCTTTGTTCTGACCCCGATGCAGAAATCAAAGCATGGGCAGCAGTTTTCCAGTGCCTTCAACAGCTTCTTCATGACATTCCAGAACCTGTATCCCATTCCGTCCCAGAAGGAGATGGAGACATTGGCCGGTAAAACAAACTTCAAAGTGGAGTCCGTCGAACCGATCGTGAAAGAAGGCGGATGGTATGTGATGATATTCAGGAAGAACTGATCCTTGCGGTGGGGATCGGTTTTTTTGTTTGGATGTGTGGTGTTGGCGTGTGGCGGAGGTGGCTTGTGTCGATTTTTCTTAGTCGATAATAATGGCCGAAGTCGATAATATATTTGAAAAGTCGATAATATATGCGGCAAAGTCGATAATATAATCCGAAAGTCGATAATATATAGGGTAAACTCGATAATAAAGAGACACGCACCTCCTTTGAGGGACGAACCAATACGTATTTGTCCCATTAATACTCCGCACACATCCGTCACAATTTTTTTCACTAAAAAGGGTAATCACCCATCGTTTTAGGGTAAAAATAGAAAGATGATTACAAATGTGGAGGAGAGCCAATTGAGTAAAGAAGTGTATGATTGTATCGGCATTGGGATAGGTCCGTATAATTTAAGTTTGGCAGCGTTGATGGAGGAGAAAACGGATCTGAAGGTGAAGTTTTTTGATCAGACTCCGGAGTTTCAGTGGCATCCGGGGATGTTGATCAATCTGACGGATCTGCAGGTTCCATTTATCGCGGATTTGGTGACGTTTGCGAATCCACAGAGCCGGTACAATTATTTGAATTATTTACATACCCATAATCGTTTATATAAATTTTTCTTTTTTCAAAAGTTTGAAATGCCGAGGCAGGAGTATAATGATTATGCCCGCTGGGTGGTCAGTCAGCTTAGCAGCTGTCAATTTCACAGTGAAGTGATCGGGGTCACGGATGAAGGCGACTGCTATAAGGTTGTGATCGATAACCGGTTGACCGACGAGCGTGAGATCTATTATGCGAAGCATGTGGTGATGGGGACGGGAAGCAAGCCGTTGATTTTAGACGAAATGAGTGGTCTACCGGATGTGGATGTCCATCATACGAGTAAGTATCTGTTCCATAAAAACACGACGATGGAAGGGTCTTCGATTACGATTGTCGGGTCCGGGCAAAGTGCTGCCGAGGTGTTTTTTGATCTTCTAAAAGAACAGAAGGATCACTCCTATCAGCTGACATGGCTGACCCGTTCCGAAGGGATCTTGCAGCTCGAGTCGTCGAAGCTCGGGCAGGAATTTTTTGCCCCTGACTATGTGGATTATTTTCATGGATTGACGTATGAGAAGCGTGTGGAGACATTAGCAACGTTAGATCAGCTGCGGAATGGGATCGATCCGGATACCCTCAATAATATTTATAATATCCTTTATAACCATTCTGTCAGTGATCACTCGCCGGACATCACGATCCAGCCTTTAACGGAAGTGAATAAGATCCGGAAAGAGGCGGACCGGTACGTCCTGAATTGCCGTCAATGGCAGGAAGAGCGTGATTTTTCCTATCAGACGGATAAGGTGATTTTGGCGACGGGTTATAAGCCGAATATTCCCGAATGGTTTTTTGAGGAGTTCGAGGACAAAATCGTCTGGGAAGATGAGAAGAAGTATAAAGTCTCCCGAAATTATAAGCTGGAATTTAAAGAGAACAGAGACCGGGGGCATCACTTCTATACGGTGACGAGCCTGGAGCATTCTCACGGTGCAGGGGCAACGAACTTGGGGCTGGCTGTCGACCGGAATATTCAAATCATCAATGACATCGTTGGTGAAGAGGTATATGAAGTGCAGAGGAACACGATTTTCTCCCAATTCACGATGGATAAATAAGGTAGTAGGGTTTGAATTCATGCACAAAGGGTAAAGTACATGTGTGATAAAAACCAAACGATAACTAGGAGTGTTTCAATTTTATGGCTAAAATAGCAACGTTAATGACAGACATGTTTGAAGACGTAGAATTTACAGATCCTGAAAAAGCGTTTAAAGAAGCGGGTCACGAAGTGGTGACGATTGAAAAAGAAAAAGGGAAATCAGTTAAAGGGAAGCAGGGCGATGCAACGGTGAAGATCGATGAAAGCATCGATGACGTCAACCCTGCAGACTTTGATGCCTTATTATTACCAGGCGGATTTTCTCCTGATCAGCTGCGTGCAGATGACCGTTTCGTGAAATTCACGAAGCATTTCATGGATGAGAAAAAACCGGTATTCGCGATTTGCCATGGCCCTCAATTACTCATCACGGCAAAAGCACTGGAAGGACGAAAAGCGACAGGCTTCAAGTCCATTAAAGTAGATATGGAATATGCAGGTGTGACGTACGAGGATAAAGAAGTCGTCGTATGCGGCAACCAGCTTGTGACAAGCAGAACACCTGATGATCTTCCGGCATTCAACCGTGAATCACTGGCACTGCTTTCTAAATAGGACAAGTAAATGAAAGGGGACATTCCCCAAGGTATTTTGTACCTTTGAGGGAATGTCCCCTTTTTCCTATCACCACTGACTACTATTTACGCAGGTTACCCATTTCTTCAATGATCGCAGTCATTTCACTCGGGCTGAATCTGTCCTTGCGATCGACCATTACATAAAGGTCGTGAAGATCTTCATACATTTCTTCATTGAAATCTTCTGGCTTTACGGCACCGGCATTGACTATTTTTAATTTTTCTTTGATGGCAGTGACCATGAATTCAATATTTTCGGTTGTGTTTTGTGATAAATCCATTTGGATCGTCCTTTCTAACGTGCATTTATTACATTTATCTTTCCATGATTCCTTCAACCTGTCAACATAACTTCCACCCGATAAGGATTTTTTTCGGAGAATGTTTTACACTATTAAGGAATGGGAAATGAGTAGGTAAGCTAAAACGTTAAAAGAAGAGCGTTCATGGTATCAATTTTGTGCCCATGAAGGAACTTTGGCCATTCTTATAGAAAATAATCTAAAGAATTTAAAGGAGGGTAATACATATGGGAAGCAATAAATTTTTCAAAGGGGTTTTGTTAGGTGCTGTAGCAGGAGGTCTTCTTTCCCTGCTGGATAAAACGACTCGTCAGGAAATGGGGACATCTTTAAAGAACAGCGGGAATTATCTTTCAACGTATTCAAAAAATCCACAAAGACTGGTCGAGTCATCGAAGGAAGTATATGAGAAATTACGCACGACAGCCGATCAAGTCAGCAGGGATATTCATTTCATCAGTGAAAAAGTAGATGAAATCAAAGGGATGACCCCACAGGTGAAAGAGATCATCGAGGAGACAAAGGAAACCTTTGAAGACTCTTCAGAAGCTTATAAGGATACGTTTTCAGATAAGGAAACATCCAATGAACTAACAACTCAGGATGAAGAAAGTCAACCTATTGCGTCTTCATTTAAGGGGTATTAACGAAACGAGGTGAAAACATGTCGGATGAGACGGTCAAAGGAGGATGGAAAGGATTTTCTAAAAGTCTTTTCTCACATATTAGTGCGAATGATGTAACGGGGCTGGCCGCGCAAATTGCCTATTACTTTCTTTTATCGCTCTTTCCACTGCTGATTTTTATCGTGACACTTTTACCATACCTTCCCGTCGAGCAGGGTGACATATTGGGTCTGGTCCGGGATTTTGCACCCGGGGAAACGATGTCCATGATCGAGGAAACCCTTCAGGACGTCATGTCGAACCGGAATTCAGGTTTACTGTCTGTCAGTATCATCGCCACGATCTGGTCGGCTTCCAATGGGATGAATGCCATCGTGAAAAGTTTAAATCGTGCCTATGATGTAGAGGAAACAAGATCATTCATTGCGACCCGTCTCATGTCTATATTATTGACACTAGCCATGATTCTTGTATTTGTCTTAGCTCTTTTACTTCCGGTGTTCGGTAAACAGATCGGTCTTTTATTATTTTCTCAATTCGGATTTTCAGAGCAATTTTTAACGGTATGGAACGGGATTCGCTGGGCGATCAGTCCCATCATTCTCTTTATCATTTTCGTTGGGTTGTATTATTTTGCTCCGAGTAAACGGATCAAATGCTTAAGTGCCTTCCCAGGGGCGATCTTTGCGACGCTTGGCTGGGTACTAGCTTCCTTGGCCTTTTCGTATTACGTAGGAAGCTTTGGGAACTATTCGGCCACATACGGCAGCATCGGAGGGATCATCGTCCTCATGATCTGGTTCTACTTAACGGGAATCATCATCATGATCGGCGGAGAAATCAATGCACTCGTAACGATTAAAGATAAAGATTCGTGTTAAAATAGGGGAAATCATTCCCCGGACATAGTACAGGAACAAGAAGGGGAAGATTCTATTAAACATTCGTGTTTAAGGGGGTCTTCTTTTTTGATGTGAAATAGAAAGAGAGGTGGAGCCTATGTTGATAGCTGCGATGGTGGAGAGGCTTGGTATCATTGTGACTATAGCCTTTGTGATGACGAGGATCAGTTTCTTCCGTCATTTAATCGAACAAAGAACACATGTGAAGAAATCCCAGACTCTGCTCCTCATCCTGCTGTTTGGTTTCTTCGGGATCGTCGGTACATATACAGGATTGATCGTGAATCCGTTTCAAGAAGAATATACAAAATGGCAGTGGCATCTTCAGCAGAATGAAGCGATCGCCAATTCCAGGGTGATTGGTGTTGTGGTCGCCGGGTTACTGGGGGGTCCAGGGATTGGACTTGGAGCTGGATTGGTCGCTGGAGTCCACCGGTATTTTCTCGGTGGATTCACGGCATTCTCGTGCGGGATCTCGACGGTTTTAGCGGGATTGCTGGCGGGGTGGATCGGGAAGCGGGAAAAGAAAAACAGGCTTGTTTCCCCTCAAAAAGCGTTTTTGGTTGGTTTTGTGGCTGAAGGGATGCAGATGCTTCTCATTCTTCTATTGTCAAAGCCATTTGATGATGCTTATTTACTCGTTTCCGACATCGGATGGCCGATGATCCTTGCAAATGGAGTCGGAACCGGGATTTTCCTGCTGATCATAAAAAGTGTTTTTTATGAAGAAGAGCGGATGGGAGCGGTTCAATCCCAGAAAGCATTACGCTTGGCTGATAGCACGGTGAAGTATATGCGAAAGGGATTGAATGCAGCCTCTGCACAGGCTACGTGTGAGATTCTGATGAGAGATGTGAACGCGTTGGCGGTTTCCATCACGAACACTTCCCACATCCTGGCTCATGTCGGCCTTGCCTCGGATCATCACCAGCAAGGGCGCCCGATTCAAACCGAAGCGACGAAACGGGTCATCGAAACGGGAGAGCTCATGAAGGTGGGAAGAGAGGATATACAGTGTGACCGGAATGGATGCCCATTGGGAGCCGCGATCATGGCCCCTCTATTAAATGGGGATGAAATTGTCGGAACGCTTAAATTCTATTTTCATTCGGAAAAAGAAATCTCGCCGATCCTGATGGAATTAACGAAGGGGATCGCGACCCTGCTTAGTCACCAGCTGGAACTGGCTGAAATCGATACCCATAAAGAGCTTGCGAAAGAGTCAGAAGTAAAGGCGCTGCAGGCACAGATCAATCCGCATTTCTTGTTCAATACCATCAATGTCATCGTGTCGTTGACGAGGATCAATCCCGATAAGGCGAGGATCCTGCTGATTTCACTATCTCAATTTGTGCGTCAGAATCTGACAGGAAGCACGAAATTCACCTCGACCCTTAAAGAAGAAGGACAGCATGTAAAGGCCTATCTCGCCATTGAAGAAGCACGATTCTTTGACCGGCTGGAAGTGGTGTATGAGATTGATGAAGATGCCCTGAAGGCGAAAGTCCCTTCGATTACCCTTCAGCCTCTTGTTGAAAATGCGATCAAGCACGGGATGAAGAATATAGAAGAAGGGTTTGTGTTGAAGATTTCGATTGAGCTGGACGGTAATGAGGTGACTGTTCGTGTTGAGGATAACGGTGCGGGGATCGATGAAGAGAGAGTGGAGAAGCTTTTGCTTGAACCCGTAGAATCACAGTCCGGTACAGGAATCGGGCTCTATAACGTGAACAAACGATTGGAAATGATGATGGGGAAAGAAGCAGGTCTATCGATCACATCATCAACAGGAAACGGAACCACCGTTGAATTTACGGTAAGGAGTGAGAAAGAATGAAAGTCGCCATTATCGATGACGAACCCTATAGCCGGGAGGAAATGAAGCATTTATTAAGCGGTTATTCATGGGTGGAAGTAGTCGGAGAAGCAAGCTCTGCTGAAAAGGGATTGGAAATCATTTTAACAAAAGAACCCGATGTCTTATTTCTTGATATTGAAATGCCTGGCATGAGCGGAGTCGACTTAGCCGAAGCCCTGCAAAAAATGAAGCACAAACCGGAAATCGTCTTTGCCACTGCCTATCCGGATTATGCCCTTAAAGCGTTCCGGGTGGAAGCCGTTGACTACTTATTGAAACCATTTGAAGAAGATCAGCTCGCACAAACGATGGAGCGCTTGAAGAATCTTTTGAAAGTGGGAGTGAAAGAGCAAAGCGAGAGCCCGTCGATGGGAAAACTTGCGGTTCAAGATGAAGACAAAATTGTATTCATCAGCCCGAAAGACATTCTATATATATTCCGTGAAGAACGGGAGACCTTTATTTGTACGGTAAAAAAGAAGTATACGTGCCGCTTGCCTATCAAGGAATTGGAATCGAAGCTCAGTACATATCCATTTTTCCGGGTTCATAAAAGCTATCTCGTTCAGCTGCCCTTCGTGGAGGAGCTCATCCCGTGGGGGAGCAGTGTGTATCAGTTGAAGGTTCATGGAGCGGATGAGGCAATTCCGGTGAGCCGGAATTATGTGAAGGAATTGAGGGAGCGATTGGAGTTGTAGGTGGTTTTTTTCTGAGTGTACCAGGTACAGATTAGGGGATTTGTACCAGGTACAATTATGGCTTTTGTTGCCAGGCACCAAACCGTCTAATAATGCCAGGCACCCATCTTTTCCACCATGCATGTTAATCCTTGTTTAGAACACCTCAACCCCAATTTCCGACATCTTAAACAGAATGTGACGAAACTGTGAATATGATTGCTATAATGAAAGCGTATTCATAAATGAACGAAAGGGGATCATAAGCATGGTCACATTTCTGATCTCGATTGTTGTATTAATTATAGGTTATTTCACATATGGAAAGTTAATTGAAAAGATTTTTGGAATCAATGAAAGTCGTTCGACTCCTGCTTATGCGAAGGCGGATGGAGTGGATTATGTACCAATGAAGACGGGGAAGAACTCCATGATCCAGCTGTTGAATATTGCTGGTGTAGGACCCATTTTCGGTCCGATCATGGGAGCACTTTATGGGCCGGTTGCCTTCCTTTGGATCGTACTCGGTGCGATTTTTGCCGGAGCGGTTCATGATTACTTAACGGGGATGATTTCGATCCGTAACGGAGGAGCTCATTTGCCGGAGCTTGCGGGACGATTCCTTGGTAAGACGATGAAGCATGTGGTAAACGCATTCTCGATTCTTTTACTCGTGCTGGTGGGTACGGTTTTCGTTACAGCACCTGCAGCACTGATCGCTAATTTGACGCCAGCGTGGATTTCATTAGGCGTCATTATTGCCGCAATTTTTATTTATTACATTGTCGCAACCCTATTACCGATTGATAAAATCATCGGTAAGGTTTACCCGCTTTTCGGAGCACTGCTTGTAGTGAGTGCAGTGGGTATCGGTGCAGGATTAGTGATTACAGGGGCGGATATTCCTGAAATCAGCTTAACGAATATGCATCCTGAATCTGTAGCGATTTTCCCATTATTATTCTTGACGATTTCTTGTGGGGCACTTTCAGGGTTCCATGCCACACAATCACCAATCATTTCAAGAACGACTCAAAATGAAAAGAACGGACGCAAGATTTTCTACGGTATGATGATTTTAGAAGCGATCATTGCGATGATCTGGGCAGCAGCTGCCATGAGCTTATTCCAGCCGGGTGAACTGAATGCCATCTTGAAAGAAGGCGGACCTGCAGCGGTTGTAAGTGAAGTATCTGTTCTTATGCTTGGGTCAATCGGTGGAACACTGGCAATCCTTGGGGTTATCATTCTTCCGATCACGTCTGGTGATACTTCATTCCGAAGTGCGCGTATGATCATTGCCGATTATATCAAAGTAGGACAGGTGAAAATCTCCAGCAGGCTTTGGATTGCGATTCCATTGTTCGTGATCTCAGTCGTGTTGACACGAATCGACTTTAACCTATTATGGAGATACTTCTCTTGGGCGAACCAATCGACAGCGATGATTGCCCTTTGGGTAGGTGCCATGTATCTGGCGCTGCAAAAGAAACCTCACTGGGTCGCAACGATTCCAGCGATCTTCATGACGATGGTGACATTTACGTATATCCTGAGTGCTCCGATCGGTTTCGGTTTATCAATGAGCACAGCGTATATGGGAGCAACAGTTGTAACCATCGCCGCGATCTTAGCATTTATTTACACATTACGAAAGCGCTTAAACGATGGATCCGTCATTCAAGTCGACGAAGACGTACCTCAAACAGCGGCTTAATGAGAAAGGGAGTTTTCCGGTAATTACCGGGAGACTCTTTTCTTTTTTGGCACAAAATAAGAATGGTTCATAGAACCACAAGTTTTCTTGATGACGACTAATTATTAGGAGTGATTCAGAATGACAAAGAAAACGAAAAAAGACGGCGGTACAAAGCAAAACGGCAAGCACAAACCGAAACAGAAAACATCCGGTTCTGCTAACGGGCAGAATGGATATCACTAGAAAATGACGGCCAATCCTTTACGGGTTGGCTTTTTTATTTGGAACTTGAGATGTTTTCTGGTGGTGGATGTATTATAATAGAGGTAGTTTCAAAAATTTAGTAGTCTCAAAAGGAGATTCCCTTATGTCGAATAATAATGATCAGCAAATACAGCCAGAAAAGAAAAAAATCAGCCTGCAGGAAGCAATGAAGCAGCAGCTGGCAAAGAAGAAAGAAGCCCAAGCAGGCGGCAAGCAAGCAACTGGGGGCCTTGCTTCCAATCAACGCATGCAAAGTCAACAAACGAAGAAGCCCAGCAATACTCGTCGTAAGATGGGGAGCTAATGGGGAAGAGCGCTCGGGAATTGGGGAGTGCTCTTTTTTTGTTTGAGATGGTGTTTCTGGTGAGGCTATACGGATGGGCTCGGGGCAGCGGTCGGTACAGCGCGAAACTTGACGAAGTGTGTAAAATGGCAGATATATCAGGAATTCGGCAGATAAAATAAAAAATGGCACATAAATCGTGAGAACGGCAGATATATCACAGAAGTGGCAGATAACTTTTTCAGTGTAGAGATCTGGTCTCGATTGGGCGTGCGAAATTTGTCGCTATATGAAGAACGGTCGATATCGTGAAAATAAGGTTGATATAATGAAAAAACGGTCGGAAAATCGAAATAACGGTTGATAAAATGCTATAACGGTCGGTAAATCGAAATAACGGTCGATAAATCCAAGTTACACCTCTTCATCCCGCCACACTCCCTTCAAAAATCAAATCTCACTAAAAAAATCAAACTTTTTCCTCTCCATAGTCGTCAAAGTAGTAGAAAAGAGGTGATCTCTCCTTGAATGAAGAACAGGTACACGATTTCACTCTGTCGAAGGAGGAAATTCTGGAAGAAGTGATGAATGAATACGGCAAAGAGGTGCTATATATCGCTTATTCTTATGTGAAGGATCACAGTCTTGCTGAAGATATCGCTCAAGAGGTGTTTGTCCGGTTTTATCAGCGGTACGATTCGTTTCGGGGAGATTCCTCGTTGAAGACGTGGATCATCCGGATAGCCATCAATCAGAGTAAGGATCATCTCAAGAAGTGGGAAACGAGGAAGCTGCTTTTTACAAATAAGTTGAGTGAATGGATTCAGGAGAGCAGGAGTCGATGGCCGGAATCTCAAACGATACATAGGGAAATGGGCAGGGAGCTGCATTCCAGGTTATTATCTTTGCCAATCAAATACAGGGAGGTTCTATTTCTGTATTATTATGATGAACTGAAAATCACGGAAATTGCCGAGTGCTTGGAGATCAACATCAATACGGCTAAAACCCGTTTGAAAACAGGGAAAGAGAAACTGCAAAAAATGTATCCAAAAGGGGTGCATCACGATGGATAGAGAGCTTCAGCGACAGGTTAGAAAAATGACGGATGAAGGATTACAGGGATTCGATTTTAATAATCAAATGAAGGATCATGTAAGGAAAAGAGTAGCTGAGGGGAAGCCGGAAAAAGAATATCGGCGCAGGTGGTATGCGCCATTGATCAGTTTTGCCATTGTTCTCATCGTTGTATTTGCGTTTGCCGTAGTGAAGGGGGAGCAATGGGGAATCCTTGGTAGCGAGAAGCTGAGTGGTTTCTTCACGAATAAATCGAACTTTGATGTGGAAATCCGCTTTGATGGAGGGATGACCATAAGTACGTTTACGGACACGATTACAAATCAAGATGGTGAGGAAAAAGCTCTAACCTTTTCTAAAGCCGAAATGAGTGAAGTTTACACAAAGATAGAGAGCCTGAATCTGAAAGGGAACAAACAGTTGTCTTACCGGGAAGGTTGCACCATTCTATCTCTTGAGAATTACATGATGAAGATAAGAGTGAATGACGATGTATATGATTATTATCATTCAGAGTGTGCGACGACGGCTGACAGAAGGGAATTCGACGAGTTACGCCAACTCATCATCACCATCATCAAACAAAAACCTGAGTACGAAGAAATGTTAAAGCAAAGATTAAAGATATGAATATTCCATTTACTTCCTCTCCCGATCATGCTATCATAATGAAAATTTCAATTAAATGCCAAGAAGAGAAGAGTAGATATCTGAAATCTTTACAGAGAGCTCCGGAAGCTGAAAAGGAGCAAGAGGGACGGTATTGAATCAAGACTCTGAGCAGCGCATCGGAACCGGGTGTCGGGGATGGTGTGACGGAAGCTCCCGTTATCGGGCTAGGGTATAAGCCGGTTGGCCGTACCCGAAAAGGTTAGTATGGCGACATATTAACGAACTGGGGTGGCACCGCGATAGATAATCTCGCCCCCAAGATCAACGTCTTGGGGGTGGGATTTTTTTGTTTCACAAAACATATCGCGGGGAGGAATAACCAATGAGGAAGTGGAAGTATCCTTTATTGCTGCTAGCAGGCATCGGGATTTCGAATGTAGGAGGGTGGATTTATTTAATCGCCCTAAATTTGATTGTTTTAGACGAGTGGGGATCACCTCTGGCAGTGGTGATTTTATATGTATTGAAGCCTGTGGCGGCCCTTTTGACAAATGGCTGGGCTGGAAGCTTGATTGACCGGGTCAACAAGCGGAATCTGATGGCAGGGCTTGATTTTTTCAGAGGAGTGTTGATTGCGGTACTGCCTTTTCTTTCGTCGAGTTGGTGGGTGTATGCGGTTGTGTTGATCATCAATATGGGAAGTGCCATGTTTTATCCGGCGTCCATGGCGTACATCACGACCTTCATCCCACGGGGGAACAGACAGCGCTTCAATGCTCTCCGGGGGCTGATCGGATCGGGTGCGTTTCTCATTGGACCGGGAATTGCCGGACTTATGTTCATGATGGGGACACCGACGTTTGCCCTTTATATGAATGCACTGGCCCTCTTTTTATCAGGAGTGATCACCCTCTTGCTACCGAAGCTAGAGGATGGGATTCCCGTTGATACAGGTGATACCAAATGGGAAGTCATCAAAGAGGATTGGCGGTTGGTGTGGAGATTCAGCCGGCGCGCTACTTATGTGATGGTCCTTTACGTCTTGTTCAGCATCCTGATTGTAATGACTGCAGCGCTCGATTCCCTTGAGGCCGCATTTTCTAAAGAGGTATTGCACCTTTCGAACAGTACGTATGGATATCTTGTAAGCATTGCAGGGGGAGGATTTGTACTGGGGTCGATCCTGAACGCGTCCCTTTCCCATAAGCTCCATCACATGCATCTTATGGGATTTGGTTCTCTGCTCGTTTCCGGAGGATATCTGATTTATTCTTTCTCGGAAGGTTTCTTATTAGCGGCGATCGGGTTCGCTGTTTTATCCTTCGCGTTGGCTTTTGCGACTACAGGGTTTGAAACCTTTTACCAAGAACATATTCCCGTCGAGATAATGGGACGGGTAGCCAGTATTTATGGATTGCTGGAAGGGGTATTGGTCATCCTTTCTACGGTGCTTATTGGAGTGGGAGCCGAGTTGGTGTCGATCCGTTTTGTTGTGATTGCGGGTTCGATGATCATGCTTGGGGTCACAGTGATTTTATATATAGGCTCTACCAGGAATTTTTGGGAAAAACAGTTAAGACGTAATTCTGAATGTTATAATAAATAGAAAAGACACAAAGGGGGTCAGTGGATGAAGATGACGGCTGATCAATACTGGGACCGGTGGGAAGAGTTGATGGGCCGGGAAGAAGCAAGTTATGAGAAGTGGAACGGTTTAGAGGATCTGTTGTCCATTGCGCAGAAAGAAAAGGACCTCTATAAGGAGTTTTGCTGCCGGTTCGGGATCATGAGGACCGTCAACTATCTTGGGGAGTATGAGGAATTATTCGATCATTTCGAGTGGTGCAACGGCTTCTTTTTAGATAATGAAGAGAACCTGCAGGATTGGGTGGAAAGCTTCTTCTGGATCTATAAATGGATGGCGGAGCATCTGGTGAAGATGCCCGGCATTGACACGGAGCTGTTAGATGCCTTTTTCAGTGACTTTCAAGAAGCGTATGACCGTTATGGCTATAGTCTGCGTCCTTTTTATCAGCATCAGCATAAACGGGCGTTGAAAACAGGGAATGCAGAGGAAGCGGAAGAGTATTATCAAAAATGGATAGCAGCGGAAAGGGACTCGCTTTCAGACTGTGAAGCCTGTGAATATCAGACACAGCTGGAGTATTTTTATTTTACCGGGGAAAAGGAAAAAGCCCGTCCCATTGAAATGCTTTTATTATCCAAAGAAGTGACCTGTGGTGAAATTCCCCACTTGACCTATAGTAAGTTGCTCTTGCCCTATCTTGAAGATGGTCGGGTGGAGGAAGCCTCACACTATCAGTCAGAAGGATATTTTTTCATTTATGATAAGCCACACTTTTTAGTCGAAGCTTCCGAACATATCAGGTTTCTTGCTTTAACGGAACCAGTCAGGGGAATTAAAGTATTGGAGCGTCACATCGAGTATGCGGATAGTGGGAAGGATCCTTACGGGATGTTTTACTTTTATATGAGTGGGATTGTTCTTCACCGTAAGCTTGTCGAAGCCGGTCATCGTCCGGGATTTGCCATTGATGTGATGAGTGAGATTGCAGAAGAGATCGCCGGGGATTTTGATGAGAGGAACGGGAATGATTTCTTCAGTCGGGAGATGGAGAGGATTTATTCTCTGTAACAAATATTGACAGCCCCTGCATATCTATATATAATCATCTAAAATAACTGAAACATTGCCGAGGATCAGTAAAGGGATCTTGTCTTTTCAGAGAGGGAGCTAAATTGGTGAAAAGCTCCCATTGATGAACCTTTGAACCTGCCTCTAAGTTCTGTATCGAATGAAGATATCAGCGGTCCGATACCGTTATCATGGAATGAGTGTAAAGCTTTGCTTTGAATCAGGGTGGTACCGCCAGAAATGGTCCCTGATGAGAAGCAGGGCTTTTTTTGTTTTATGGGTGTAGGCGATTCGCTGATAAAATGAAAATTTCGCTGATAAATCCGGGATTTCGCTCGATAAAATCAGGATTTCGCCGTTAAATCTAAAATATCGCCGATAAAATCAAAATATCGCCGTTAAAATTAATCCAACGAAAAATGAGGTGCTCACAAATGGTAAAAGAATTTGTAAAAGATGTAACGGGCATGGAAGAAGACTTTGCTCAGTGGTATACGGATGTCGTGACGAAGGCGGAGCTGATCGATTACTCGAGCGTCCGCGGGTCGATGATCATCAGGCCTTACGGATACGCACTTTGGGAAAATATCAAGGATGCCCTCGATGCAAAAATAAAAGAAACAGGGCATGAAAATGTGTATATGCCACTCTTTATACCGGAAAGCCTTCTTCAGAGAGAGAAGGATCATATCGAAGGCTTCGCACCTGAAGTGGCATGGGTGACTCATGGAGGGGAAGAGGAGTTAGCGGAACGACTATGCGTGCGTCCGACTTCTGAGGTATTGTTCGGGGAGCACTACAAAAACATCATCCACTCTTACCGTGACCTGCCTAAGCTCTACAATCAGTGGGCCAATGTGGTCCGCTGGGAAAAGACGACCCGTCCATTCCTGAGAACTTTGGAATTTCTGTGGCAGGAGGGGCATACGTGCCACGAGACCGATCAAGATGCTCATGATGAAACGGTGAAAATGCTGGAGGTGTACGCGGAGCTTTGTGAAGAACTGCTGGCGATACCGGTCATCAAGGGTCAAAAAACAGAAAAAGAAAAGTTTGCCGGTGCTAAATATACGTATACGATCGAAAGCCTGATGCATGACGGGAAGGCATTGCAATCCGGAACGTCCCATCATTTAGGTGACGGATTTGCGAAAGCGTTCGGGATTCAATTCACAGACCGTGATGGGAAGCTCCAGCATGTGCAGCAAACGTCCTGGGGATTCACGACCCGGATCATCGGTGCCATGATCATGGTCCACGGTGATGACCGTGGCCTGGTCGTTCCACCACGGATTGCGCCAACTCAGCTGATGATTGTACCGATTGCCCAGCACAAAGAAGGCGTCCTTGATTTTGCCTATAACCTGAAAAGTCAGCTTGCTTCCATCGCTCGTGTTGATATCGACGCGAGTGATAAGAAGCCGGGCTGGAAATTTAATGAATATGAAATGAAGGGCATTCCACTTCGTCTTGAGGTCGGTCCACGGGACATCGAGAACGGTCAGGTAGTGTTAGCGAGACGTGATACAGGAGAGAAAATCACGGTTGCCATGGAAGAGCTGGAGGGGAAAGTAGCAGAACTTCTGGAAGACATTCAACACAATCTTTTAGAAAAAGCGAGAGCTCACCGCGATGAAAAAACCACCGTAGCCAAAACCTTTGAAGAATTCAAAACGACGGTTAGGGAAAAAGGCGGATTCGTCAAAGCGATGTGGTGTGGTGACAGGGCTTGTGAAGACAAGATCAAGGAAGAAACGAGTGCCACATCACGGTGCATGCCGTTTGTGCAGGAGCAGGTGTCGGTTACATGTGTGTGCTGTAATAAGGATGCGAAACATTTGGTGTATTGGGCGAAAGCGTATTAAGAGACAAAAGAATGGTTCTTCCGTCCTTTTTCTTCCTAAAGCCTTCTTTTTCCCGTGTTTGATTAATAAACATAGGTAAAGGAGGCATCGATTATATGGAATTTGAACTCATCCTCGTTTTATTCATGGCAGTCGTGGTGATCAGCCTTTGGGTCGTGCATTCCAAGCTTAACCGGATCACCGAGCATGTGCAGCAGCTGGATGAAGAATACTTGTCCGATGAGCAGATTGAGAAGGAATTAGAGGAAGAATGGTATAAAGACAAGTAATGATGAAGGCGTTTCTCAGCAGAGGGACGCCTTCCGTTTTTTTGCAAAAGGACTACCATTCTAAATGGCTGGTTGATACTATTAAAAATAGAAACAAACGAAAAGGGAGGGGCAAGGATGAAGCAAAAGGAATTGATCATCGAAACACCCAGGTTGGTCATCAGACCCTTTGTAAACCGGGATTACGAAAACTGGTTAAGGGAACATCTGAACAGGCTCCCATCCCAGCATAAATATGACGTTGGCTATCAGGACATGAGCGAGTGCACGGAGTTTTGGTACAGGGAGATGCTTCTGAAGCATGATGAGATGATCGATCGGGACCAGGTCTATATTCTAGGGATCTTTCTGAAAGAAGGTGGCGCGAATATTGGGACCATCGACTTCTCCACTCTGATGCGGTACAACTTTAACTGGGGCAGGGTCGGTTATATGATACATAATCGCTACTGGAACCGTGGCTACGGGAAGGAAGCGGTGAAGGCAGCCCTTCAGCTGGCTTTTGTGAAATTGAATTATCACAGGATCGAGGCCCATATCAATCTCGATAACGCTCCATCGATCAGCCTTGCAGAAGGTGTCGGCATGCAGTATGAGTGCACGCGGAAAGGATTCATTTATGAGTTTGGGAAGTGGACGGATAATCTGGTGTATTATGTGAATGCCGGTGAATCATAAAAAAACGATGAGAGCTCATGTGCCCTCATCGTTTTTTTATTATAAGCCTTCGATGGTCAGTTCTTTCACTGGCAGGAATTCTTCCCCTGTATCCATGTACTTCACGTTCACCTTGTCATTTTCCTTCAGGTAGATCGCAAGTAAGCTGCTTTCGGAAGAGACGATATAGTTTTGGCCATTGTCGAGTAAGAATGATACGACCGTGTAGTCACCTGTCTTTTCTTTATAGACACGGACGACTGTACCATTTGTCTGTTTTTCCTCAGCTTTCGAACTGCCGTCCACACTGCCGCCTCCCCGTTGAAGCGCGGTTTTGTATTGCTTCAATGCCTGGTTTGGGGTATTCGCATAGGCTGAGATTTCCGGGTTGGCTGCCGAGACGATGAAGTAGTTTTGTAAGAAACCATTCGCATCGAGCACCGGAGTCAGCCAGCTTGCCTCTCCATAGAAATTATAGAGCACCGGCATTTCGCCATCCCATTTTTTCTCGATGAATTTCTTTTGGATAATCTGCAGGGCACCCTGTGAATCCATGTAGGAATCTTCAAGATTTCCTGTATAGAACGTCGCTTCTCCCGTTCTTGAGTTCGTTAAGGAGTAACCGAGCATGGAATCGACGCCTTCTTTTGGCGAGGTGAAATCGGTGAAGTAGTACATGTCACCATTTTCGTCAAAAATAGGGCTCACATTGGCTTCGGTCCCTTCATCAGAAGGAAGCTTGACGTCTGATTTACCGAAGCGGCTGTTCCAGAATCCTTGAACGTAGTTACCGAAATAACTGTTTTGGAGACTGACGGTTTCTGGTGAAATCGCGCCGTCAATGAAAGCCGGTACTTCATCGATTTTGTATGACTTGGTATCACCGGATTTCGGATCGACCATGACGATACCTTTCGCTTCAAATCCGTTACGTGCGGAAATGAATTCACCGTATGTTTGAATATAGAATGGCTTTCCTTCGTCATCGATCTCAAGCTGAACATCCCCATTGAAGATCTGCTTCGGATAGTTCAAGCGGATGTGTCGCTCGATTTTTTTATTAAAGAAAGCAGAAGGTGTGTAGACCATTTCTTCTTTGATGAATTTAGGGTTTGATGATGAGTCGGTGGCACTTAGGGTGAAGTAACCAGGTGTTTCATCTCCCTTGAACCATTTGAAGAATCCGGAGAATTCAACAGGTGCAATGTAGACGTACTCCCCATTGACCTTCTGAATCTGCAGGCGTCCAAGCTCATAGTAACTCGTATTCGGAACCTGACCGAATGCTTTCTTCATCTTGTTGCGGGCGAATTGTGGAGGGACGCTTGCAGGCGTTTCCTTCTCATCAAACGCTTCGATTTCCGTTTTTACGTCCATTTGCGCAGATTCAAATTTCTGATCGGCGTTGAACACAAAGGCGGTCAGGAAGTAAGCCCCGACGAGGAGACTTCCAAGGAACAGTGCACCCTTCACCATTCGTTCGGTCCCGGTTGCAAGTGTAGCACCGAATCCTGCGGCTACGATGAGTAAGATCCACATGCTTGTAAAGTTCTGATCGAGATTCGTCATGTAATAGAAGACGAATACAATGATCGTTGTGATAAGGAGGGTGGCCCCGAACAGTGCGGCAAATGACGGATACCCCTCTTTTTTATTCTGCTTTTTCATGATTGTCACCGGTACGACGAGTAAGGCCATGACCAATCCGACAATAACTGAAAATAGTAATATATTTCCCATAGTGTTCCCCTTTCAAGTGCTTCTGTTTATAGTGTATATACGGATGAGGGGGTGGGGAGGTTTCATTTGTTTTTTTTTTGGGGAGCGTTCGGTTGGTAGGGGCGATCTGCAATCAAGGTCATATATCCAATCCAAGCATCATTCGCTATAATAAATAGAAAGAACTATTCAGGAGGATTTTATGGACATATTTGATATTGCGAGGATTGCGGGGGTGTCCAGGAAGACGGTGCAGCGGGTGCTTAACCATTCGGACCAGGTACGACCCGAGACACGTGATCGCATTCTGCAGATCATGGAGGAGCATCACTATCAGCCTAATGTTTCAGCGAGAAGGCTGGTAAAGAAAAAGACTCACACAATCGGGCTTTTTATCATTCAAGATCCTCAGAAGCATCGTATTTATTCGGATGACCTTTTTTACAGTGTGGTGATTGGTGCCATGATCAATGCCTGCTCAGAGCGGGGATATAATATGCTTGTGACCATGACGGATCTGAATGATTCCTCCCCCGTTTTAAAACTTTACCGTGAAAAGAGCATCGATGCGGGGATCATCATCAGTTGGAGCAACGTCCAATCAATCGTGGATCAAATTACATCAGCGGGCTTTTTGGTGGGAGTCTTTGATCAAAACAATGTGTCAAGGCAGGCACCTGAGATCCCGATGCCCTTATTACAAAACGAAGTGAGTGCGATGGTGGCGACCAATCACTTCATAGAGCTTGGTCATGAGGAGATTGGGATCATTACGGGTGATGAAGATAATTCTGCAGCAATGGAGCGTTTAAGAGGTTATCAAAAAGCGATGGAAGCAGCAGGGATCCCGATTCAATCGTCTTACATATATAAAGGGAAATTCAGCGAAGAATCGGGGAGGGATGCCATCAATCATTGGATCGGGCAGGGAACTCTTCCTTCTGCCATCGTGTGTTCCAATGATCATATTGCGTTCGGTGCCCTCGAGGCGTTAAAGCCAGCCAACCGGAAAGTTCCTGACGACGTGTCTCTCATTGGCTTTGATAATCTATTGCTTACGGAGTATACTTCTCCTGCATTAACGACCATGAATGTTCCCAGAGTTGAGATGGCGGTGTCCCTGGTGGAGCAGTTGATTCACAGAATCGAGGAGCTCCCCTATGAAAATATGAGTTCATTTCAAGCGACACTCGTCAAACGAGATTCCTGTCGTCAAAAAAAATAATAAGAGAAAAGAAAATGCTGTATTCCCAAGGAAGTCAGCATTTTTTTGATAGAGAAAGAGATTGTTATTGTAAAAAAATGTTGTCAAAGAGTGGGGTTGGTTTTATAGTTATATACAAATGTCCCACGTGAGACATAATTGAATACAGGAGGCGTTCCAATGATAAAAAAAGCAGTCACTTCTTTTACCGCCGCATGTCTCATCATGAGTCTTACACCAGGAAACATAGGAAAAGCAGCTCAGAAAGAAAAGCCTTTTCACCTCAAGGATTCGACATTAATAGATAAAACGATTGAAGGCGACCTGGTGATCACACCTGATGCCGGAAAGGACATTATCCTTGAAAACGTGACGGTTCACGGGAAGACCCTTATCAAGGGGAAAGCGCCTGATACCCTTCAGCTGTCCGATTCGGAGTTATATAATCTATCGGTTCAAGGACCTGGTCACCCTACAAAAATCACCGTCTCTGGAGAATCGATCGTCGAAGAAACCGTGTTGGATGGAAATGTATTGCTGGAAGAAAGAGAGATTACCTCCGCTGGATTCCAGGATGTAACCGTATCGGCATCCACGGTCAAAACGAAGAAGGCTAATTTAAAAGGCGAGTTCGAAACGATTACAACCACTGGTAAAAAAGGAGAGGCAGAAGTAGAACTTGACGGCGTTGCAGATCGGTTGGAAATGAACACGCTTTCAACTGTTAACCTTACTATGGATGCGTTAGTAAAGGAACTTACTGTATCGGCACCCGGTCAAGGATCGGTCATCGATGGAGAGGGTAACGTGGAGAAAGCAACCTTGAACGGCACCATTACATATAAGGGAGAAGAAACAAGTGATGCATCTTCTTTTGCTTCACCATGGTCCCTCGTATGGAATGACGAATTCAATCAGGCTGAGATTGACCGTGGAAAGTGGACGTTTGATATCGGCAACGGGTTTACCGATGCAAGCGGTGCGTATGTTCCGGGATGGGGGAATAATGAAAAACAATATTACACAGACCGTCCGGAAAACGCGAGGACAGAAGATGGGAAGCTGTTGATCACGGCCAAGAAAGAAGAATATGAAGGTTTTGCTTATACGTCATCCCGCTTAAAAACGAAGGGTCTTTTTTCAAAGGCATTTGGGAAATTCGAAATGAAGGCCTCTCTTCCAGTCGGGAAAGGCTACTGGCCTGCATTTTGGATGCTCCCGGAAGATGATAAGTATGGTGGATGGGCAGCCTCTGGGGAAATCGATATTTTAGAAGCCCAGGGAAGCAATCCACATGAAGCGATCGGGACTATTCATTACGGTGAAACGTGGCCGAATAACAAGTATACCGGCGCTCACTATGCCTTTGAAGATGGCTCGACGATTGCCGACGAGCATGTATATTCTGTTGAATGGGAGCCGGGGGAAATCCGCTGGTATGTAGACGGGAAACTCCGCCAAACCCAGAACAATTGGTATAGCAAAGGGACAGGCAATGCGGCCAACTTCACGTATCCTGCACCATTCGATCAGCCTTTCCACATGTTGTTGAATGTGGCGATCGGCGGGAATTTTGATGGGGACCCGACAGAGGATACGATGTTCCCTCAGTCCATGGACGTTGACTATGTGAGGGTTTATGATCTGACGGGAAGACCGTATCAAACGCCGGAGCTGCCTGTATTCGAACAGCAGCCATTACCGGAAGAGGCGAAACAGCCCCTTGAAGACGGAAACCTCATTTACAACAATGGGTTTGATCAGGAATGGGAAGACGTTGAAGGGATTACAGGAGTACCGAATACAGATCATTGGTATTTCTTGACCGTCCCTGATTTTGGAGGAAAAGCGAATGTGTCCCTTGATCAGGTTGAGGGAAGGAATTTTGCCAAAGTGGATATCCAAGAACCGGGAAGCCAGCCTTATGCCGTGCAGCTCATTCAAGATGTTTCTCTCGGGAAAGGCCGGTATTACCGTGTATCCTTCGATGCAAAATCGACGGGATCACGTCCGATCAACGTAAAAGTCGGCGGAGGTGAAAGCAGAGGATATGCAGCCTATTCAAACAGCGAATCATTTTCACTGCAAGACGGGGTGGAATCCTATGAAATGGTGTTCCAGATGACCGAGGAAAATGATCTTGCAGCACGTGTGGAGCTGAATCTCGGATTGTCCAAGCTGCCTGTGTGGATCGGGAATGTCCGGGTGGAGGAAATCCCACCGGTTCAAGTGGATCCGGATGCTTCCAAACCTGCCCTTCCAAGCGGGAACCTGATCTATAACGGAACGTTTGACCAGGGATTCCCTGACCGTTTGCTTTATTGGAAATTGGTAGATTCCGAGAATGCCGCATCGATGGGTGTTGATCCCGAAGAGCGGGTGTTTTCGACCAAGCTTTTAAATGAAACGGACGAAGTACAATTAGTGCAAAAAGGTGTTCAGCTTCAGGCTGGAAGTGAATATGAACTGAAGTTGGACGGGGTGGCTGAAAGTGCCCGCGATATTCAGATTGAGATGAGAAGCAAGGATGGAGAAGTTTCTTATGTAACGGAAACGATTCCTTTGAATTCTGATTGGGAAAGTCATGCTATGGCGTTCACGATGCCGGATGTGACGGACTTGGAAGCGCAACTGATCATCCACCTTGGAGGAAGCACTCAAGAGGTGAAGGTGGATAATATTAAACTATTGAAAAAAGTGGAACCCGTTGATCCGTTCCCTATTAAAAATGGGTCCTTTGATAATGGCTTAGCCCCTTGGGAGTCCTACATCCATTTTGATGCAGGAGCAAGTATTCAGCATGTTGATGGGGAAGCGCATATCTCCATCGGGAATGAAGGGAAGGAACCATGGAGCGTTCAACTCTTTCAGGGGAATCTGGTGCTTGAGCCCGGGAAAGAATACACGCTTTCCTTCGATGCAAGCTCTTCAGTAGCCCGGACGATGGAAGTGACGCTGGAAAACAGTCAATATACGAGGTCTTTATCGGAAATTGCTGAGCTTAATGAAAATAAGGGTCGCTTTGAATATACGTTTACCCCCCCTGTGAGGGAGGAAACGAGTCTTAAGTTTCTACTGGGTGCTACTGGAGAGGTGCTTGGCGCTCATGATGTAGTAATTGATAATGTGGAGTTGAAGTAGGAAGTGGAGTACAGCGTCTTTGGGCGTTGTACTTTTTTTGGTTAGGGTTTGTGGGAAGCTGGTGGATGAGTGAAAGCTTTGGATAAAATGTTAGGTCGGAAGGGGGCTTGCATTTTTTGTCGAGAACAGTAGAAAGGTCGATATACGGGTGGTTTTGGTTGATAAAAAGAATTAACGGTCGATAAAATGAAAATAAGGTTGATATATTGAAAATACGGTCGATAAATCTCTGTAACGGTCGATATTTCTCAAAGCTCCCAAAGTCACACCAGCAATAACTATTCCAAAACCCAAAACACATCCGATTCCCACCCACATCCTGGCAAAAACGACTCAAAACTTTTTCCAAACACACAAAAAAACAGCCAATCCAAGATCAGCTGCTTTCTCCGTCACCCAACACCACTTCAACCCCGAAGTGATCCGAAACAACAGGTTTATTCACATTATTAAAGATGACACGTGAAGACTTAACATCCACTTTCTCACTGGACAGTACAAGATCAATCCTTAAATCGACCTTATTCTCATCCCAACCTGCAATCTTCCCTTCAACGGTGACGCCGCGGTCCCGTTCAACAGCCTCATCAAATGTGTCGACAAGCCCTTTTGAAAGGAGATAATCATATCCTTCCTCACGAACCAGGGCATTATTGTTGAAGTCGCCCATTAAAAAGTAGGGGGATTCAGGAGTGACTTGTTCCATCAAGGAATCAACTTGAAACTTGAACGGTTCTTCTTCGTCCGTCCACCAGCCGAGGTGGCAGGAGTAGAACGTGAGGGGCTTTCCTTCATATGAAATCGTGGCCCCTACGATCTTCCGGGTTTTCCAGTAGGATTGGTCATGGCTTTTTGAGATGAAGAAGCGGTGTTCTTCTATGACCAGGTGCTTCGTCAATATCGCCACGCCTTCTTCATAGACGTCGTACCCGATATGAGCGAAGTCCCAGACGAGTGTGTAATCCGTCTCGCCGCATTTCTCCAATTCCCCAAGAAGGACGAGGGCAAAATTGTCTTTTTTAACTAAGCCCTCCACCGGTTCACTTTCGATCAGCTGACTGACTTCCTGCAAGGCGATGACATCGTAGCATTTCTCCGCGATGTCAGTTGCCAGGATCGAGATTTTTTCGAGTTGGTTGTCTTCTTGCCATGAGTGACAATTCAACGTGAGTAATTTCATGTATTACGCTCCCAGCAGATCTTGAATGTCAGACTTGATGACGTCTGCTTTCGGACCATAGATGGCTTGGACGCCTTTGTCTTTCAGGATGAGTCCCAATGCTCCGTTTTTCTTCCATTCCTGTTCAGTCCCGACAAGGCTTGTGTCTTTTACTGTTACACGAAGGCGGGTCATACATGCATCCACGTCTACGATGTTATCTTTACCGCCAAGCATGGCAACGACTTTCGGAGCGATGGAATCGGCACTTACGGTACCGCCGCCGGTTGCCGCTTCATCTTCAATGTAGTTACCGTTACGACCCGGCGTAGGGAAGTTGAACTTTTTGATCAAGAAGTTGGCAACCGTAAAGTTAAGGCCAAAGAATACGATACAAGCAACCACAAAGTTCACTAGGTCGACCCATAGGCCTGCTTTGAGAATCATCGGGACACGAGTCAACAGCTCGATGGATCCGAAAGAGTGAACGCGGATGTTGACGATATCCACAATCGCGAAAGCAAGTCCCGTCATGATGGCATACACCACATATAAAAGTGGGGCTGCGAACATGAACATGAATTCGATAGGCTCTGTAACACCTGTTAAGAATACGGCTAAACCAGCTGATAGGAACATAGACTTGTATTTCTTCTTCTTGTCTTTATCCACATTGCGGTACATGGCATAAGCGATACCGATCAGGGCAGCTGTGGATAAAATCATTTGACCTACTTTGAAGCGGGCAGGTGTTACGTCATTTAATAATTGCTTGTAGCCTTCTGTATCTCCTGCAGCTAGGAAGTTGTTTAAGTCAGCGATCCAGGCAAGCCATAGTGGATCTTGACCGGCAACCGTCGAACCTGCACCTGAACCAGTCAGGATTTTGTACGTTCCGCCGAGTTCCGTATAGTTGATTGGAACCGTTAACATATGATGCAGACCGAATGGTAATAATAGACGCTCTAACGCACCGAATACAAATGGTGCAATGATTGGTGCCGTGTTCCGGGAAGTTGCGATCCATTGACCGAAGTCATTCAGTAACCCCTGGATGACTGGCCATACAATCGCCATGATGACAGCAATGACGATGGAGCCCACAATCACGACAAATGGTACGAAACGTTTTCCGTTAAAGAAGGAAAGGGCATCGGGTAATTTACTGTAGTTATAATATTTGTTGAAAAGATTGGCTCCTAAGAAACCTGAGATGATCCCGACGAATACACCCATGTTTAAAGCAGGTGCACCAAGGACCGATGTGAAATAATCAGAAACCACTAATGTTTGTCCAAAAAGGGAAGAGACCGTTGCTTCAAGATCACCGAGCATATCTCCATTGACTCCGAAGATCGCTCCTGTAATACGGTTGATCAGGATGAAGGCGATCAGCGCAGCGAAGGCACCGCCTGCACGTTCTTTCGCCCACGAGCCACCGATGGCCACGGCGAACAGGATGTGAAGGTTGGTGATGACTCCCCAACCGATATCCTCCATTACTCTTGCAATCGTTTGCACTAATGTGATGTCTCCACCCATCATCGCAATCAACTTACCGAGGGAAATCATGATCCCTGCAGCTGGCATGACGGCCACTACTACAAGCAACGCTTTCCCGAACTTCTGCCAAAAATCAAACGACAATAAATTCTTCATAAACCCGTATCCTCCTTAAATATCAATCTATTTGTCTATATATTTTACATGGAATGACATGTGTGCGTTTACATTTCAGATTAAATGAAATGCTGATTGGTGCGTCTTCCTCATTAGAGTGTGATGTAACATGAAAATAGATGCAACCGTTTGCACTAACTAAACACATTTTATGATATCCCTTTCAAGAAAGCAACAACAAAATATTATTTTAGTAAAATATTATTAGCTGGAGGGACGGACCTTGGTAGGGGAAGCTGTGTTGCAGGGAATGTGGATAACTACCCTGGTTGTTTAGTAGTGGGAGGAATGGAAGGGAGGGATGTATTCGTGGATTGTGGATTGTGGATAATTTTAAGGGGAGAAAATAGTTGAGTCATTGTGGATGGAATAAGGATGTGGATAAGTGGTGGAGGATCGATGGACCGACATTCTATTTCATCATTACAATTACATCCCTCTGACGAATTCACATAGTATTCAAGAAAAAAGCATCCAATCTCTCAAGATTGGATGCTTATCAACATTATTTCAACAATCGCAGACCATTTAAGATAACCAAAATCGTACTACCCTCATGGCCAATCACTCCATAAGGGAGATCCAGGATTTGCAGGAAGTTCGACGCGATCAGCAGCATGATCACAGTAATTGAAAAAACCACGTTTTGTTGGACGATCCGTTTCATTTTTTTCGATAGTTTAATGGCTTCCGCAATTCGGGTAAGGTCATTTTTCATCAACACGACATCGGCTGTTTCCAGGGCGACATCGGTTCCTTCACCCATGGCGATTCCGACGTTTGCCGTTGCGAGCGCCGGAGCATCGTTGATCCCGTCCCCAACCATACCGACCGTGCCGAATTGGCGTTTCAGCCTTTTCAGTTCGTCTACTTTCGTTTCCGGCAGGCACTCGGCAATGAAGGAGGCAACCTTGGCTTCTTCGGCGATGGCACGGGCCGTCTTTTCATTGTCTCCTGTCAGCATGATCGTTTGGATGCCTTCTTCTTTTAGGAGTTGCAAAGCTTTGATGGTTTCTTTACGCACAACGTCTTTTAATGCGATCAAAGCGACAATTTCATTCTCTTTGGCAACGAAGACCGTCGTTTTTCCTTCAGAAGCGATTCGTCCAAAGGCACCATCCATAAATTGTTCTGCTAACACTTTATCCACAAAATCGGCTTTCCCGATTTTCCATTCGGCACCGTCCACCACCGCTCTGACCCCCCAACCGGATACGTCTTCGAGGGAATCAGGCTGTGAGAGTTCCAGGTTTAACTCGCGGGTTGCGTGGCGGACGATGGCTTGAGCAAGTGGATGATTCGACTGGTTTTCAATCGAAGCAACGGTAGCCATGACTTCACGCTCATCCACATGATCCGCAACCACTATATCGGTTACGACTGGTTTCCCCTTCGTCAACGTTCCCGTTTTATCAAAGGCAATCGCTTTGATGTTGCTTAAGTTTTCCAAGTGGGCGCCGCCTTTGAAAAGAATTCCGTGGCGGGCACCGTTTGAAATGGCCGATAAACTCGCTGGCATGATCGCGGCAACCAGTGCACAAGGAGAAGCAACAACAAGCAGGACCATTGCCCGGTAGAATGTTTCCGTCCAGCTCCATCCGAGGAAGAAGTGTGGAACGAACATCATCAGGAATACTACGGCAAGCACGACTTTTACATAGGTCCCTTCAAAGCGTTCGATGAACTGCTGGGAAGGCGATTTCTCGCTTTGGGCTGATTGCACCAGATCAATGATTTTTTGGAAAAGGGTTTCGCTGCTTGGTTTGGTCATTTCAACCGTGATGGCACCGTTGATGTTGACCGTTCCAGCGAACACTTCATCTCTTTGACCTTTTGTTACAGGGACGGCTTCCCCTGAAATAGCTGCTTCATCGATGGACGTTGTTCCTTTTACGACAACACCATCTGTTGGCACGCGTTCACCTGGTTTAATTAAAATATGGTCGCCGATCTCAAGACTTGAAACGTGGACTTTCTTTTCACCAGATCCTGTCACGAGCCATGCTTCTTCAGGCTGAAGCTGCATGAGTGCGGAAATTTCCTTCTGACTTTTGTTCATGGTATACGTTTCAAGGGCGCCACTGACTGCGAAGATGAAGATGAGGATGGCGCCCTCTGTCCAGTAACCGATGATGGCAGATCCGACAGCGGCAAAAATCATCAGCATTTCTACATTCAGTTCTTTGTTTTCGATGGTTTCTTCGATTCCTTCTTTGGCTTTGGCGAACCCGCCGATGGCAAAGGCGAGGAGATAGAAGACGATGCTTAAGGTGGAGTCATTGTTAGACGTCAACCATCCCAATAAAATAAACACACCACTGACCAGTGCGGCGATCAATTCTGCATGAGGCTTTATTTTTTCAAAGAAGTTTATTTTTTCATTAGGTGTCCCCATGGTTAAGGCTTTGGATTGTGAGCTCATAGCGTATTCCTCCTTTTTGTTAAATGAAAATATGAGATTCTCATTGAGAATAATAATCAACGTCAATACCCCTATAAAACGACGAAAGCTGCCACCAATGAAAGGTGACAGCAAAACTGCACGTGCTCTTAGATGATTTTATATGAAGTTAGTAATTTATAATTATTATAATCTAATCCTATCACATGTATATGAGAATGGAAAGAGTTTTGTGCTAGTTATTCTGGGTTATTTCACTGCGTCGGTTTTGAAGGGAAAAGACGAGTAGGCTCATAAAAATCATCAGCATCATGCATGCGATTAAATAGAAGAAACTCGAGCCTTTAAACCAGTCGATCGTGATCCCTCCTACGAATGGACCGATCATGCTTCCGAAGCTGAAAAAGATTCCGCACATGATGTTTCCGGCAGGAAGTAATTCTTTTGGCAGAAGATCCGTCATATAACTAATACCGAGTGAAAAAGTCGATCCGACGGCCATCCCGGCTAAAGTAAAGCAGATAAATAAGCCGATGGTGGATTCAGAGACGATTCCTGCGGCAGAAAAACAGAGGAAGCCGATCATCATGACGATGAGCAGGACATTTTGTCTGCCATATTTGTCACTCAGAATGCCAAGTGGAACCTGGGATATGATACTTCCTACTGCAAAAGCAGGTAAGAGGATCGCGACGGCTTCAATGGAGAGACCGTTTCGCAGTGCGAAAACAGGGAAGTTTCCATTTAATGAAGCTTCCAGGAATCCATATCCCAATGGAGGCAGCAGGGCGACCCAGGCATACTTGAGAACCTTTCCGAAACGGTGAAAAGATCCAAGGAACGAGGCACTGCCGATATTATGCTGGTCGGGGAATTCGTTTTGTAATTTAAAGACGAACATCCACACGGTCAGGCTTAATAAGGAAGAGATGATGAATGGCAGTGCTTGATGGATGGTGATGAGCTGTGTCATCATCGGTCCGACGGCAAAGCCGACTCCAAAAGAGACACCGTAGATGGATATGTTTCGTCCGCGATGTTCTTTCGATGAAAACGATGTGATCCATGTCTGGGTGGCGAAGTGAAGCATGTGATCGCCGATTCCGATGCAAAGACGCAGGAAGAACCAGAACCAGAAGGATTTCCAGACCGGGAACAGTAAGAGTGACGCTGCCACCACGATTCCCCCGATGATGATCATCGGTTTGTATCCGATCTTCTGAAGTGGTCTTTCCATTAATGGAGAGGCAAGTAAGATTCCGATATATAGTGCGGTTGCGTTTAATCCATTCAGGGAGGAAGAAACGCCGTCCTGTTCGAAAATAATGGCGATTAAAGGAAGAAGCATCCCTTGTGAGAATCCCGAAATCGCGACGATTCCGACAAGGACCCAGAAACGGAAGGTTAGTGTTTGATTCATTTGAAAAAACTCCCAATCATTGATGATTACTTCTTAGATGGTACCCCCAATTTCAATGTTTGGCAATATGAAACGAATAGAGTAAAATCAAAACATCTACTAACATAATAAGGAAGGAATGAAGTGAAAATGGAATTTAACATGCAAGAAGGCGGATTTTACACAGATTTAGGGTTTGGGAAGCTGGAGGTTTCGGGTAACGAAGAGTATGGCTTTCGTCCATTCCAATTATTGGTTTCATCCGTAGCCGTGTGCAGCGGGGGAGTCCTCCGCAAAGTCCTGGAGAAAATGCGCATCGAATTTGACGACATACATATCAAAGCCGACATAACTCGCAACGAAGCCGAAGCCAACCGCGTCGAAGCCATCTCCCTTCACTTCACCATCAGAGGGACGGACATCGACAAAAACAAAATTGAAAAAGCCATGAAGCTCACACGCAAAAACTGCTCCATGGTCCAATCCGTACAAGACAGCATCAAAATCGAAGAAACCTTTGAGTTAGTGCAGTAAAGCGTTGAGGGACGGACCTTCTAGGAGTATAAGACCTATTGTATCAAGGTTTATAACTAGATGAAGGTCCGTCCTTCAGTGCAGTAAAGTGATGAGGGACGGACCTCAAAACAGCACAAGCCCCATTGTATCAAGGTTATAACCCAGATGAAGGTCCGTCCCTCAATACACTCAATACAGTAAAATGGTAAAGGACGGACATCTATTTCAGCATAAACCCCACTACATAAAGGTTCTCATCTGATTCAGAGGTCCGTCCCTCTTTAGTTTTTCCTCTATAGGCTTAGTTCCTGGGGTTCTTTGCCTGTTTTTTCGTAGTAGAGGATGGTTTTGGGTGTGAGCTTGAGGAGCATGTATTCCGGGTCGTCGGGGCTTGCGATCCAGGATTTGAGTTGGTCGTTCCAGAATTTTTCTTTCAGCTCTTTGGATTCTTCGACGGAAGCCTCTGCTTCGATTTCTACATAGTGTTCATGATCGGAATCGCGGTCATGGCCCAGAAGGATATGAACATGAGGGTTCTGTGCGATGTCTTCTGCTTTGTGCGCATGCTCATTGGTTGCGGTGTAGAGTGTAAGGTCTTCATGGTAAAACATCATAAAGCGTGAATACGGTTTGTTGTCGCGAATCGTGGCAAGGGTGCCGATTTTATGGTGGGAAAACAGCTCAACGATCTTATCTTTTAAGGTTTGTGACATGGGTTGTACCTCCTAATTGGGTTCTATCTATAATGTGTCTCATCTCCCTTGATTTAAACAAATTTTCTTTAAGAAAGAAGGATCTTACACATGAATAAAGTATTTGCACTGCTTGTATTTGCAGGAGTTCCGATCTCGGTCATCGGCTCACTGCTTCATTGGCCGAATGTCATCATGTTCGTGATCTACTGTGTGACGATCATTGCCCTTGCAGCTTTTATGGGAAGATCGACGGAAAGTTTGGCCGTTGTGTCGGGACCCCGTATCGGCGGATTATTGAATGCGACCTTTGGAAATGCGGTAGAACTCATTATTTCTATTTTTGCGTTAAAAGCTGGTTTGATCGGCGTCGTGCTGGCGTCCTTGACGGGATCCGTGCTTGGGAATCTGCTCTTAGTTGCCGGGTTGTCTTTTTTTGTGGGGGGAATCAAGTTCAAACGTCAGAAGTTCAATGTGTTTGATGCCCGTCACAACTCGGGGCTCCTGATGTTTGCGATCATCGTGGCATTCGTCATTCCGGAAGTATTCGCCCAGGATATGAACGAAGCGAAGACCATGACCCTTTCCATCGGTGTTTCGGTCATCTTAATCGCCCTTTATTTATTTGCCTTATTCTTCAAGTTAGTGACTCACCGCGGGGTGTATCAGCATGAAAGCGAAGAGGGTGCGCACGCTCATGAAGAGCCGGAGTGGAGTAAGGGGAAAGCGTTGCTGATCCTTGCCGCTTCTACTGCAGCCGTTGCCTATGTATCGGAACGCCTTGTTCATACGTTTGAGGAGGTCGGGAACACGTTCGGCTGGAGCGAACTGTTCATCGGGGTCATCATCGTAGCCATCGTCGGAAACGCTGCCGAGCATGCGTCGGCGATCATTATGGCTTATAAAAATAAGATGGATATCGCTGTTGAGATTGCAGTCGGTTCTACCCTGCAGATTGCGATGTTTGTCGCGCCGGTTCTTGTGTTGATTTCTCTGTTTTTCGAAACGAGCATGCCGCTTGTGTTTACGTTACCGGAGCTTGTGGCCATGGTATCAGCCGTACTTGTCACGATCGTCATATCCAATGATGGAGAGACGAACTGGTTTGAGGGTCTTACCCTTTTGGCAGCCTACTTCATCATGGGGATTGGATTTTATCTACTATAATATAATGGAGAACCCGGCAGGTTAGTCTGTCGGGTCTTTTCTTTGTCCCGTAAAAAATTCGTGTGAACCGCCTACTCAATCCTGAATAAGATAACAGAAGAGTTTTTGTGCAAAGGAATGAGAATGGTGAGAAAAAAGAAAAAACCGATCTTAGGCAAAGTCATTGATTGTAAAATCGATTTAGCTCCCAGAGGATGTCCCGGGATTTTTCCCTTTGAAGGGTGTACAAATCCTACCATTCAACTAGATCAAAAAGGAATGATCAGCTGTGAAGGCATCATCAGTGGCAGAGTGCTTTGTGATTATCAACCCCTCCAAGGTGTCAAGGTTACTCTGTCGTCATCTTTCACGGGACTGATATTTGATAACGAGACTCCAGTCACGGACAGCACCGGCCGGTTTTCAACGAGAGTGACTGTGGCTCCGGGTACTTCGATCATACCTAACGTAATCGTGACCGCAACGGCAATGGTCATCGGGAAAACCATCTGGGATTCGATATCAGTAAGAGTGGAATGTATTAAATGTAAACATCCTGAACTTATGCTGGATCCGATCAAGGAACCGGTCGGGTGCAAGGGGGCAAAACTTTCTGGACGGCTCATTTGCGATGGAATGGCAATAGGGAATGCGGCCATTTCATTTATCATTGAATCACAATCCAAGCGTATAGTGATCACACCAAATCCTGCGATTACTCAGGGGGACGGGAAATTTACGGCAACCCTTGTCCTTTTTCCTGATGTGAAGGAGACCATTACAATTACAGCAATAACGAAACTCGGAGGTGAAAAGGTTACCTCAGAAACAAGAGAAGTGAAGGTTCGATGCGTCAAATGTAAGAATCCGGACATAAAGTTAACTAACTTAAAGAAAATCGATTGCCGTGCCATCGTGAGTGGGAAAGTTACCTGTGATGGCGTACCTCAGGCGAACGTCCCGGTAACATTAACCGGCTCCCCGATTCTGAAGTTTAAGCCGGCTGTCCCAGTGACCAATGAGAAAGGAGAATTTTCATCGGTCGTCAAGGTGAAAAACGGAACTAAGTTTCAGTCCGCTTTCTATAAAGCGGAAGCAATGGTGGATGGAAAAACAGTTTCGGACACTGATCAAGTCATTGCAGGCTGTGACAAGTGTGAAAAGCCTAAATTGACTCTCGAAGTTCCGTGCGAGGTCATCCCTTGTAAAGGCACTAAATTAACCGGACAATTAACATGTGACGGAATCCCTATCCGACATGCAGCGATCACGATTGCGATCATAGATTCATCGCCAGGTGCTGTGGAAGTGAATCCAAATCCTGCCCGGACCAATGAACATGGTGAATATGAAACGATGATCACTCCAGTCTCGGGGAAAGCCGAAGACATATCGATTCAGGCGACGACCATCTTTGGTGACACGGTGATCAAGTCGATGATCAAAACGGTCAAAATACAGTGCCAATGCAAATATCCGACCATTGAACTGGATCATATAAAAGAAATAGACTGCTGTGGAAAAGTGAGCGGTAAAGTATGTTGTGACAAGAAACCTCTGCATGATGTGAAAGTGAAATTGTCCAGTACGGTTTTACAGTTTGAACCCCAAGTTGTGTATACAGATGAACATGGCAGATTTACCAGTGACGCCAAAGTGCCGCCGAACACGCCGTTCAAAGACGTTATATATTCGGCAAGCGCCGTGATAGAGGATGAGGAAATCGTAGAAAAAGCCTTTGTTTATGCAGGCTGCCTGAAATGCAGTGAAGTGAAACTGACGTTTAAAGTGCCGCCGTATGTGGGATGCAAAGGAGCACGCCTTACAGGGAGAGTGCTGTGTGACTCCAGGCCACTAGAAGATATAAAGGTTTACTTTGAAGTAAAAGAAGAGCACTTTAAGGGGGCCATCGCACCCAACCCTGCCATCACAGACGAGGAAGGAAACTATTCAGCAAGAATCATTTCTGAATACGGAATGCATGATCGTATCTCAATCCAAGCTTATGTCATCATTGATGACAAAAATATTTCCACCAAGGCATATGAAGTGCACATCAAATGTGTCTGTCCACCGGAAGAGTGCTCCTGTAAGGATGATTAAAAAAGCAGCAGAGTTCAATGATGAACTCCGCTGCTTCTTTAGGGAATGTAGGAATGATTGAAAACAGGCCAGTATGCTTTGTAGGTAGAAGCCTGACTGTTTTCTTATACTTAATAGCATAAAATAATATTTGAATTTTGTAAATATTCTTTCAAATAAAGTTTTTGGGATAAGCTTTTTCAACTAGGAAAAACTAACGGCAAACCCTTAAGCTTGAAAGGAGTCAAAACATGAAAATCATGCGCACTGTTCTTATGGTCATACTCGCATTTTTCGTTGCAACAACGGGTATTCACGCTGAAAATAGTCCTAAAAAAGAAAATGACAAAGCACCAAAAACAACGGAGAAAGCTCCGAAACCAACTGAAGATACCAGCGTAAAGATCCCAAACTCAGTATTAAACATCGCAAAGGAAAATACGTATCCCAATTCAACCCAGGATCAACCGTATCTTCAACCGAGCGAATGGTCTCAGGAATTAATCGAAACATCGAATGTGAGAATTGAAAACCCCAATCTGATCCGGATGCTGAATGAATCCACCATGAATAAAGCACCAACGATTGGATTGCGGGCAACGATCTATTTAGGAGAATGGCCTTTAAACTATGCTTCAACCGAGACCTCTCCTAACTGGGAGTATCAAAAGGTCAACACGAACTACTTCGATAACCGCGGCGGAAAATCCAATTATCAAATTCACTACGTCCAGGAAGCACAAAAAGTAGTGAAGGGTGGATTGACGGCTAAAGTCCCACACGCAGATGATGTAGAAAAAATGATGCTCATCAAAGCAATGGATAAATCCAAACTGCCCCTTGCATTCCAAACGATTGTAGGAGCAGGGACGAAGAAGGATCAGGTGTACAACATTTCACCAAAACGTCTGGGCTACCTCTATGCCTACGCACCAGCGATTAACGAAAAAGGAAAAGTAACCTACGGTGAAGTGTTCCTTGTGATGAAAGGAACAAAACGCTCCGTCGTCGTGAAAAATGTTACATCCCAAGGAGTCGGAGCCTGGATTCCAGTCCAGGATCACGTCCACTTCGGCTTCATGGCAAGCGAAACACCAAGATAAATGTTTAAAGAAGAGTGAAGTGGGGTAAAACTTATTTCACTCTTTTATTATTTTCTTTGATATGTTATAATAATTAGAATATTCAGAATTGAAGGAGGGATATCATGGAGTATCTACTTATTTTTGGCGGGATCCTTATTGCGTACACAGCAATGAGAATTTGGTTCGGAGCGAAAAGGGCAAAAGTATATGCCGAAAGCCTCAAGAATCAACCATACAACGCAATGGACCCGGCCCTACAGAAAATGGACCAACCCGTAAAAGAAAACCACCGCGGCCCAATCGGATAAGAAGCACACCGGATGAATGTCCGTTGTGCTTTTTTTTGGTTTTTGGTGAGGGACGGACCTTGAGCTAGGGGAGAAGTAGCGTTGATGTAGCGGGTTTGGAATGTGTGCGAGTGTCGATTTGTTCACAATTTGGAGCAACAAACCTGGAAAGTGGCACAAGTTTGGGCGGAAGTGGCACAACAAACCCGAAAAATGGCACAAGTTTGGCGAGAACTGGCACAACAAAGCCAGAAATTTAGTCAACTGACGGAAGTTCATATCCCAAATTTCTATAAAAAAGGCCCAAACCCATAACAGATTTGAGCCTTCACACTATCTCTATCGAGAAATCCTCGCTTCACGCTTCGAAAAGTCAACATCCCCATAATACATAGACTTCACAAGCACATTCGGTCCAAGGCAGCGGGCCATAGGGCAGTGGCAATTCAACTCTTTCGCAAGAGGCTGTTGTTTCCACTTTTCAAAAATCGCAGGCAGCGTATCCTTCGCTATATTTCCAAGGGGTGGCGTGTCACCGAAGTCTGTGACGATGACATCACCCGTGAAAATATTCACATTCAGGCGAGAACGGCCGTCAGGGTCATTACGGACGCTGACATTTTTAGCAGCATAAAGTTCCGTCAGAAAATCCAAGTCTTCCTGTGAAGAACTGCAAGGATAGAATGGAAGTGTCCCAAATAGCATCCACACGTTTTCATCACGGAAGGCAAGAATGTCTCTGATGGCTTCCCTGGTCTCTTCCAATGAAAGAGTTTCTAAGCTTGACGCGAAATCGGAAGGATACATTGGGTGAATTTCGTGACGACCGCACTTCATTTCGTCTACTACCTGACGGTGGATTTTTTCCAAGTAAGGCAGGGTGTTTTTATTTAACATGGTTTCTGCCGAGACAAGGACTCCGCGTTCAGATAGAGCACGGCTGTTCTCGATCATGCGGTCAAACAGCTTCTGACGCTGCTCCCTTGTCGGCTTTCGGTCCATATTGGCAAAGCCGACGTCGATGAACTCATCGATCGTTCCCCAGTTGTGAGAAATGTGCAGCACATCCAGGTAAGGGGCGATTAATAAGTATCGGTCCAGATCCAGGGTCAGGTTTGAGTTGATCTGGGTATGTACGCCTCTGGAATGTGCATACTCCAGTAATGGCAAGACATAATTTTCAACGGATTTCTTGGACATCATCGGCTCTCCGCCGGTAATACTAAGGGAACGAAGTGTTTTGATATCGTCGAGCTTCTGTAGAATCAATTCAATGGGAAGGGCGCTTGGATCCTTCGGGGACAGGGTATAACCGACGGCACAGTGCTCGCACCTCATGTTACAGAGCGTCGTGGTGGTGAATTCTATATTGGAAAGCGTGATATCACCATGCTCATCCACATCTAAGTAAGCCTCCCAAGGGTCATGGTCAATCGACATTTTCTTGGAGAGAGTATCAGTTTTCATTATAAAAGCTCCTTTTTAAATAAGTCACCTATCCATTATTGAGAAAGGGTCAGCCCTTGTCAATCCGAAAGTTATTGGTTACCATAGTAAACGTATTGAAAGGAGAGAGAACTCTTGGGTAAAGCAATCAACGATAAAGACTTACAAGTAAGCTATTTAAAACAACGCCTGAACCTGTTCGTCGACGTTCTGGACTCAATCGATCCCGAACAAGCGGATATAGACGATATCGATCGCCTTATTGCCATGATCGATGATATAGAAGTAAAATGCGAGCAATTTAAAAAGAGTGAGTAGGAGTCCTGGATGGGGCTCTTATTTTTTTTGGAGGGACGGACCTCCTTGAAAGGTCCGTCCCTCAAGATAGATCGGTCGATAACCCCCCTCTCCATCATATGCAGTCCATAAGACAAGCATGCACAAGCAGGAAATCCCCGCATAAACGTCTAACTTTAATACAAAACCATCTATTAAAGGAGCGATCCATCCCCATGATCATCACACCCATCGAAAAACACCAATGCCAGGCAGCCAAAGACGTGATCCTGTCCGGTTTCCTCGAGCGATTCGGATTCATCGACCACAGCTTGAATCCCGATATCCGTGATATTTCAGGAGAGTATGATGGGACGGACCATCATTTTTTTATAGGAATAGAGAACAACGACATCATCTGCACAGGCGCCATCCGAAAAGAATCACCAGATACGTATCAGATTGTGAGAATGTCAGTCCAATCCCCCTACAGGAAACGTGGTCTCGGGTGCACCATGCTCAAATTTCTGGAAGAAAAAGCACACTCCCATGGTGCTCGCAGCCTCATCCTCGAAACGAACAAACAGTGGTCGGACGCCATCCGATTTTACCAAAACAACGGGTACATCTATAAGGATGAAGATGAGGTTTCGTGTTATTTCGAGAAGGAAATTCCATTGTGAAATCCCTTTCAATCTTATTCTTATAGGAGTATAATGATGTATGAAAATTAAGACTGTTATTGAGATCTTTAGAGGGGGAGAACGATGAATAAAGAGACATTACAGCAAAGTATGTACGATTTGATTGTGGAAACATCCACGAACCTGCCAAAGGATGTCAGACGTGCGATCCGGTCGGCGAAAGCCCGTGAGAACGCCGGTACGCGTTCGTCGATGAGCTTGGACACGATTTCAAATAACGTAAAGATGGCGGATGACAATGTATCACCGATTTGTCAGGATACGGGACTTCCGACTTTTAAAATAAAAACACCGGTCGGCGTGAATCAGCTTGAAATCAAAGAAGCGATCTATGCTGCGATGGTACAGGCGACGAAGGACGGAAAGCTTCGTCCAAACTCCGTTGATTCATTGACTGGAGCAAACTCAGGGGACAATCTGGGCTTAGGGACACCGGTCATCAAGTTCGAGCAGTGGGAAAAGGATTACATTGATGCGCGCCTGATCTTAAAAGGCGGCGGTTGTGAAAATAAAAATATCCAGTACAGCCTTCCGTGTGAACTTGAAGGTCTGGGCCGTGCCGGACGTGACCTGGATGGAATCCGTAAATGCGTGATGCATTCGGTGTATCAGGCCCAGGGACAAGGGTGCAGTGCCGGCTTCATCGGCGTTGGAATCGGGGGAGACCGTTCTTCAGGCTACGACCTGGCAAAAGAACAATTATTCCGTTCCGTTGATGACGTGAATGCGAATGAAGATCTTCGTAAGTTAGAAGAGTATGTGATGGAACATGCAAATGAGCTTGGAATCGGCACGATGGGATTCGGCGGCGAAACGACTCTGCTTGGCTGTAAAGTCGGCGTCATGAATCGTATCCCTGCCAGCTTTTTCGTATCCGTTGCGTATAACTGTTGGGCATTCCGTCGTTTAGGCGTGAAGCTTGATGTTGAATCAGGCGGTATCGACGAATGGTTCTACCAGGAAGGCGAGAAGATCGACCTTACTCAAGGTTCAGAGGCTGAGCTTGAAACGGCAGCGGCTTCTTCTGGAGAACAGCCAAACGTAGTCGTACTGGAAGCACCGATTACGGAAGGAAAAATTCGTGAGCTGAAGGTGGGAGATGTGGTTCATATCAACGGCCGTATGTACACCGGCCGTGATGCGATCCATAAACACTTGAGCGACAACGATGCACCAGTTGATCTTGACGGTCAAATCATCTATCACTGTGGTCCGGTCATGCTGAAGGACGATGAAGGCAACTGGCACGTGAAAGCGGCTGGTCCGACAACATCGATTCGTGAGGAGCCTTATCAAGGGGACATCATGAAGCGTTTCGGAATCCGGGCGGTCATCGGAAAAGGCGGAATGGGTCCGAAAACCCTTGCTGCCTTGAAAGATCATGGCGGAGTGTACCTGAATGCCATCGGTGGAGCGGCTCAGTACTACGCAGATTGTATCAAGGGTGTAGACGGAGTGGATCTGATGCAGTTCGGTATTCCTGAAGCCATGTGGCACCTGAATGTGGAAGGCTTCACAGCGGTTGTGACGATGGATTCCCATGGTAACAGCCTGCATGAAGAAGTGGATAAATCGTCATTGGAAAAATTAGCTCAGTTTAAAGAGCCTGTTTTTAAATAAGGAAATGGAACCACCTCGTGAAAGATGCGGGGTGGTTTTTCTATTGGGTATTTATGTTAAAATATGAAACCATAAAGACATGTTTTTCGTATTACATACAAACAGGAGCTGGAGGGCTATGATGATTTTCAATAAATTAGTGAGCATGTTGTTTCTTTCCTTGATGGTGTTCTTAACTGGGTGTGCAAGTAATAGTGAAAAATCGAATATTACTTCAATTGAAGATGTAAACGTTGATATGTTAAAAGAAAACAGCGGAACCTATGTAGGGGATAACTCCAAGGTCAGTGCGATCCTTCAGGAATTACCTGGTGGAGAAACCATTCAGGAAATTGATCTTTCAGGGGAAATGGTGAAGGTGACTTATGGTAATAAAGAAGGGAGCCTTTCTGAAAGTGACGTGGATGAGTTTTGGTTTGACGGTAATCACGCCGACCGGAAGAACTTTTATTACAACGCCATCTACCTGACCCTTCTCGTTCCGAATGCTCGGGAATACCACTTCCAAGTAGACCAATCCATGGTATCCGTTTCAAGGGACAAAATGGTCAAGAACCTCCAGGATGAATTTGAAGAATTCCCAACAGGAGAGGCCATCTGGGACAAAAAGATCGTATCTCAATTCATCGATGAACACAATGGAAAACTGACCGAAATGGCCACGAAGTATCAGACGTTTTTTGAGTGAGGGACGGACCTTTAGTCGAAGCTAGTCTCAATTCGATTAAAGTGAAATATCAGGATGACCTGAGACATATTCCAGGTACAAACCGAAACCTTTGTAGAACCTTTATTGTGATACAAGATAGATAACATCTAAACTTCATGCTACTGTCAGTCCCTTTCGAAGATTCCTTTTACCAAAAGAAGGAATCTTTTTGCTTTTTCCTTTTGAATTACGTGAATTTAACATATTTAAAGTATTATCTTAAATACATCTACATAAGTATGAGGGGGAAGAGTGAGAGTGGAGGGGGAAGAACATATGACAAATCCGATCGTGGCTCGATCTTTAGATGAGATTCAATTCTGGTCGAGAATTATGAAGGAGCATGCGTTGTTTCTGAGCTTGGGATTCACATATGATCAAAAGCAATTAATTGAAGAAGCACAGCAGTTCATTACGGTTTTTGAAAGAATCGAGGAGAAGCTGAATAAATACTCCATCAACACGGATGTGCGACAAATTCAGGCATTTAACAGCGAAGTTTATCAAGCGGCAGCTGCGATTTGGAACTATAAGCGGAAAATATTAGGTTTGACATTGAGATGTGAAATCCGTTCTAATAATTATCCATTGTTGGTGGATCATATTAGCAGGGAGGCAGCATTCTTTGCCAAACGTCTGCAGGAATTGAATGAAGGGAAACTTGTACCTGAACAGGATTCAATAATACAGGAAAACGTATTCTTCCTGAAAATCATGGCCGATCACGCAAAATTTATCGGACATCTATTGGATCCTTCCGAACGGAAATTAGTTGAACAGGCGAGAGAGTTCAGCCAGGATTTCGACCAACTAGTTTTTCAAGCGATTGATTTAGACTCCATGCGTCCACAATCCGAAACGAAGCCGATGTTGAACCAATTCCTGAATCAAAATAAGGTTTCAGTTAAGTCATTACGTGATTTCAAGAAAACTGCAAGAGAATTAATTGAAGAATGCAGAATCAAAAGTAATATCCATCCACTTCTGGCTGACCACACATTTAGGGAAGCAGAAAGATTTCTGGAAATCATCGATCTGTTTGAAGCGAGTTTGCAAACGAAATAAACGTTGCAGAATGATAACCGATTTAATATTGGATACTTTTAGTACACATGAATCCTCTCCCTTCTCAAAAACTAAGGGAAACGGAAGTGAAAGAAGGGTTCAATTTTGCGGAATTCACTAAAAGTGTTGATTATAGCGTCAATCTTAGTATTACTCATCCCGGCACAAGCTTATGCAGTTTCGAATAATCCGATTGGCTGGGGATTTAAGAAGAGTCAGAATGAAGTTCCTGCAGAAGCAGGAGCACAGCATGATCGGCTGCTTGAGAAATATGACGCCTTTTACAAGGGGTCACCGGATAAAAAAGTCCTGTATCTAACCTTTGATAATGGGTATGAAAATGGCTACACAGGACAGATCCTTGATGTGTTGAAACAGGAAAAAGTGCCAGCCACCTTCTTCGTAACAGGTCACTATTTACTAAGCGCTGAAGACCTGGTCAAGCGAATGGTGAAAGAAGGGCACATCGTAGGGAACCATTCCTGGCATCACCCGGACTTCACAGCAAGCTCCGATCAGAAAATCCGGGAAGAGCTGGAGAAAGTAAAAGTGAAAACGAAAGAACTAACCGGTCAGAAAGAAATGAAATACCTGCGTCCCCCAAGAGGCGTATTCTCTGAACGTACACTTCAAATAGCGAAAGAAGAAGGCTACACCCACGTCTTTTGGTCAGTCGCCTTCATCGATTGGAAAACCGATCAGCAAAGAGGCTGGCAATACTCGTACGACAATATCATGGCCCAAGCCCATCCAGGAGCGATCATCCTTCTGCACTCCGTCTCCAAAGACAACGCAGACGCCATGGAAAAAGCAATAAAAGACCTAAAGAAAAGAGGCTACACCTTCAAAAGCCTTGATGAAAATCCAATGATGAAAAAATAAGAGGGACGGACCTTCATTCCTAGGACCTGGTCCTAGGAATTGAGGTCCGTCCCTGAACTCATTAGTACCAAAGCACACTGTGATCGGCATCCTTCCGGTCACAATCGGCCAACTTGTACATATTGTCCGCCATTTTCCCATTTTGTATATACTCTATATTCTCGCAGGACATCTCTACAATCTCACCCCTACCAAACGTATCCCGGCGTGAGTCCCGAACGGAATGAAGTACATTCCCGTCATAATCGAGGTCATGTAAGATAGGATCACCTTCTTCAGTATAAGTAACAATCCGAATGCGATCCTCCACATCATCCACCACATTCTCATAAAACTCTTCAAACCTCTCCATATTCTCTACATTCCCATGAGTATTCACTATATCTGTCTCCACAGGCTCATAAGCCCCCGCTTGTTTCCCTACTTGAGTCTCCACCTGATCACCAGGCTCCTCACAACCACCAACACAGAATAAAAGGAACAAACCAGCCATCATCCATCTCTTCACCACCAAATCATCCCTTTCAGAAATTCCATGAGGTCCGTCCCTCAGCTATTGTATTAGACGAACGACAACGTTGAGGTGTTACACCCACGGTATGCTATAATACACATACAAGTTTTGTGCGGAAGGATGAGGACGATGGTGATAAGGAATGTTAAGGTTGAAGGTCCGTATGATTTTGACCGGGTACTGGAGAGGCTGGCGCTGGATCCGTTGAACGCAGTGGATCAGGAAGACCGAAGCGTGAAGGTTCCCTACTATCTCCCTGATGGGAAAGGGGAGGTCATCAAGGTTCAGGCGACAGGCACCACGGATCAGCCTGAATTCAGCATGACGTTTGAAAACGAAGAAAACCTTGAAGAGAAGCAGAGACGAATCTCGGACATTTTCCAGTGGCACACCGGTCTCCGCGACATGCATCAGCACTTCCTGCAGACCGATCTGAAGCCCATTTTCGAGGAGCATATCGGGACGCCGATCATCCTGGAATTCGACCCGTTTGCGACGATTATCAAAAGCATCATCCATCAGCAGCTGAACCTGAAATTCGCCTTTACCCTGACCCATCGTTTTGTCACGAAATATGGCTGGCAAAAGGCCGGGGTCTGGTTCTATCCATCACCGGAAAAAGTAGCCGGGCTCACTGTGGAACAACTGCGGGAGCTGCAATTCAGTCAGCGGAAAGCGGAATATGCGATCGGCATCGGGCAAAAGGTATCGAACGGCGAACTGGACCTGGACAAATTAGCCCAGCAGCCGGACGAAGAAGTCATCAAGGAACTTACCAAAATCCGGGGCATCGGCCCATGGACAGCCCAAAGCTTCCTGTTATTCGGACTGGGTCGGCCGAATCTCTTCCCGAAAGCGGATATCGGCATCCAAAACGCCATCAAGAAATTATTCCAAATGGAACAGAAACCGACCATGGACGAGCTTGACCAATTCAGCACATCCTGGCATCCTTATTTAAGCTATGCATCCTTGTATTTATGGAGAAGTATCGAATAGAACGGACGTGAACCAATGAAAAAGCAATACGAAAAAAAGCAGCACAATGAAGTGAAAATCGAGCTGAAACAACAGTTTCCTCTGACCATAAAAAAAATCGGCATCAACGGTGAAGGAGTCGGTTTTTTTAAACGAAAGATCGTCTTCGTACCCGGGGCCCTTGCAGGGGAAGAAGTGGTGGTGGAAGTGACCAAGGTCCACCCGAAATTCACCGAAGCCCGCATCAAGAAGATCCGTAAGAAGTCACCGCAGCGTACCAAAGCTCCATGCCCGGTATACGAGCAGTGTGGAGGCTGTCAGCTTCAGCATCTCTCATATGAAGGGCAGCTGGATGCAAAACGGGACATCCTGCTTCAATCCCTCGAGCGTCACACGAAGCTTAGATTGGAAGACCTGGACATCCGTCCGACGATTGGAATGGACAATCCATGGCATTACCGGAACAAAAGCCAATTCCAAGTGGGGACTCAAAACGGCAAGGCTATCGCAGGCCTATACAGCATGAACTCAAACAAGCTGATCGACATCGACGAATGTATCGTGCAGCACCCGCTTACGAATAAAGTAACAACGGAAATCAAGTGTATCATTAACGACTTCAACATCCCTGTCTTTGATGATAAAAAGAAGAAGCCGATCCTGAAAACGATCGTCACACGTGTCGGGTTTGAAACAGGGGAAGTTCAGGTGGTACTCGTAACGTCTGAGAAAAAAATCCCCCGCAAGGAATTGTTGATCAATGAGATCCAGAAACGACTACCGGAAGTCGTTTCCATCGCCCAAAACATCAACCCGAAAAAAACGGCACTCATATTCGGAGATGAAACGATCCATCTATCAGGGAAAGAAAGTATCGAAGAGCGCCTCGAAGAGTTCACCTACGAGCTATCGGCACGTGCATTCTTCCAGCTCAACCCGATCCAGACGAGTAAGCTATATAATGAAGCGAAAAAAGCAGCTGCCCTCACTGGTGAAGAAAAAGTCATCGATGCCTACTGTGGCGTCGGTACCATCGGATTATGGCTTGCTAAAGGAGCGAAAGAAATCCGCGGAATGGATGTAATCAAGGAAGGAATCGATGATGCGAAGAAGAACGCAAAGAAATTTGGAGTGAGTCATGCCGAATACTTCGTCGGCGGTGCCGAAACTCTCATGCCAAAATGGAAAAACGAAGGCTGGCGTCCTGATGTCGTCGTGGTCGATCCGCCAAGAACCGGTTGCGACAACAAGCTTCTTGATACGCTGAAAGAAGTAAAACCGAAGACGTTCGTGTATGTTTCCTGCAACCCATCGACTCTGGCGAAGGACATTGATTATTTGAAGAAACAGTATCGGGTAGAATACTTGCAGCCGGTGGATATGTTCCCGCAGACCGCGCATGTGGAGGTTGTGGCGAGGCTGGTTCTCAAATAGAATTTCTTTGAGTAGATGGAAAAAAACAACACTTGAATAAAAGGGCATCCCTCTGTCGTTGAGGGATGCCTTTTTTCAAATGGTAAGTTATTGACGCAGTAGCCAAAGCACATCCTTCGAGCAGAAGTCTGGTCAAAAACCTATACATCTATTAAGATGTCCCTTGAACAACCACAAGGAGGCAAAATCATGAACAATAAATATAAAGAGCTATTATCCCCCTATACTTTCAAAAACGGAGTCGAATTAAAGAACCGCATCATCATGGCACCGATGACGAACTTCTCATCGGATGAGCAGGGTAACGTTACGGATGCAGAGGTTACTTACTATGCGAGACGTTCCAAGGATGTCAGCATGGTGATCACGGCTTGCACATATGTAACGCCTGATGGAAAGGGATTCCCGGGTGAGTTTGGCGGGGACTCTGATGAAATGATCCCAAGCCTTGAACGTTTGGCAAAGGGAATAAAGGATCAGGGCGCTAAAGCAGTCCTCCAGATTTTCCACGGAGGTGTACAATGTCCACCGGATCTGGTTCCAGATGGGGATGTTGTGAGCGCCAGTGACGTAACGGGTGAGAACGGTGAGAAGAAAGCGAGAGCATTATCAGAAGCAGAGATCGAGAATATCATCGATGCTTTCGGTGAGACGACCCGCCGAGCGATAGAAGCGGGATATGATGGCGTTGAGATCCACGGAGCGAACGGTTATCTGATCCATCAATTCTTTTCCCCGATGACAAATCATCGTGAAGACCGTTATGGCGGCAGTCTGGAAAAACGGATGACGTTCCCGCTTGCCATCGTGGATAAGGTGAAGAGTGTGGTCGCTGAGCATGCGGATCCATCGTTCCTAGTTGGATACCGTTTCTCACCTGAGGAGCCTGAAGACAATGGATTCACGATGGGTGACACCCTTACCCTTGTAGATGCCCTTGCAGACAAGGACCTTGATTATCTTCACGTTTCCCTGTTCGAGTTCTTCTCGAAGCCAAGAAGAGGCGTGGAGGACGTTGAAAAAACAAGAATGGACTATCTATTGGAAACGATCGGTGACCGTACACCACTGATCGGTGTAGGCTCGATCTACTCTGCCGACGATGCACATAAAGCGTTCAATACAGGCGTTCCGCTATTGGCCCTTGGTCGTGAACTGATCATTGATCCCGATTGGCTGAAGAAGATAGAAGAAGGAAGAGAAGATGACATTGTGACGGAGATAGATAAAGGGAAACAGGAAGAATTGGTCGTTCCCGATCCGTTATGGAATGCAATTGTGAATACGCCTGGCTGGTTCCCGGGAGTGTAGGGAGCCAGTCTTGAAAAGAAATGCCCTGTGAAGATTCACAGGGCATTTCTTTTATTTAACTTTCACTATGCTGAGATTCTTTGTTTCCCGGTGCGAACCACCCAAACAAAGCAATCCCCACAAGAACACCATAGAAAATGAGGGTCCAAAGGGTACTGTGAGGGAAATCGTGATCCAGGATATGAATATCTTCATGAGCCAGTGTAATGACCGCCAGCTTCACCCCGACCCAGGCAACAATGGCATAGGCGGTTGTCTCTAAAGCAGGGCGCTTTTCAAGCAGCTGCACAAACCAGGTTGCGGCATATTTGATCAAGATCAGCCCGGCAATTCCTCCGAGGACAACAATGATAAATTGCCCTCCATCCATCCCTCCAAAATCATCAAGGGGAGAATCAGGGAGACCAAGGGCAAGAGCCACGGCAGCGAGAATCGAATCAATCGCAAAGGCAAGGTCTGCCAACGCAATCTTTCCTACTGTCGGCCAGAAGCCTTTACCGGCCGCATCTTCTTCTGTATCTTCACGGATATTCTCATTCTCTTTTCCAAACCGTGCTTTGATGACATGCTTTAAGCCCAGGTAAAGAAGGTAGGCTGCACCGATCGCCTGGATTTGCCAGACGTTTGCGATAAAGGAAATCGCAAATAGTGCACCAAATCGGAAGGCAAATGCGAGGAAGATCCCGTATTTGATGGCCCTTTTCTTCTCCTCGTCGGGCAAATGTTTCGCAATGACGGCGAGGACAAGGGCATTATCCGCTGATAACAAGCCTTCAAGGCCGATAAGGATCAGTAATGTCCATCCGTATTCTAACCAGATTGATTCCAAACGTAAAACTCCTTCCTAGTGAAAAGGCAGTGATGTTATCCTTTTGAAAATAAGTCCACAGTGTTTATCTTACCACTTATTTTGCATCTGATACTTTAAGGACATTAGATTTTTATGAGAGAAAACTACGAGGCGTAATCCGTTCAAAGAAAACGGTAATAGAATGAATGGGTATTCTTTAGTGAAATACCTCAAATACTAATAAACATACCCCATTAATTAATCATCTAGGGTTAATAAGGAGATGGATTATCTTGGAGTGGGAAAAATTACTTTTTGAAGCGGAAGAGCTTAACTATCTGGAATTATTTCTCAGGACTACGATTTTGTATTTTGTTCTTTTTTTAGCAGACAAATCGTTGGGATTTCGACAGCCAGGTATTGTGACTCCTTATAATTTCCTGGTGGCTGCCGGTATTAGTCACATCGCCGCATCGAGAATGGTGCAGCCTGCGTCACGGCCAATTGATGCGATTGCGATTACATTTGTTTATATTTTGATCATCTTATTGGTCTCTTTTAGTTACATAAAGGTATCACCATACATTGCTTCTAAGAAACAGAAAGTCCTCGTGAAAAAAGGTAAAGTGAATAAAGGAGATTTAAGGAGGGCCATGCTTACCCTCGATAATTTGTTATCTATATTAAGAAAGAAGAATGTCTTTGATTTGCAAAACGTCGAATATGTCATTGCAGAACCGAACGGAGATTTCAGTGTGGCGAAAGATAGCCATTCCTTACCGGTCACGAAATCCACTATGGGTATTCCAATGACAACGAAAGAACTCACTAAGATTTTGATTTATGACGGAAAGGTTGATAGAAAAATAATGAAGGAGAAACATCTTAGTATAGACTGGGTTTACTTCCAATTAAAAGAACAGAATGTAACGGATATTGCAGAGGTCAATCTTGGTCTTATAACCGAACAGAATGAATTGTTCATTCATTAAGGAGGATCTTTCATTGCCTGATGTATTTGGAGTGATTGAAGAAATTTCATTATTTGGATATTTAATCAGAACACTGATTGTAGGTGTTGTTGGGTTCTTTGTGGGCAGGTTGGTATCAAGGCGAGCCATAAGTCAATTGACTACATATGATTTTGCACTCATTTGGATTCTTGGTGCCATTACGGTATCTCCCTTGTTGGATGGAAAGGTATCGTTTACTTATATGCTGGTTCCGTTGTTGACTTTATTCTTTTGGCACATCGTGTTCAGCCTGATTTCACTGAAAAATAGAAGGTTCAGCTTCTTCTTTAATGGGAAGCCTGCAATCCTGATCGATAATGGAAGGGTTGTCCTGAAAAATCTAAAGCGGCAATTTATCAATGTCGAGCTGCTGCTATCTGAACTCCGGGTAAACGACGTCTTCGATGTAAGCCAGGTCAAATATGCCATCTTGGAGCCAAACGGGTTTATATCCGTCATGAAATACAATCGGGAATCCCATGTGACACCCAAGGACATGAACCTCCCTGTAAGTGCAACTGAAATCCCCCTCGTCGTCATAAATGAAGGTCAAATCGTACATGAGAACTTAAAGGAATTTCAAGTAGACGAAGGATGGCTAATGAGTCAGTTGTTTAAAGAGAACATTTCAGATATTAATGAAGTCTTTTTGGGTACTATGAATAAATCAAAGAAATTGTATGTATTAAAGAATGAAAATAACTAAAAGTTGACCTTATTTCAAATGTTCTAAACGAATAGGTAACAGCGAATGGCGGAAGTTCATTTTTCCTTTTGCCATAATGATTCATTTCATGGTATAGTGAATTTACTAAATATGACAGGAGTGATGGGTGGACGATGAAGTACTGATCTTATTTTCGCGACGTTTGAAATTCCATATTTCAAATCAACCAAAATAGGATTAGTCTGCCCATTTTTATACATCGTCTGAGCCATAGCTTTCCAAATGGCTTTCTTTGAGCGCGACAGGTACGGCTAATCCTTCCAGAGAAATCGGGAGGATTTTTTTTGTTCTCCCTTTGATGAGAGGGGAAGATGGTATGAGAGAATTTATGAAGTTAGTGAATATAAGCTATGAAATGATGGATCAGCCTATCTTTGAAGGGGTCAATGCGGGTGTACAGGAAGGGGATGTCATCGGGATCATCGGGCAGAATGGCGCCGGGAAGTCGACGCTTCTTCAGTTGATTCACGGGGACTTAATGCCTTCCGAAGGTACCATCCAGTGGCTGCAGCATGACTTGAACATCGATATGGTCGAGCAGGAAACGGAGTCCTATTCCTTTTACGACGCGACACCTTCTGAAGCCATGCTTTTGGAAAAATGGAATGTGCCAAATCATGAGTTCCAGCAGCTGAGCGGAGGGGAAAAGCTGAAGGCACGACTTGCAAAAGGGTTTACGAAGAATACCGACCTTCTTCTATTGGATGAACCGACGAACCACCTGGATCACGGGAGCATGGAACTCCTGATGAATCAGATCAAGGAGTATAAAGGGACGATCATTCTCGTTTCCCATGACCGGTATTTTTTAGATGAAGCGGTGACAAAGATCTGGGCGATCGAACATGGGAAGCTGATTGAGCACCGGGGCCATTATTCGAGCTACATGGAGGCACGGAAACAGAGACGGCTTACGCAGCAGCGTGAATATGAGCAGCAGCAGAAGATGGTGGCCCGGATTGAAAGTCAGATGAAAGAGCTCTCGTCATGGTCAAAAAAAGCCCACGCCCAGTCCACCAAACAGGAAGGATATAAAGAATACTACCGGGTAAAAGCGAAGCGGACGGACAGCCAGGTGAAATCGAAGCAGAAGCGTCTGGAAAAAGAGCTTGAGAAAGCAAAAGTGGAAGCGGTTGAGGAAGAACATTCTGTGCGATTTTCGCTTAAGGCGACGCATAAGACAGGAAAGCGGTTCTTGGAAGTGAAGAATCTGACGAAAGCATTTGAGGGACGGATACTATTCAGAAATGCCAATTTCACGATCCAGCATGGGGAAAAGGTGTCGATCATCGGACCGAATGGAAGCGGCAAGACGACATTATTGAAGGTAATCCTGGGGCAGGAAGCGGCTGACGGGGATGTATGGATTTCACCATCTGCAGAGATCGGTTATCTGACGCAGGAAGTGTTCGACCTTCCCCTTGAGGAAACGCCCGAGCAGCTTTTCCATAAGGAAACATTCGAGGAGAGAGGGAAAGTCCAGACGCTCATGAAGCACCTGGGATTCCAGACGTCCCACTGGCGGGAACCAATCAGGAATATGAGCATGGGTGAGCGCGTAAAGTGCAAGCTGATGAAGTATATACTGGAGGAACGGGATGTGCTGATCCTCGATGAGCCGACGAATCATCTCGATTTGGCCTCCCGTGAACAGCTGGAGGACACCCTTTCGAAGTATAATGGAACTTTGATCGTCGTGTCCCATGACCGGTACTTCCTTGAGAAAACGACGAAAATCAAGCTTGTTATCCAGAATGGGACCATCGAGAAGCAGTTGAATGAACCGGTATCAGAACGGGATGACAAAGAAGAATGGCGGTTGAAGCTTGAGACGGAGAGGCAGGAAGTATTAGGGAGGCTTAGTTTTATGGTGCCGGGGGATAAGGGGTATGCTGAGCTGGATCGAAAGTTCAAGGAGCTGACGGAACAAATAAATAAGATAAACTAACAAAGGGACATTTCAATCGAATAAAAACGATTGAAATGTCCCTTTGTTTGAAAGAAAACAGCCATCTTTAACAGCTGGATTTTCAGGAGGGTTCTTTACTCTTCCTTATCAAATTACCGCCCGCCTGTATAATACTTGAATTGATGGGACTGCCCCTGGCAATAAGCTTTATAGCCCTCACTCTTGTGTGTATCATAGCAATCACCGGTGAGATAGCCTTGAGAAAAGTACGTTTCTTTGATGCTGCCCACGATGACGACCCCGGCCATGAAGGATAAGGGAATCAAAACGAATAACCAAACCATTTTTGAAAACCTCCTTTTTTTGAACCTTATTAGGTAAAAGCGGGTGAACGTCCTGCAGGTGTTGCTTCTGCTACTATCTTACCATTATCATATGGAAAAATATAGATGTTAATGCATACGCAAAATAGGATGGCCCAATGATCTTGGTGCCAATAAGATTTAGATTTCATAGGAATGGTAGATCTCAAACCGGAATAATATTCTTAGGTGTGCTCTTTTTTTGTTCCGCAACTAAGTTATAATAAACCTATAACCCTCAGGAGGTACATATGAAACAGCAAAACTATGAAAACCACAGTAAGATCGATCCTGTCTATCATGTCGGGATTGCGCTATTATCACTCATCACACTTATTCTGACGATTACGTTTTTCGTCAAGAATGTCGGGACAGAGACTTTGCTCAGCTTTGTGGTGCTGTTTGTTGTGTTGACGATCACTCTTATAGGGATAAAGCTAAGAACCTATGCTCTTCAGCTACAGGATCGCATCATCCGCACGGAGGAAAGTTTCCGCTATTATCGCTTAACGGGGAATCCACCCGATGCCGGGTTATCCATGAAGCAGATGATTGCGCTCCGATTTGCTCCTGATGAAGAATTTCCAGGATTAGTGGAACGTACATTAACAGAGAACTTAACGGCCAAAGATATTAAAAAAACGATACAAAATTGGCGTGCAGATCATCATCGCGTATAAACAACACAGAAGGACCGCTCACTCTTGGGCGGTTACATTTTTGTTAAAGGAGGCTCGTTATGCCAAACGAAGTCATGGTGGATGTAAAAGATTTAGTGAAAAAATATGGTTCCTTTACGGCAGTGAAGGGAGTGCGGTTCCAGGTGGAGAAGGGTGAGATCTTCGGTTTGCTTGGTCCGAATGGTGCCGGGAAGACGACGACGATCGAGATGCTCGTGGGACTACGTAAGCCCGATAAAGGGACGGCCGCACTTGCGGGATACGACGTGAGGAAAGAAGTGAATAAGGTGAAAGAGGTGATCGGGGTTCAGCTTCAGTCGACCTCATTGTTTGAGCTCCTCAAGGTGGAGGAGATCCTTCATTTGTATGCGAGCTTTTATCCGAGTCATGTGGATATCAATCAACTGATTGAGGATATGCTCCTGACCGAAAAGCGGAAGGACCGGATTAAGGGACTTTCGGGAGGGCAAAAGCAGCGTCTTGCGATTGCACTCGCGCTGATTCATGATCCGGAGATTGTGTTTCTGGATGAACCGACGACGGGACTGGATCCCCAGGCGAGACGGACGTTGTGGGACATTGTGCTGCGGCTGAAGGAGCGGGGGAAGACGGTGATTCTGTCTACGCACTATATGGATGAAGCCCATGTGCTCTGTGACCGCATCGGCATCATGGATCAAGGGGAATTGATCGCCCTTGACACGCCGACGAATTTGGTGAAAACCCTGCAGTCAACGAGTACGATCGAATTCCATCTCAACAATCCTCCTGAACAGGAGTGGTTCTTGAAAATGGATGGTGTGGAGGAAGCGGCGATCAAGGATACCTTCGTCCAGCTCTATACCGATGAGCTTCAGCTGGCGCTGACCTCCCTGATTTCCGTGTCGACGGAACACAATCTGAGAATCGAGGACCTCCAGACGCGCCAGGCGACATTAGAGGATGTTTTCATTCATATGACAGGAAGGAAGTTGCGGGAATCATGAGAGCTTATTGGCAGTTAACCTTGGCACAATTACGGATCTTTGGACGAAACAAGCAGGTCCTTTTCTTCACTTTACTTTTTCCTGTCATCCTGATGGTGGCACTCGGGTCCTTTGCAGGCGGGGGAAATTCCCTCTCGTTAACAGTAGGAATGATTGACGGGGATCAATCTGAAGCTTCGAAGGACTTAAAGGACTTATTTTATAAAAATGAGGGACTCGAGACCACGAAATATGAGAGCGTCAAGACGGGAAAAGAAGCCGTTGAAAAGGGTGATATCCAGCTTCTCATCGAAATCCCAAAAGGCTATGAAGCGAACCTGAAAGACGGGGAGGAGGCTTCCTCTCTTCCTGTGTACTATAATGAAAAAAACCTGACCACGTCAGAGCTTGGATTGACGGTGGTGAACGGGATCATCGATCAATACAGCAAGGACCTGGTTGACTATAAGCCGTTAGTGACGGTCGAGAAAGTAGGAATCGAGGCGCTGAACCTTCGATATGTTGATTTCCTTGTACCGGGTATTGTCGCCATGATGATCATGAGCAACAACATGAACGGGGTCGCAGGTCAAATTTCCGCCTGGCGTGAACGGGGGATCCTCCGGAGAATGCAGGGGACGAGATTGAAAGCATCCACGTTCATCGCGGCCCAGATCACGGCGCGCCTGATGCTGAACGGGACCCAGGCATTGCTCGTCGTCCTGATTGCCGATCTCATCTTTAACATCAACGTAGCAGGTTCGTGGCTTGCCATGATTTTCTTTATCATACTAGGAACCCTTGCGTTTATGGCACTCGGCTTTATCATCGCAGGCATGGCGAAGAATCCGGAAAGTGCCGGACCGATTGCGGGATTCGTGACGTTTCCGATGCTGTTCCTTGGTGGCGTGTTCTTCCCGATCAACAATATGCCGGATCTTATCCAGCCGATCGTCAAGGTGCTACCGATCGCTCATCTGAGTTCGGCGTTGCGGGAGACGATGAATCTTGGTACCCCGTTTTTGGAATTGGGTACGGAGACACTGATATTGGGTGCTTGGCTGGTTGGTGGGTTTGCCCTGGCAAGTTATGTGTTTAAGTGGGAGTAAAATAGAAAAGTCCAATCGGATCAACCCGATTGGACTTTTTTTACGCCCTCTTCTCCAAATCCTTCGCAGTTTGACTCGTTTCTACATCCTTTTCATCCTTCAAGGTACCGAACAAAGCATCGACGAAAGGCGTGGACACCCCGTACCAGTAGTTTTCGTTTTTGTAATGGTGCAGGATATGTGTCTTTTTGAGCCATTTTCCGAATCGTGTTTTCGGCTTGAGGGGGCGATGGGCGACATAGTGCTTCCACTCGTAGACAAAGAACATGAACAGAATGCCGGTGGCAAAGGCAAGGGTGGCTGAGATCGAGCCGATCACGAAGTAAAATAGCAGACATAGGATGGACAGGCTGGGTACACTGTACCAAATGGGTAAAAACAGGAGCTTCAGGTCATTCGGTTTTTTATGATGGTCGTAATGCAGGCGCTTAATCAATTTTAGAAGAAAAGCGTTCTTCGGTGACTTGATGTGAAAGACAAAGCGGTGGGTAAGGTATTCACTGAACATGTAGGCGACGATCCCGATGGCAAAAAATAAGAAGGCGTATAAAGAAAGCTCCATGGTCATCAAAAAGGCGATTACTATAAGAAAGATGCCTACCATGACCAAAATATCAAAGTGTAAGAAGAAATCCCGATACAATCGATTTTCTTTCATCCTCAACTGCCCCCATTCATTTTTTGTTTCCACAACCGTAAGCTGGTTTCCATCATTTCTTTAATGAGGCGCTCTGCCTCTTCGATGTCCCCTTTTAAGATGAAGTCCAACAGTTTTTCGTAATAGTCCCGTGAAGCTTTGCGATGATCCGGCTCGCTGAAATATTTCTCCGCCATCCTCTTATAGAAGTCTTTGAAGCTGTTCAGGATGAGGAGATAGATGGGGTTCGCCGATAACTTGGCCACGCTTTGCTGCAGCTGCCAGTCGAAATCCGCATATGATCGCGCATCGTCCTGCACCTCTTCAAGAGGGACGAAGAGTGTAATGATCTTGAGCCTGTGATGGTGGAGGGCATCCCTGAAATAGGTGGGTGTCAAAGAGATTCTCAGCTCGAGCATATGATGGATGAATTCATCGGGTACTTCTTCCTGGTGCTCGAGGATATTCACGATCGTCATTAAATTCCCTTGCTTCCAATAATCGTTCACAACAGCGGGCATCCCTTTCCGTCCCGTGATCCAGCCGTCCCGTTCCATCCGCTGCAGTGCTTCCCGGATGGTAGGTCTTCCCACTTGAAAACGGGTGCCCAATTCTCTTTCTGATTGCAGTGATTCATGAACCTTGATGTGCCCTTCTAAAATGGATTGAATGAGTTTTCCGGCGATGATGTCTGATGAACGTTCTTTCATTGGAATGTACACCTCCCGATTGGTCATACCAATTTTATATATGGTAATACCATTATATGTTCTAACGTGGTTTATTTGTCAATTAATTCTGAAATTTATTGTGGTGTGTGGAATTCTTTATGTTTTCACCAAGGTTGTTCAGGGAAGTTAATAGAAATAAACAACAGTCTGTATGGCTTCTCAATAAGGGTATAAACTAACCATGAAGATTGAATAGAAGAGAGGGCGAGTATGATGAAAGCTGTTCAAGTCACTGGATACGGAGGAATCGACAAGTTAGAAGTCGTTGATATTTCGACCCCGACTCCGGGAAAAGGTGAAGTCCTTGTAAAGGTAAGGGCATGTGCCATAAACAATACTGAAATTTGGATGAGAGAAGGTGCTTATGGAACAGGGGAGAAGTCAGGCTGGCGTCCTGAAGGTGTTCAGTTCCCGAGAATTCCCGGATCCGATATAACAGGTGAAATCGTAGGGGTAGGTTCCAATGTTTCTGAGACGGTGATCGGCAATAATGTCGTTCTGTTTCCTTTCACTTCAAGTGGCATGGAGGGGTATGAGCATATTTCAGAGGATATGTCGTTCATTGGTTCCGAATATGATGGAGGGTATGCTGAATACGTCGTTTGGCCGTTAGAACTCTGTTATGATATGCCTCTCCCTACATATGAAGAAAGTGCCGTTTTTTCTGTCAGCGGATTGACAGCATGGCATATGGTGGAGCAGATCCACGCTAAGCGAGGAGAGACTGTCGTCGTGACCGGTGCCAATGGCGGTGTAGGATCATTGAATGTTCAAATCGCTTCCAACGTATTTGGATCGAAGGTGATTGCGATTGTAGGAGACATGGGTTTAGAAGGTAGAATGAAAGAACTGGGGGCGACTCATGTATTATCCTATAAGTCCCCTTCCCTTGCCGATGAAATAGTAGAAGTCAATGGAGGTCCGGTGGATTCAGTATTGGACGTAGTCGGGGATGCGTTGTTTGCGACATCCATAAACGTTTTAAAGAATGGCGGGAAGTTTTGTATATCAGGCTCGGCCGGGGGACAGAAAACGGAACTCGATTTTAGGACCGTTTATTTAAAACATATCACGTTATATGGATCGGTATTAGGAACGAGGGATGAGTTTAAACGGATGCTTGACGCCATCACTGCAGGTAAGATCAAGCCGGTCATCGATCGTACCTATCCTCTCGAAAAAGCGGGAGAAGCACAAACGTACTTCAAGAATTCAGGAAAACTGGGAAAGATCCTTTTGCTTCCGGAAAAATAGTATTTCAAGAAAAACATGAGGAGCAAGTCGTCCTCATGTTTTTCTATTTTTTTTCGAAACTATCGGCGAAAGAAAATCACTGTTTCATCTAAAGCGCCCTTCTCATAAGCCTCTGCAATCCCCACCTCTTGAATCAGGCTTTTGGCTACCATTTTGTACTTCAACGATACGTGGAGGTCCTTGTCAAAAGGATAAGGATCAAGAGTCACTTCCTTTTCATTCACCCACCGGGCCATAAGCGGCTGATTTTCCGGATGAAACATCTCTGTATTCTGAAATCCATTTTTGAACCACGGATGTTCATCCTCTTTATCCACTCCCGGCTCATTCAGGCAAAGATATAAGGACAGATTATCTGAGAATTGCAGTAAGCGGAAATGCTGTTGGAGTAATTCTTCATCAAGGTCAGGGAACGACTCCTTAAGTCTCATTTGTCTTCTGGCTTCTCCTGTTAAAAAAACGAGGCAGTCTTTATTATTAGATTGGGAAAAGAAGGAGCAGAAGTGCAGGCTGCACAAGAGACTTGCATAGGTGTTCACCCTCTCAATCTCGTCCACACCGATTTTGTAGAATGCGAGCTTTGGCAGGAGGGGGTAGTCTGAAAAGGTGAAGGGGATCTTTTCCCTGTCATTCCAGATCGGAGTGTCGTCCAAACCGATCCAGCTCCGGTCGTGCTGATAGGCTGCGTATAAGGCATCGTCAAAGAATGAATCTGATTTTAGTAGAGACGGCTTAAAGTGCTTGGTGGTTTCGCCTGATAAAAAGGCGTGGTCATGCTGCCTGATCATGATAAATGAATCCTTGGTTTCGCGAATGATCATGATGGATGGACTCCTTTCTGTTTGGATTTGTCTGTGAATTCATTATAGCAAAGTCGATCTCTCTGATTCACCGATTCCCTTGCAAAGTGCGTGGAATGTTTTCTTTTGGAAAAAAAGAAGGGTTTTTTCTGACGATAAAGAAATGAATAAAGTGAATGATAATTTCAGGGGGTATAATGAATGGCTGTAACGACGGGGATCTTGGAATGGACATTGCTGTCGGAGTGTCCGATTCCAGATGACGTAGAGAAACTTTTGATTAAAGGAGAAGAGGCGGTTGCTGCGTATAAGACGATTCGGGATAGTGCGATTTTCACCACTAAGAGATTAATCGTCAGGGACTCACAGGGGCTGACTGGGAAGAAGGTCGAAATCTATTCACTTCCGTATTCTTCTATTAATATGTGGTCGACGGAGAATGCTGGCAGCTTTCTTGATGTCAACGCAGAAGTTGAGCTGTGGACGAGAGCTGGTCATATTAAAGTGAAGCTGAAAAAGGGGATCGATGTTCGAAAGTTTGACAAGTTGATCGCAGATGCCCTCCTTTCTTAACAGTAAAGGCAAGGCTGTATTAAAAATAATAGATATTTCGGGAGGTTAACAAATGGGAAGATTAGTACATTTCGAAGTACATGTGGATGATATGGAACGTGCAAAGACATTTTATGGAGAAGTATTCGGCTGGAAGTTCGAAGACTGGAGTGAATTCGCCGGAATGCCTTACTTTGGGGCGGTGACAGGGGATGAAAATGAGATGGGGATCAATGGTGCGTTGATGCAGCGTCAAAGTCCTCCGCCACAACCGAATCAACCGATGAACGGGTATTCATGTACGATGGGCGTAGAGAATTATGATGAAACGGAGAAACTCATTCTTGACCAAGGCGGCAAGGTAGCGATGCCGAAGTATGCTCTGCCTGGAATGGCGTGGCAGGGGTATTATGTGGATACGGAAGGAAATATTTTCGGGATTCATCAGCCGGATAAGGATGCGAAGTAGGGTTGGTAGAAGGTTACTAGCGAATGGATGGGTGTCTGACCTGAAATAGAGGTTAGGCACCTTTTTATTGTTTATAGTAAGGATCCAGGGGGTTTGGTGGATGTGGTAAAATAAGGATGTAGAAGAACTTCACTTGTATAAGACGAAACGAGGGAACAACTATGCTTAAAAAAATAAGAATGACGACAAGCATCATCGTTCTGGGTTTATCCCTCTATGGGCTGATTTCGGATAATAACGATTTGCTTCCTTTTACCATGGCAGGCTTGGCGGTCCTCATGGTGATCATGGGGGCGGAAGAACTCCAGAAGGACCGGAAGTCGTATCGAAGCTATCTGTTTTTTGGCGTATCTGCTTTTTTGCTCCTGGTGTCCATCGAAGGCTTTATCTACTAACTTCTTCATCATGAAAAGGAAAATCCCCCCTGTTTGTTGAATTGATTCAAGTAGAGATCAGAGGGGGAAGCGACAGTGGATTATCTATTAGAACGTGTGAACGATCAAATATTTGTATTGGCGGTTTGGGATGCTGAATGGAATTCATATAATAATTCGTACTTGATTCAGGAAGAAGCTGGATTGACAGTGATCGATTCGTGTAAAGAGGAGCACGTGGTGTTTCTCCAGCACGCCTTAAATAAAATTGGGAAAACGTCAGACGATGTAAAGCATATGCTCGTCACCCATGGTCATGAGGATCATGTGGGAGGAGCGCCGTTATTTACTAAGGCAAGGAAGGTCATTCATGCTGATGAGACGTTGCCGGTGGCGTCTTCCATTAGCGGGAAGCTCCTTGATAGGGGAACGATAGGAGATTACGAATACACCAGAGTCGGCTATCATTCTCCTGGTTCTGTGATTTTCTTTCATCGGCCCACCAGAACTCTGTTTACAGGGGATTTTCTCTGTTTCTTTGGGGATCCTTTGTCGGATGGAGGGCTTGTTTCAAAAGGGGACGATCTTAGACATGCCTGGATTGAATATCTTCAAGGTGGCGGAGTTGCAAAGTTGGACTTACCGGTATTTCTGAACGGACTAAGAATCATGCAGGAATACGAGCCGGACGTGATGTGTACAGGCCATGGCGGAGTGTTAGTGGGGGATCTTGACGTGTTCCTTGAAGAGTTAATCACTATTGGGGATGCGGATAAATAAAGAGTGGAAGGGGTGGGTGGAAGTAGATGCCCATCCCTTCTTTTTGTACGATTTTCTCTGTCCTGACCAAGATGAAATCCTCTAATGATTCAAGTCTATTATCGATGAAAGGCAACAGCCGCCTCTGCCATCTCTAGTATCTTTTGACGAAGATTCTTCGGTTCAATCACTCTTACCTGATCGGCAAAACCGAGGATATACCCCTTTGCTTCGTCTTCTGTATCAAAAGAAAGGGTCACCGGTGTCCAGTTCTCTTTGTTTCTATCCCCCATCTCAAGGACACGGGCAAAGCGTCCGGTGAATGTCAGCCTCGATAAAGCAAGTGGAGAGACCTCGACTTTCACTTCATAAGAGGGCAGCCGTTTAATGAAGGATTGAGTGGAGGATGTCCAGTACTGAGCCAGGTCGAATCCCTGGGGTCTTACGAACGTTCCGGCCAAAGAATCGGCGGAGAGGATACGGGAGGCCTTGTAATTTCGGATGTCTCCGTTTTCCTTGGAAGCCACGAGGTACCAGAGATCACCCTTCGCCACGAGTCCGAGTGGTCCCACAATGCGGTCGTCTGTTTTTCCGTCTGCACGCTGGTAGGTAATCCTAAGTTTCTGTTCCTTCCAAATGGCCTCTTTAATGACTTCAAAGGAGGCTATTTTTTCCTTCTGCTTCCTCCAAGAACTTGTGTCGATATGGATGCGGTTCCATACGTCTTTCGCGTTTTCACGGTAGATAGATGGAAGGGCGGCGATGAGTTTGTTCCGGGCTTCCTCGGACGTACGGGTCAAGCCGAGATCGTCAAGGAGCTGGGATGAAGGTGACACGAACAACGTGCGGATTTCCGATTCTTTCAACCCGGTCAAATCTGTCTGATAGTCTTCGAGTAATGACCAGCCTCCGTTTTTCCCGCGCTCTGCCACCACGGGTATCCCTGTTCCGCTCAGGGCGTCCATGTCCCTATAAATCGTCCGCTCTGAAACTTCCAATCTTTCAGCCAATTCTTTTGCGGTCATTTGGCCATTTGCTTGTAATAATATTAGGATGGATACCAGTCGGTCGCCTCTCATCTGCTTCACCTTTTTCCTGAATTTATTAAGTTTATTTAATTAAATATGACAGTGGATGTCAAGAATAGGATCGTATAATAAACGTATCTTGTAGAGGAAAGGAATGGGATGAATGAAATCTTTGACTGGAAAAGTTGCTCTCGTAACGGGAGGAAGCAGGGGAGCGGGCCGTGCGATCGCCGTTGAATTGGGAAAAGCCGGCGCAACGGTTTATGTCACGGGACGAAGTACGAAAGGGAATTCCACGAAAGGCTTTCCTGGAACGATTGACGACACGGCTTCACAAATCGAAGAAGCAGGTGGAAAGGGGATCGCGGTTCGTTGTGATCATACGGTTGATTCGGAAACGGAATCGGTCATCAGGCAAATTCGTGAAGAACAGGGAAAGCTCGATGTTCTGATCAATAATGTGTGGGGAGCGCACGACATCGGGGTTAACCCGGGGGCTTTCTGGGAGTTGCCGCTTGCCAATTGGGATACGATGTTCACGGCCGGTGTGCGGGCTCAACTGGCGACGAATCATTTTGCCATCCCGTTACTCCGTGAGAATAAAGAAGCCCTCATCATTCACACGACCTTCTGGGATGATGGCAAGTACACTGGACAGTTTTATTATGATCTGGCGAAGAATGCTCTCGTTCGCATGGCGTACGGACTTTCAGAAGAATTAAAAGGGGATAATATCGCGGTCCTTGCTGTTTCACCTGGATTTATGAGGACGGAGCTTGTACTCGAGCACATGGGGGTGGATGAGGAACATTGGCAGGAATCGGAAGACTTAAGGAAATCGGAGACCCCTTATTATATTGGACGTGCCATCACGGCGCTGGCTATGGATTCAGGGGTGATGGAGAAGACGGGACAGGTGTTAAAAGCAGGGGAACTGGCGAAGGAGTATGAGTTCACGGATGTGGATGGACGTTATATTCCGCCGTTTACGATGTAGGATGGGGAGCCCCCTTTTAAAGGGGGCTTTTTCTATTTGTAAACTCCATTCTTAATCAACCTATAAGCCGAATAGACTATTCATGATAACCACTTTCAAAAGGAATAGGGGTGGCATGATGTTTTCGGTGACAGAGATGCGTACGTTCGAGTTGTTTTCTGTTCCGCATATTGCTGTGCTTTTGATGTTTGTGGCTTTATCTTTTTTTCTGATTTATGGTAAACGACTCCTGAAACCTTATCAGCCGATCATCAAGTGGACGTTACTTGGAATCTTAGTCCTAAGCGAGCTATCATGGCATATTTGGCTCGTGGCAACGGGACAGTGGGAGGTTGGTGACCTGCCTCTGCAGCTATGTTCCATCAGTACATTCGTATCGATTTATTTGTTTTTGAAACCGAATAAGAAAGCTTTTTATTTACTGTTCTTTATCGGGTTGCTTCCACCGATCTTAAGCATGGTGACACCTGAAATGTTTTACCAATTTCCTCATTACCGTTTTCTGAAATACTTCCTCCATCATGCAGCCATTGCCTGGTCCGTCCTTTATTTCATCGTGTATGAGGGATACCGGGTGCCAAGAAAAGCTGTATGGACCGGCTTCCTGATGGTCAATCTTCTCGCCCTGCCGATTTTCTTTCTTAATCTTCTTCTCGATACGAACTTCTTTTACTTAGCCAATCCGACGGAATCCAAAACGATCCTTTCCTTTTTCGGGTCGGGTGTCATGTATTATATCAACCTGGAAATTGCGGCACTTGTGGTGTTTTTCGTGACGTATCTTCCGATGGGGGTCCTGATGAAGCGGGAGAGGGTGAATGGGTAACACTTTTCTAATTGATTCGTCTAGTGTAGAAAAGGGGTGAGGACCGTGTGAAAGATGTTGGCTATCAGTAATATCATTGCAGTGATCGCAATCGTCTATTTTATTTTGCAGCCGTTCCGTGCTGAGCCTCCGACACCCGCAGTTTCAGCAGGAGAAACCAGTATTCCTACGACACAAGGGTCCTTTTGCTGGGATGGTATTTTAAGAGCTCAGTGCGTGGATAAGGTGTACACAAGTGTGTTAGATATGGGGAAGGAACACCAACCAACCGTTGTATCCCAAAACGAAAAGATTAAAGTGAAATTTAATAAGCAACCCGGAGCATTGGAAGTGGAGCAATGGGTGGGTGAGGAGCAAATAGAAAAAGTGGAAGTAAAGGATCAATACATTGTCGTTCCAAAAGACGAAGGGGTATATGTTTATCATATACTGGCAAACTGGAAGCGGGGAAACGGGAATTATGTGTTTTCGGTGGAAGTGAAATAGCTCAATGTAAAGGGTTCACCAACCATCACCAGTTGGTGAGCCTTGCAGGTTGTTTGGCATGCTGACCGTGTTCAGAAAGCTGCCTAGGCTTTTTTAAGTCGTCCTATACAAAGGGTACACACTATTTTGAGGGACGGACCTTCTTCACGTTACTTACCAGCTACATATTTATTACTCCCAGGAAGCTTCTTGATTTCATTCCAGGCTTCAATGACATCGACTCTGATCTTGCCCTTGTTGTCGGGATCGGCAAAGAAGTCCCTGGTGAATTGATTGTATTCGAATTGCGGTGCAATCTGTTTCTTGTATGAAGGGGTTTTCTTTCGTTTTTCTTCTTCATACCATGCTTCAACTGCATCACGATAGGTCTTACCTGTATTGTTTTTGAAGTAGTTTTGGATATAGGTCGAGAAATGAAATTCCGGAATGACCGACTTGAAAAGTGCCCTCACTTCCTGACTGCAGCGATGATGTTCTGTAATGAGGGTATCAAGACTTAATGCTACTTTAGGTACTGATTTCCGGTTTCCTTTTGATTTTCTAACAGGCTTTTTGATTTCGCCTGTCTCCAGGAAGGTCTCAATCCGTTCTGATAGCTCTACCTTCGAACCAGAAGCACTGATTCCGTTGGCCCGGCTAAATGTTTGCAGCTCTTCCTTTAACCAGTAATACTCTTTAAACGCTCGGACGGGTGTATTCTTTGTTAATGAGGGTCTCAATCATACCAGCTCCTGAAATTCCATTTACATCCATTTCAGAACGAGTGTTCCTGTTTGTCCATATAAACTACTGTCGCCCTGATTGAAATAGTTGCTTATTGCCTAGGCCCAAGCAACATCACACCAACCCCAACCAAACAAATCCCCGCTCCCACCCAGTCATACAAATCAGGTGTCTTCTTATCAATCCCCCATCCCCATAGAACGGACAGCGCTATGAACACCCCTCCATAAGCGGCGTATACCCTGCCGAATGAAGGGAAGGATTGGAAGGTTGCGATGATGCCGTACAGGGCTAGGGCGATTCCGCCGGCGAGGCCCCAAGAGAGTGGTTTTCCTTCCCGGAGCCATAGCCAGATGAGGTAGCCTCCGCCGATTTCCGCAACCCCGGCAAGGACGAATAAGATGATGGCATTTAACATGTGGATCACATCCTATATAAGTTTATGTAATTGGATTATAACGTACTTCGGTGCCAAGGTTTAAAATCCACCTTTCCAAACATTTGTCTATTTCCACCAAACCTTCTACAATAAAAGGAACAAGAGATGGGCGTTCGTCTCGTACTGGAGGTGGAAGTAATGGATAATACCGAGAAACATTATTCAGAGGAAAAGTTTTGGAGTAAGTTGAAAAGGTACGGCTTGAAGGCGGGACATTCCGTCGTGTATACGGCGCTGCTTCTTTATTTTGTCCTGCAAAAGCCGGATGTTCCAAAGAAGTCGAAGATGATCATCATCGGGGCACTTGGATATTTCATCCTTCCGACAGATTTCATTCCGGACATGGCAGTAGGGATTGGTTTCACAGACGACTTTGGTGCCCTGGGTATTGCTTTATTGCAGGTGGCAATGTATATCGATGACGAGGTGAAAGCGAAGGCTAAGGCTAAGTTGACTGACTGGTTCGGGGATGATGTGGATACTTCTGAGGTTGATGGGAAGTTGTAGGGAGATCAGTCGGGAAGAATAAAAAGCAGTGAAGATTTCAGTGTCATTGACGTAAATGTTAATGATACTTTTTTTTTGGATACAGACTTCGTGTCCACTATTGACCAAGGTGACGTACGGGATGAAGTGTGTTGGGGATGATGTTTATAGTCAAGTGAGGTTTCTTTCTCCCCATATCCACTACATTTCGTTCACTTTCTCATTTTTGGGCTCATATTTTTTCGTGAAATAAAGCGTAAGGATCACTCCAAGTACCACAATTCCGATACAAATAGATAGAGGGAAGTCCCAGCGTGTATAGAGGACCGTGGTAGCCCCGATGATCGTGATCCATTCGAAGACTAAAAAGGATTTAAGGTATTTCATCGTGTTTTCTCCTTTGTTCCATTTATTGTTAATTAATAGTACCATATTTTGATTGGAGATAGTGATTAATCTCCCTCCATTACTTTTCGTCAAATAAATCCTCGTCCCCCTGTGGTTCTTTGATTCCATGCTTTTCTTCGAGGTATCGTCCGATGACCGAGTTGTTAATGCCGTCTCGAATGGCCCGCTCAACGATAATATAGAAGATAAATAGAAGCAAGATAAGGACGATTACGCTGATGAAAATTAAAAAGAGTTCCATGACACTCACCTCCCTAACTCCATTTATGGTTCACACAATCCACCCATTCAACACCATCCCCATATTCATCACCATATGGAACAAAATCGAAGGATAGATGCTATCCGTCTTTAACACCACGATGCTATAGAAGAGTCCACCAAAAGTAAAGAGGAGGCTGAGATGTAGCGGAATTCCGATGGATAGATGTAATAGACCGAATCCGAGGCTTGTGACCGTAACGGCATAAAGGACGGAGACGTTTCGTTTCAACGATGACAGCATGACGCCTCTCCAGATGAGCTCTTCCAGGGTAGCGTTCAGGATGGTAAATCCAAGTGCGAATAGCAATAATGATTTCACCTCACTGATTCCCGGTGACCAGATGAGGGGGATGAAGATGGTGCTTGATCCTGCCAGCCCAATCAGTAAAAATAAGGGCAGTGAAATGGTATGAGAAGGCATGGAGATGCGCTTTTTCCAAACCGGAAATCTTGCATGAAAACGGATCTTTTCTTTTGATATCAGGTGTGAGACGGTAATAGACATCAATATCAATAGAAGGAAAGCTCTGTTCAATACGATTTTCATTTCTTTTGAAATATCCCATTCGTTCATCCAGCCGGTTGCGAATTGAAACAGTAGTAATCCGAGAAGGAAGAAAAGGAATAAGGACACGACGGACCTGTTGACTCTGGAAGCGAGATAGAGGATGAGAAGCCCTAGCAGCGGCAGCAGTCCCCAGGCGTATGTTCGATAGGAAAGAAGAATGATCCCTGCGAAAAACAGGGCGGCCGAACTTATGAGGAAAAGCGTTTGCCGTGAACGGATCATGGGGTCCCCCTTGGTTGTTCTTTACCATTAGTTTAGCATATTTTTCCTATTAAGCATGAGTCCTTTTTTCAGGATAGACGAAGAAAGAGAGGCTTGTGGTAAAATTAGAATAGTTCACATAAGGGGGAGAAATGACCATGTACAAACACATCATATGGGATTTCGATGGCACTCTTTTTGATACCTATCCCGTGATGGCGGGAAGCTTCAAGGAAACGCTTGAAAGACAGGGAATCGAAGAGCCGTTGGAGGAAATTACGAAACATATGAAGGTATCGATGACATATGCTTTCAATCATTATGGAGAGAAGTACGGAATCGGGGACGAGTTTATCACAGCCTACGATTCACGCAGAAAAGAAGTGGAATTCGATTTGTCCAAGCCCTTTGAGGGGATCGTGGAGCTTTGTAAATATATTCATTCCACTGGCAGAAGGAATTATTTGTACACCCACAGGGGCGAGTCTTCGATCAAGATGCTGGAGAGTTATGGGCTGACAGGATACTTTTCTGACTTCATCACCTCCCAGCACGGGTTTGAGAGGAAGCCGAGCCCTAACGCCATTCAGCACCTGATTCGAACCCATCATATCGATCATTCCGAAGCGATCATGATTGGGGACCGGGATTTGGATTTGGAAGCGGGGAAGAATGCCGGGATCAGCTCCTGCTTTTTTACGGATAAGATGGAAGAGAACCCTCATGCTGATTATGTTGTGACGAGTGTGGAAGAATTGTATTCGATCATTTGAGGGTTGAACTACGATGATTGGTTTGTGGTTGAGTTCATTGGCTGCAGAGGATGAAGCATCGATGGTTAATAAGAAAAGCGGGTCGTCCTATAAGATGACCCGCTTTTTATACTGAAAAAACATAATCGGTCCCATCCATGCTCATACTATAGTATATACGTTAAAAGGAGTGAGTACCATGAGTGAATCTCAGCAGACCATGCTTGGCCGTTTAAAGGAGATCCAGGAGAATCAAACCGAAATGTGGACCAGCTATTGGCAGCAATATTCTGATTTTGCCACCTGGCCGTTTTGGGTATTGGCTGCATTGTTTATTCTTCCTTTGATCGTGCTTCTTTTTAGAATAGATAAGCGAAAGGCCCTTCTTTTAGGGTTCTATGGATATAATGTTCATGTTTTCTTTACATACGTAGATGCGATAGGAGCCAACATGGTGAAGTGGTTTTATCCATATAAAATTTTCCCGGTGCTGGCGAGCTCGGTTTCATTGGACGTATCCTTGGTCCCCGTTGCCTACATGCTCATGTATCAGTTTACATTAAACCATCATAAGAATTACTATCTATTCATGTTGCTGCTCAGTGCAGTGTTTGCATTTGCTTTCAAGCCATTGCTTGTTGCGATAGGTCTGTTTGAAATGAGCGATGGGACGAATTATTTCACCTTATTCATTGCCTACGTGGTGGTCGGTCTGATTGCGAAATGGATCACGAATGTCTTTGTTTATTTGGAAAAAAAAGCTCTTAATCGGGTGTGAAGATCTTTCAGGGTCTTCCATCTGCTTTTCCCATGACATTGATGAAATCCTCGACAAACTTTGGATAGTCCAAGTCAAGGAAGATGTTGATGTTTTTTTCAGCCGGCTTGGAACTGGGCCTGAAATCCGCGATGGACGTTCCCTTTCCAATTCCCGTGGACAAGATGTTGACCTCCCTTCTGATGGACTGCCCCATCTCCGGGTTCACCATCAGGGATAAGGTCACGACATCGTGCATGGGGGCACCGTTTATACCGGGAACAAGCTTCTTATAGGCTTCAATATAGTATTCCATGACTTCATCCATGATCTCGATCAATGGGTTATCGGACATCTGCTGGATGTAACGGATCTGGTCCATGGTGATGATGGCTTTGTTCGAGACGTTCAGGGGAACGATGTAAAGATTATTCAGATCCCTGACCACCACCTGTGAGGCAATGGGATCGCCATAGAAGTTCGCTTCCGCAGACGGGGTCACGTTACCGGGAACCATAAAGGCGCCTCCCATAATGTAAAATTCCTTGATGTCTTCGACGATATTTTCACCTAACAAATGAAGGGAGGCAAGGGATGTGTTTCTCCCTACGTCAACGATTGTGATATCGTCCTGGTCCTTGATGATTTTGTAGAGTTCTGAGAAATTGGTGAGTTCACCTGAAAAGCTCTCAGGCGGTCTGATGGGTCCGAGCCCTTCCTGTCCGTGAATCTCAGGGTAGTAGGTGGGGATTTCCCCAGAGGATGGACTATTGGTTCCCCCGATGATCGGGATATCCTCTCTCCCGGCAAGCTTGAGCAGGTAGGCGATATTATCCGTTGCCTGCTCTTTGGATGTATTCCCATAGCTTGATACGATAGCGAGTACCTGAATGTCAGGGTTCAGCAGGGCGTACATGATGGCAATGGAATCATCAATGCCGGGATCCGCAAACAAAATGATTTTCTTCATCCGTCATTCTCCTAATCAATATGATGTGTTTATATAACGTATCAATAGAAAAGAAGGATTATTCTATTAATATGAAACGTACTGCCCAAACAGATGATTTGTCATCATTCACGAAACATGTGAAGATGAATTCATACCAAATTCATCGGAATAAGGAGATGAGGATATGAACGTAGCAGTAGTAGGAGCGAATGGACAAATCGGGAAGCAAGTGATCGGGCTCTTAAAAGAAAGCAGCAAGCATACGCCAAAGGCCATTGTGAGAAAGGAAGAGCAGGCCCGGGCCTTTGAACAGGATGGGGTCCAATCTTCACTGGTTGATTTGGAAGGAACGGTAGAGGAGATTACACAGGGTCTGAAGGGTGCCGATGCCGTCGTATTCACAGCCGGCTCCGGTGGTAACACGGGAGCGGATAAAACATTGCTCATCGATTTAGACGGAGCGGTCAAAACGATGGAGGCAGCCAAGCAGGCAGGAATCGACCGGTTCATCATGGTAAGTGCCCTGCAGGCTCACAATCGTGAGAACTGGAACGAATCCTTGAAGCCGTATTATGTGGCGAAGCATTTTGCCGACCGTGCACTGGAACAGAGCGGATTAACCTATACCATCATCCGCCCGGGCGGTTTATTGAATGAAGCGGGTACAGGGAAGGTGACCGCAGGTGAGAATCTATCAAGAGCATCGATTCCCCGTGAAGATGTAGCGGGCACAATCGTAGCGAGCCTGGGAGAAAAACGTACATTTAATAAAGGCTTCGATTTGATTTCAGGAAATGATGGGATTGAAGAGGCTGTTCGAAACGTATAATGGAGAAGAAGGAATGATCACCTTGAGGGTGGTCATTCTTTTTTTTGTGAAAATTAAAGATTGTGATTAGTATTCAGTTTTGAAATAATTGGTAGTAAGGCTAGGGGGAGTCAAATGGAATGTACTCATTGTAAAAGTGAAATGGTAAAAGGCTGTAACGTCAATGTTGAAGGTGTCATGTATGGGATAAAGATAAGTAAAAAATGGAAAGGTTTATTCAATAAAGTTTCGGCAAAACCTAATGCCGCCGTTTGTTCGAACTGCGGCTATGTGGCTTTCTATGTTGATGATTATAAACAATTCAGAGAGTAGAAATAGGATTACATACCAATGGAATTTCTCACTAAAATGGTGAAGGGGGACATAGCATGACGAAGAAAAAAGGATTCATTCCTTCATTGCTATTCGGAAGTATCATTTTGTGCACGATAGCAATCGTTGCGTTCTTTGTATTTCAAGGTGATAAGGCGAGAGAAATAATCAAGGATGGATTCTCAGATGATGAGCAAGTCTCCCAAACGAACGTAGAAGAAGTAATCAATGAACATGGAAACATCAGTAATATAGAAGCTTTAGACACCTTTATTGATAAGTTGAAAGATAAACAAAAAGCAAAAATCAATGTGATCCATTATGGGATTGAGGGACAGAGAGTGGTTGAAGAATTGACCTATAATGGGGATGGTGTCCACGTTTATCGCAGTGTAGATGAGGAATTCATTGAAGAATACCGGTGTGAAAATGTGGTGACGAATGAAGAGGGTCAAAAGAAGCAGTATATTTTGAAGCAATGTACAGGTAATTTTACTGGGGATACTGTTATATTATCGACAGCTATAGAGGATTAGTTCCGCACTTTTGGAGGTGTGACAATGGGTTTTTGGACATGGGCCAGCCATATCAGTTGCTTTGGCAGGTGACATAGTGGCTGCAAATTCTATGAAAAAGAAGACGAAGAGGAGTCACGTATTCGCACTTATTTGTTTTATTGGTTTAGTGAGTGTATTTTTTGTCTGGTGGTTTAATAGGTAACGGTCTTACTGGTTCTGAGCAAAGGAACTTCACACATATCCTATAGGGGGATGAAAATGACATTAAAAGTAGGAGATATCATCAGCTTTGAACGGACTTTTAATAAAAGAGATGTTGAATTGTTCACCGAAATTTCAGGTGATGAAGGGATTCATCATTTAACGCAGGATGAACAAGGAAGACTAGTGGTTCAAGGCTTGTTAACCGCTACCCTGCCCACTAAAGTAGGTGGAGATCATAACGTATTGGCCCGTGAGATGAACTTTGAGTTTTTAAGACCGGTATTTACTGGTGATACCATATTGTGCGAAGTGAAAATTGAAAAATATGAAAGAACAGATAAAGGCAGAACAGCGATCAGGGCCACTTTTTTATGCAGAAATCAGAAAGAAAAAGAAGTTTTAAGAGGGGGATTTTCTGGGGTAATACTTTAATCCCTTAATCACTATTTTATCTGGTTTCACGTATACGAGGATGAAATCAATCATAGAGGTCAGATAAGGATGATACGAAAGATGTTGCCACGGGATTGATGGGAGTAGAAAAAGTGGGGTGAACAGGATGAAAAGGATGCTGCTAGTTAGTATGACCTTCTATACCGTTGTTACCTTACTAACGGGATGTCAGCAAAAAACGCTTTCCTTTGAAGGGAAAGGAGATTATTGGGAAGGAAGTTATATCAGCAATCAGACTTCAAACAGTGAAAATGGGGAATTTATGTTTGGATATACCGGGGAAGAGAGCATAGGGGAGATCGAATATTACATCACTTCCCGTGCAGGGGATAGTAGTGGGAAAATCAATGTGAACGGGAAAGTTTTTACACGCTCAACAGCTTGTTCCGGTTGTGCCAAGCCTGATGAAGACGATGAATTTCATGTCGTGATTCAGTGGGATGGGAAAGAGGATGAGTTCACTCTTAAGAGATAGTGTGAAGGAGGAGAGTGTATTGAAAATCAATTCACACTCATTCCTCATTACCATCCGCTTGTTTTTATGGAATCATTATGTTCAGTAATGTGGGGAAGGATGGATCAGTTCTCAAGAGGTCGTGATACCCGATCGGAAAAGGGAGTTGTTTTGTTTGAATAGGAAACTTTTATCACTAGTCATTCTGGTAGGTATGATTCTCTCTGGTTGCAGCGGAGAAAAGGATGAAACCAAATGGAAGGAATCAGAAACCTTTCAACATGAAAACGTAACTCTGTATGGGACTGAGGGTGTGTTTGGAATCACCAAAGTTAACGGTGAAGCGAATGAACCTGAATTTCCTTTTGGTGAGGGAAGACAGTATGATGTTTATTTTCTGGATGATTCAGCGGACGTTAATGGAAAGAAGTATGTGATGTTAGCTACTCATAAGGAAACCGATGAAACGATTCATCTCTATGAATGGGGAATCGAAAATCACAGGAGTGGTGCGAAATTCGCCCTTGGAAGAGAAGGGCTTTGGATGATTGACGTGACGGTGGATGAAGAAGAATTAACCAGTTTTGTGGTGAAAGTAGAAAAGCCGTTATAGATGTTTAAAGGGAACTCCGGTCTATATGGAATTCCCTTTCTGCTTCATCCGTTCGAGACTCTCTTGAAGTCCCGGGAATCCACCGTGTAGGTTGTGCCTTGAATGGATTTTGCTCTCTTTTTTCTCTGTGATCTGATTTTTTTGCTATATACTTTTGCCGGGGTAAGTCCTTTTTCAATTCCGGCTGCCATACTGTTGACCGCCAGGATGGAGATGGTGAAGCAGGCTAACGGTCCGATGGCAAGCCACCACTGATAATTGATCTGCTTGATATACATGCCAAGCAGTCCGGACCATTCGTTGGCAATCGGCATGGGTGGGTCACAATAGATATCGTAGCAAACCGAGGTTCCTCCAAAGTAAATTTGGAAGATGCCAAGATGTGCAATGATGAGCAGTACCTGAACGACGATCCTCGGGAAAATGATGAAGAGTCTTGGCTGCAGGTGAGGGATCACATGCTTCTTGAAAATGTGAAAGGGGGATGCCCCCAGTGTGATCGCACTCTCGATGAATTCCTTCTTTAAGATTTCCCTCGTTTCATCCGCAATCAATAGAGCGGTCGTTGGGGTGAGGATAATGGCCAGCATGATGATTTCATAGATGACTCTTCCGGTTAATGAGTAGGCAAACCCTTCAGGTGGCTCCCAAAGAACCGGATGAAGGATGTTATAAGCGATGATGGATAATGGCACAAAATAAAAAGACGATGACATTCCCTTCACCATGGCCTTCGATCCTTGTTTCTTCCAAAAGGCAAGAAGGGTTCCCGATAGAAAAGCCAGTGAAAATCCAAGAAGAGATGTCAAAAAAGTGGCTCCAAATGTATATTTGGCCCCTTGAAGAAGCTTTTCAAGCATGTGGTTCCCATATTTATCTGTTCCAAAAGGATAGTCTTTGGCCGGTTCTAATGGAGCCCCGGCAATCATATTCCCTTCGCTGTCTTTCAGCCATTCAGTCTGAGGGATGGCTGAATCAAAATGGGTCGCGTGAATAATGCTTGCAAGTGTAATAAGGAAGATTGTTAGAAATCCTAAAATAAACAGGGGCTGTCTGATGACCCTCGACATTATAAGTCCACCTCATTACCTGTAATGGAATTGGCTGTTCGTTGAACCATTTTCAAAAATAAATAAAGCGGGATGAACAGCAGGATCGATGTAACGGCAAAAAGGGTAGGAGTATTATAAGAGAACAAGAAAGTGGTTACTCCCAGCATGTTGAATAAATATTCCAAGATAAGTAGGTTGGACAACATAAGCGCCATGACATTTTTACCGTGGTAAGCGAGACTGATGATGGTGTTCCGGAACACATGGATGATTAAGATGCGGAAGTAAGACAATCCTTTGCTCCTGGCAAGCTCTACATATTGCTTATCAAATTCCTCATTCATCAGAACGGTCATGGTCTTGATGAAATACATGGTCGGAAGGAGGGATAAACAAAGAATCGGCAATACATAAGCCCTGTCTTCTCCCAGTGCCACAAAGTCGAAGATAAAAACCCCGGTCTTCTTGAACAGCCATACGACGAACAGCTGACTTCCCACAATGATGAAAATGTCTGGAAGTGAACTGAAGACGAAGGAGATAGAATCAATCACTAGCTGAAAGGGCTTGCCGATCAGGAAGTAGAAGAACAGGACGACGATGGCGATCAACAAGGAAAGAAACAATGCTGAAAAAAAGACAATAAGTGAATATTCATAAGCGTTCCAAAAGAATGGGAAAAGCTCTCTTTTCACTCCGGAAATCGGGTTGATGTATACTAAATTTGCGATGGAAAAGAACCCCGAGAGAATCTGCCATACTTCATTGATGATGGAAGGAAGGAGGCTGATGGCAAAGATACCGGTTACTATCATCACGATTTGTAAGATGGATGATCCTGCTTTTTTCATACTAAATCTCCTTTTTTTATTTATGTATCGATCTTCTCAGCGATTTCAATCAGCTGTTGTTTCGTCATTTCATCAAGAGAATAGGTGAGCACTTCATACATGATCTTCTCTCCGTCATATTCCTTGATCCATAAGATGGACTGATAAGGAAATTCGCCCCTCTCCTGTTTAAGGTAAAAGGCATCATGCCTCTTCAGTTTAACTTTGGTAATGACCAGCTCGCCGTCATCCAATGGCATATTTTCGTATAATTCCACCTTGGAGGAGCTCCGTACAAAGACTTCGGTCTCTTCATTTCGATATTCGGTCACGGTCACGATTTGATCGTCCTTTTCCTCTACCTCCACTATTTTGGCGAGGATTTCTTTATCGCTGTGTCGGGCTTTGGCATAAAGTTCAGATTCTGCCAGTTTAAATTGACCTTGTTCTGCATCGACGGTCATTTTCCCGTTATCAAATCTGAAGCCGAAAGGAAGGGTTGCACTTGGGATATAAGCATGGTGAATGGAGTCACGGTACGTTTGAAAATCCGTAAATCTCCTTGGCTGTCTGTAGACCGTGAAATTTTTCTCGGGATAGTCACTTACTTGATAATAAATAAGGGCTTCACCGGGCTTCACTTTTTCTTTAAACGACTCGGTTATCCCGGCATCCCACTCTTTGATGTCTGAATCAGACTGAGTCAATTCCATGACCACTTCCCCATTTGAATCAAACAGCTGAAACCCTTGTGAAGCAAGCACTCCCACAGTGGAAACGGTAACGAGTCCTCCACCGATCAGCGCGGCCTTAATGCCTTTCCTTAAGGGTAACGAAAAAAAACGCCTTTTTTTCCTGCCTTCAGTTTCAATTCTGTCATACGTTTCGTCTATTCTTTTTCTGACAGTAGAAGGAAGTGGCTCATCTTGAAATAGTTCTTTCATTTTCGAGTCAAACTGCTCTCCTTTCATTTCCAGGCACTCCTTTTCAACGGGGGTTGTTCTTCATCCAGAAACGTCATCAACTGCTGTCTCGCCGTAGATAACCGGGACTTCACGGTTCCTTCCGGTATGTTCACAATTTCCGCTATTTCCTTGATGGTCAGGTCTTCGAAGTAATAAAGTGTGGTCACCGTTCGTAAAGAATCGTTCAATGATGATACGGCTTCCTGCACCGAAAGCTTCAAATCGATTTCCGTCTTATCCCATTCGTGACATTCCCGGACAGGTATGACCATTTTTCGTTTGTTCAGCAAGGAATAACATTCATGGATCAAAATTCGAATCAACCACGTTTTGAAATAGTTCTCTTCCTGTAAATCAGAAATTTTCTTGAAACAGATTAAGATTGTTTCCTGGATGGCATCGGCGCAATCTTCATCTTTCTTTAAAATTCCCTTGGCCACACGGTACATGGATTGTTCATATTGTTTCATCAATTTAATAAATGATGGATGATGTCCTATTTTCGCTTTCCTGATGAGTTTGTTATCCGGCAAAAAGCCCACACCTCCTACGTACTTCCAGGCCGTTTATCATTAGATATGAAAAATTGGGATTTGGTTCAAATAAATTTTACATTATTTTGGATGTATAAAAATGGTACCATAATTTAAGGAGCGGGAATTGCTTTGTGAGAGAAGTACTTAATAGAATTCTAGGAATTGAACAAGTATGTGTAGATGGAAGGAGAAGATGTATGAGAGAAATCACATTATCAAATGGAAAAACTGTGAACGTGGAATGTTTGAGTTGTGCTTTAACAAGCGGGTTAGTGGTGCCTGATGGAGGTGTTGTGTTGGAAACAGAATACTTCCACGCCCATCAGGATGTGGCGTATCCCATTAGAGGGCTGATCATTTTGGCTTCAAAAAGACATATCACTTGCTTCGATGAATTATCAGAAGCGGAGAAACTGGATTACATACATGTGTTAACCACGATCCGAAAAGCTCAAAGAGAAATTCTCGGAATCGAATATGTCTATTATTTCTACAACGAAGACACCACTCATCATTTTCACACTTGGATGGTTCCAAGATATGACTGGATGTATGATTTCGGGCGTTCTGTTGAGTCGGTCAGACCGGTATTGTTGCATGCAAGAAATAAGATGAATAATGAGGAAAACTTGGAAAAAGTAATGGAAGCGATACATTCTTTAACTCGGGAACTAAATCCCAGCAAAAAAATTTTGAATGAATAAATTTCATTGGAATAGCCTGCTAAAGGACCAGCTTCCAAAATTTTCTTTCCTTAAACGGCCAGTACGTAATGGGATATTATCCCTTTTACTATGTTATAATTAGAATGTACGTTCGGTTTATTAGAGGAGGATTTTTTAGTTGCTGAAAAATAAAGAAGATGTGATCAAGTTAATTGAGAACGACCCTGGAATGATGGAGATTATTAAGACTGCAAGCTCATTGGATCTACCCGATTGGTGGATATGCGCTGGTTTTATACGTTCGAAAATATGGGATACTCTCCATGGATATAAAGAGAGAACCCATATTCAAGATGTGGATGTCATCTATTATGACAAAGGAAATTGTGAAGAAGAAATTGAAAAAAGGTTAGAAAGAGAATTACGAACCATCATGCCTTCCATCCCCTGGTCAGTTAAGAATGAAGCAAGGATGCATTTTGTAAACGACCTTCCGCCCTATACTTCTTCTAAAGATGCGATTTCGAAATTTCCTGAGACAGTGACTGCTCTTGGAGTGAAGTTGGACAGGGAAGGTCATTTGGTTGTTACGGCTCCATGTGGACTGGATGATGTGATCAATATGGAAGTAAAGCCGACTCCTTTTTTTAGAGAGACGGAAAAGCGGGTTTCCATTTATGAAGAGAGGATCAGGAAGAAGGATTGGAAGGGGACTTGGCCTGGGATTATGGTTCATCATATAAGGAAGGCTGAGTATATGAACTTCTGCGGAATAAAGTCGGAATATTGATACTATTATTGAGTTAAACGTAATGTGAGCGTATTTAAAAAAGGAGGATGTTGATTGAAGCACTTAGAGCGACGGTTAGTGGAGAGAAAATTGAAGCTGCTTCAGATGCAGACAATTGAAGGGGCTCATGCAGGAAACATCTATCGAATCGAAGTCATGGATGAAGATCACCGACGGTCTCGTTATGTATATAAGGAATTCGCAGCTGATCGAAGTAACGAAGTAGAGATTTATTCGAAGGCAAAGGAATATATTCAGCCCTTCAGTAAATACGTTGACGTGTGGGATACTCCTCCTCAAGCCATCCTTATGCGGGATTTGCAATCACCTCTAAAAAAAGAATTTAAGGGACTATCCGATCGAAATAAAAGAAAACAAATAGTGAGCATATTAGAGAGGTTAGCAGTATTACATAGTTCTACCATTCGATTAGTTGCCAACGAGCTGCCCACTCACCGAGTCACTTCTGAATGGAGGGATTGGTGCTTGGACCAATTGACTCGTTTGCGTTCGAGGAGCCAATGGATGAATTCAGATTGGATAAATGTCATCAAGGATTCATATGATCAGTTGGATGTAACACATTACAACCCAAGGAGTCCCCTAGTCCTCACTCACGGAGATCCTCATTTAGAGAACATCTTTATTCTGGATGAACAGGTTTGGTTCATCGATTGGGAGTGGACAACTGTCGCCTCCCCTCTAAGGGACATCACCATTTTGGTGCAGGACCTGTATGATTCAAAATGGATTCAATTCGTGAAGGCCACTTATCATGAATGTCTCAAAAACAAACAATTCCATATTTCGGATGAAGATTACAGGCGGGATTATCATTATCTATACATAGACCATACCACCATGATGCTGGCCTGGGAAATCGAGAAGTATTTTCAAGGATATACAATGGAAGAAGAGATACAAAGAATGATAGATTTTAAGATTGGAGAGCTTAATAGGGTAAGGGAGGAAGAGTTAGGTTTATAGAATCCGATCAGAAAAAAAGATGAGGAAACGAAGGATTGTACATGATAAATGGACGGTCCCAAAGTTGGAGTTCAGTTAAGTCATTTGACCTTCAGCTTTTTTTATGAATTTCCAATAAATGAAACTTTCACCGGATTCAAACGTATGTAAGAAAAAGTTAAATGGGCAGCCAGTGTAAAAGGTGCTATGGCTCATTATTAGGAAAGAAAAGAGGATGGAGAGCGTGGTTGAAAAGGAAAATGTGGTGTTAGAATGGGTGAAAGCTTTGGTGATCGCGTTAGTCGTTGTATTTATTGTCCGTAGCTTCTTGGTCACTCCTATCATGGTGAAGGGATCTTCCATGAATACGACCCTGCAGGACCAGGAACGGATGATTGTGTCTAAATTAGGGGACACCGAGCGGTTTGATATCGTTGTGTTTCATGCAAATGAGGAACAGGATTATATTAAGCGCGTGATCGGCCTTCCTGGAGATACAATCGAGTATAAAGGGGACACGCTATACGTAAACGGGAAAGCGTATGAGGAGCCTTACCTGGATGAGCAAAAAGAGAATGTACAGGGTGACTTGACCATGCCTTTTACCTTGGAGGAAACGGCTGTCGGACAATCGACCGTTCCGCTAGGTCATCTGTTCGTGATGGGGGATAACAGAAGGGATAGCAAGGATAGCCGGCATATTGGCGCGATTCCTATGGAGGAGATTGTTGGCACTACGAATGTTGTGTTTTATCCGCTTAAGGATATGAGGATTGTTGGGGAGTAGTTTATTTTGGAAAGACGCTATAAATTCGTAATAGCTTTTTCTCTAGTACTAGGAGCGAGCTATTTACCGAATAGGTTTCGCGATCAGACATGAAGATTATGGAGGCTATGCTATTTAATAAATGAATATCAGAACCAATGATGATCCATAAATCTGAAAAGATTTGTCGGAATCTTCTTAAATGTGAATAAAGACAGGAGTGTAAGATATGGAAGTAAAGGTATCAAAAATTGACGATAACTTAAATATTAAGTGGCAATTGAGTAACATCAATATTCCATTATCGGATATTAAAGAAGTGCGAGATGATGATACATATAGCGGTGAAGTGAAAACAGCAATGAGAATAGGTTATCCATATGGACACACGGATAGAGTCGTGATTCAAACAAGCTCAGAAACGTATATTTTGTTCACGAGTAATGGGGGTTTGAAAGAGAAGATATTGTCGTACATTGGGAGTCAAAGAGTACGGTCCTGATTACTGCGCGGACATCGAGTTAAGTAAACAATTAAACAGGGGGAAATACACATGAACAAAACCATCACCATTCTTCACACCAACGACCTTCACGGAAACTATGATCTGGTCGTACGACAGGCTGCCTACATAAAGAAACGTGTCAGTGAGCTTAAAGCGCAAGGGGAAAGTTATGTATTGCTGGATGGCGGGGATCATTTGGATATGAGCATCAATGAGTGCCTGGCGACGAATGGCGATATGCATTTGGAGATGCTTGCGGATGTGGGGTATCATGCGATGTCTGTGGGGAATAATGAGCTGCTGCGATCGACACCGGAGTTGATACGAAAGCATAGCCGGGAGACCAGTGTGCCGTGGTTGTTATCGAATCTTGTAGAGGGTGATGGGACAGTCATCGGCGGGATGAAAGAAACGCTCCTCGTGACAGTGGATAACGGTTTGAAGGTTGGATTATTTGGAGCGACCGATCAATTCGGGGATCTTTATGAAAACAAGCACGGATTCAGGAATCTGGAAACCCTTACAGCCATCAAAAAAGCGGTGGCGGACTTAAAAGCTCAGGGTGCAGATGTCATCGTCTTTCTATCCCATCTGGGCTATGGTGCCGATATGGAGATGGCGAAAGAAGTCAGCGGCCTGGTCGATGTGATCGTGGGAGCTCACTCTCATACAGTGCTTCAACGTCCCGTTGTGGAATCAGGTGTCGTGATTGTTCAAGCAGGGTCTCATGGACAATATGTCGGGGAGTTGAAATTGGATGTACATATCGAGAATGGTCTTTATAAAATTGAATCGTATAAAGGGAAATTAATTGAAATCACTTCCGAGTCCGAAGCCGATGCCAGCATGGAAGCCATTTTAGAAAAAGGTCGTGAGGAAACGAATGAGTTTCTGTCTGAGGTATTGTACACGATGAGGGAAGACCTTGCTCATGCTGATATCATTCAGTTCATGGCTGAAGCTGTTCGGGACTATTGGAAGGCGGAGATCGGCATTATGTATGGGGGAGCCGCTGTGGATGAAGGCCTGCAATCCGGCGATGTGACGAAGGGGGATGTGTACAATCGATGCAAAAGCATGCATTCTCCTGTGTTGATGGAGCTAAAGGGTGAACAGATTGCGAGATTGATAGAGGATAGTTTTAATGGGGAGATTACCTCCAAGCAGGTATACGGAAATGGATTCAGGCCACACGGGATCCCGATTGGGGCTCTAGGGTTCTCTGGAGTTACGTGGAGTCGTCATGACGACGTAATTTCCGATGTGAAAGTGAATGGAGAAAGCCTGGTGGAAGAGAAGGTCTACAAGGTAGGGACAGGGTCTCCGTTATTGTACGAAGAAGTATGTGGATACGCGTCGGTGAAAGGGAATAAGTTGATCGAGGTTGGTAAGACGGAGATGGTGAAGGATGTATTTATGAATTATTTAAGAGCCGGCCGGGATAGATCAGTGATGGTCAATCGTTAGATGGTTGAGGTTCAGGACGGGACATTTATTGAGTTCGTCATTTTGAGATGGAAATCTGCTTTTTTTTGATAAAATAACCGCTTTTGGGCTTGAAATGTGCTTTTAAGCCTCATTGTAGGTTCATTTGTCTGTTCATTTATAAAAATTTTATACCCTCCTGGAATATATCTATTTAGCCCCCTAA